>JADKDV010000001.1:994103-1325471 GCA_016718315.1 Candidatus Obscuribacter sp. | reverse complement strand
AGAGCTGGGTAGTATTCCAGGAGCTGGCATGCCAGCCCACCACGACGTCTACCATAAAACCTTTGTCCTGTAAGGCTTTGAGGCTTGAGCTGGTACCTGCCAGCTGATCTAAAAGCCAATCCAGGTGGGCAATAGCATTATTGCTTTTGACTTTTTGTCTGGAGCTTAAGAGCCAACCGCCCGATGGGGCTTTATTGCCGGGCTTTTTGGTCCAGCCGTAGGCTTCCTGACCTCTGGTCCAGGCCACCGAGGGACTCAGACCCAAAAGCGCTGTAATCTCATCCGGGTTTAGCTCAGGGTGGTATATGCGCAGAGTGGCCCGCACTCTTTCGGGCTCTGTATTTAGCTGATTTTGGGTCTCTGTTTGCGTATTGGTCATTTTGCTTCCCGCTCGCTCTTGGCAATATTTAATTGTATTGCTCAGATACATAGTATAGGCCAGGCTGCGGCTGCATAAAGCAGTGCTATTTTTTTATCAGAGATGATTGTCGTCTTTGTCAGGCAATATTGTGATCTGACTCTAAAATCATTGTGTCACTGCTGGTGGTGGCGCTATCAGGTCTATTGCGGGATTGCAATTATTGCCAGCCAGAAAAAGCACAAACTGTATATGGGAACCATAGCTTTATTGTCCAGTCTGTAAGAAGTCATTCAAGCATTGTGGCGGTGGCTAAGAGGCTTAATTCAGGTGCAACGACCACTCATTACAAAGACTCCTTTAGTTGAAATAGTGCCGTGGTTTGCTCCGCTCGGGCTATCGGCCAGGCTGTTTGTGCAGTCACTGACGCCGGCTGCCTTTACTACTTTGTCCTGGGCTGAGATGAGACTTTATTGCCGCTGGATGGGGCTGCGGTCTTTCCACCTTGTTGCGCTTGCGGCCTGTGCTATTGGTGTAGCGCTTACTATTCAGTGCGTCATTGAGTTAAGTAAATATCGCGCCCAGGATCTCTCCGGTGCTGTTATATCGATAGGTTTGTTGCGCGAGGTTGGACCTCTTACGGTCAGTATCGCCTGGTGCGTGCGTGTAGCTAGTTTACTAGCCGAAGAAGCACGCCAGGTCAGTCCTAATATGAGTGAACTAAACTTTGCTAGGAGTTTTGTCCTGCCGCGCTATCTATGTGCTCTGGCAATGTCTATACCGCTGGGTGGTTACGGACTACTGGTGGGTTTTGTTACCGGTGCCCTGGCTGCACCGCTGCTTGGCGTTAACTCCACTATGGACTTTTTGGAGTCGGCCAGGCAGGGGATACAAGACCGCGATCTGGTCACTTACTTTGTCAAATTGATTGTTGTAAACCCGACAGTTGGAGTATTTGCCGGATGCGCTGCTGGCTTTGTCGGTCGTGGTACCAATATACCAGTGGCATCACAGGCGGTGACAGCCACTTTTATTGGTTGTTATATCGCTAATTTGATTTTTACAATGTTTATTTTTAGTGAGCAGTTATGACAGCGCAAAACGATACCATCTCATCTAACGAGCAAAGACCACTCGACAATAGTGTCAGACTTTTGACTGACGGCTCCATTGGCGTGTTTACGACTGTGGCTATAATACTTTTGCTCTGGGGTTTGTGCTGGCTCAAGAGTTATTCTTCGCTGCGCCCACCGCAGCATATCAAGCTAATTTTTCATGAAATAGCCGGGCTCAATGATAACGCAGCGGTATATGTTGACGGTGTAAGAGTCGGTATGGTCGAGCAGATTGAATGGCTCATGGACAGGCGTGTGCTGGTCAGGCTGCGCATCCACTCTCCCAATGTACGTGTGCCTCAGGGCGCAGTTTTTAGCATCCTCACTAATGGTGTTGTTGGTGCCAAGTATATAGAGATCAAAATGCCAGCGCAGATTGCCGGTGCTTATCCCTTACCTTTGCTTGATGAGCGCGTCGAAGTAATGGGCGAGGATCCTGTGCGGCCAGAGCTTGCTCTCAATAATCTGGCTATTGGTCTGGCTAAAGTCGATATGGAAAAATTTCAGCGCAACTTTGAGGCTGACCGTAACAGGCTGGCGCGTGCAGCTGATCAGCTTTCTATTCTTGCCACTAAGACTATTCCTCTTGTGGATAGAGCGCTACCAATGGAAGAAGATATTAAAGCTTTGACTAGCGACGTGCGCAAAATTACTCACAAGATTGCTAAGTTTTTGGACAATCCGGCTACTTCTGGAGATTTGCGAGAATCGGCTCAGAGTGCCCGCGCAGCTATGGCTGATCTCAAGGATACGATGCATGATTTAAGCGACACTCTCAAAGATAAAAGTCTCAGACAAGATCTGGTGACATCGATGAATCGTCTAACTGAGGCTTCCAAAAATATTGAGCAAACAGCAAAATCGTTTCACGATATAGCGCTCGATAAAGATCTGCGCGCGGATGTAAAACAGATACTGAGCCAGACTCGTGCCACCCTGACTAAGGTTGATGAGACTTTGAGCAAGCCCGCTAACAAAAATGGCAGCCTGCGCGATACGCTAAGCAAGACCCACGATGCTATTGACCATCTCGATCTTGCTGCTCGTCAGCTCAATCAAATACTGAGTAAACGTAGTCCGCTTTTGCAGATGATTGTTGGCAGACCGGGCTATATCAAGCCGGACAAAGTCAAAAAGCAAAAGTCCAAAAAGACAGTTGAGACCACAGTCGAGACCACTAAGAGTGGTAGTGAGGTCAAGACTACCGAAACGCTACAAGTAGAAACACCACAGGTCGAGACACCGGTATTACCGTAAGTGTCTTGATTCTTTGTCTTCAACACTTTCGTTCTTTTCTAAATCTTCTTGTCCGGCAATAGATTTTTTGGCAAGCTTGTCTTGAGGCATGTCACTGTTTGACATTGCTTTCTCGGTTTCTTCTTCTTCTTCTTTGTCCTGTTCTTTGTCTTGCTCTTTGTTTTCTGACATTTTGCGCATCCCCAAGTTAGTTGCTTGTAGCGACGCAAAAATTTGGCAGAAGTTACAGTATCTAAGTTACTGGAGACTTATTGGCAAAAACTCTCCAGTAACTTAGAGAATTTCTAAGTTACTGGTTGAATCAATGGTGCTTGACTTGGGTTTGTCGCTTGTGCCTGGCTTTAGGTTGTAAGACTTGTCGGTGTTCAAAGATGCATACCAGGCAGTAGGCAAAAGCAAAACCCCCGGACCGTGATTGGTCCGGGGGGATTTGATAGCCTCAAGGCTGAATATGGGGCAGACGAGGGGATTCTGCCGGCCCCGGTTTTGCTATCGCTAGCTCTGCTGGGTGATGCCTGAGATGATGAGCGCTTTGTCATGGTTGGGTATGTGAAGCAAGTAGCATTGCATTGCAAGGTTTTGCATTAAATCCCGGGATGTTTCCCGGGAGTCTCCCGGGGTTATTTCGTGCCCCTTGTAAAGGGTCCCACTTCTAGAAACAAGGTATCCCTAAATAATTGAGTGAAGGCAAGTTTTTATTGGCGGTACCGTGTACCCATCGTCACTCACTAGAGCATTTGAATAGCTATAAACCCCGAAAACTGTTGACAGATTTGACAGTTTTGGTAGGTACCCAAAATTTTGGGTCAAGGTATCCAGACCAATGCTGAGGGGAAATTGGCTGACTGACATAACAAGCAGATAAGCGGCAAGATAAACGGAGACAGGAGTAAAAACCTAGCGTCAACGTCTTTACCCCTAATTGTCTGCGTTTAGTTTATCTACGGTGCTGTCAGCTCAAGCATCAGCTACCAGCGTAAGCTGCCTGTGTGCAGTCTAAGAACTTTGTGGCAAGTTCTCTTAGTTTGCTGGCATTCATCGGTTGACTATGTTGGAATGACACGGTCTGGTTAGAGGAAGTAGTCCTGGTGCGCCAGGAATGTAATCACTGAGCTTCCATCCGGATCTATAGCGAATGAAATTATTTCACGGTCAACAGTTGCAACGTCAAGAAAGTTAGTCTTGCCGCTATCCAATATTTTTAAAATTAGGTGCATCTTGGTTGCTGCATACTCTCTATCAATCTCGAAAGTAAACCGATCTTGATTTTCTATAAATCTAAAACCAACTGTTTTGTCTGTTAGAGAGAGTATTTCTAGTGGTGGCATGTTGTATATCTTCCTGTGGATTGGTGCGAGACAACAGCCTACAATTTTTGCGAGCTTTTGATCTTTAGTTTTTTTGATGACGGGATAGCCGTTAGATATCGTTCCTGTTTGTTAAACGTGTCTATTCCGGTCCTGCTGAGCTGTTTGCCCTTATATGAAATCTTAGGTGCTAGCTGATTTGTCCAGGCGATGCCTATCGTTTTTCACTTCGCTAAATTCGTATCTAATTTTGTTTCCTGTTTCAATTCTATTGAGACTTAATTTAATTGCCCCAGAATGAACAAATCCATCACAAGAAACTCTGTAGGATCCCCAGCACCTTCTTTTTAATTTGTTTATGAACGCCCCGCCCATGTTGTGCCCAAAGGCGGCATACCATTGTACTTAGTCCTGGGTGTGTAGAACTCATCAGGATGCCCATAAAAGCAGATGCCGACTGAGATGTAGGTGGCTTGAAAATCTAACGTCACCATCGTGCTGCCATCCAGAGGTTTGACCAGGAAGGTCGCAGTTAACTATTACGATTCATTTTCTGCGCAAGACCTTTCCTCAGTTGGTGACAAAAAGCAAAACGGACCTCTCGCGTGTTTCAGCAATAATCTCCAACAACTGCTTAGACTAAGTTTCGGTTGGTCTTCTACCAAAGCGATCAGCTGCGACTATGAGACATCGCCGTAAACTGATCACCTGCTCTAACAAAAAATCACTACCTTATCTTTATTGTAGATTCAACAGGCAATCCATCGTAAGCGGGCACTAGTGTCAATATATAGCCCCTCGTCTTTGTTCTCGTCCGGGTAGATGGGTGTGTGAATAATTCCATCAGGTACTGGATAGACATATTTTGGTGTCAAGTTCTAGCTCACCTTAAACGCCTTCAACTTCTTAATCGGGTATAGTTCGCAGACGCCGTCAATCCCGTTCTGTACTCTGGCATCAACGCCCCATACCAAGACCCCACCATCAGAATTGGCGAATCCGCCTATGGATTTTGCTAGGTGCGTCCGATCATCTTGCCTGAGTGGTGCAGACTGATCTTTTGCTCTTTTAAAATCCAAAAGATTAGACTCAGGCTCACGATTTAGCTTCATCCGTTGCAAGCCGGGCTCACCATCTGCCAGTATGCCTTCGTAGATTTTTGTAGCAGCGTCCATGCCATACCTCGTGCGCAATTTAACAAAGTTTCTGGTACAGCTTAACAGGATCATCTAACTATTGGCATGTGCTTGTCCGCATGGTAACTTACGCATGACACTTGCCGAGAGTAAGCTGTTATGCGTGATTCACTTCTTGAATTATAATTAGCGGAACCAATACAAATCCGGGCCAAACTTTTCTCCAGTTACGAACTACGAATTTAACGAATTTACGAATTTATGAAACGCACACTTGAAGATAGACGCTCCCACGCTAAGCGCTTGTTTATGGCTGGATTACCCACTAAACAGATTGCTAAGGATAGCGTCACTAAAATTAAGACCGTCATGTCTTGGATACATAGGGGCAACTGGAGACAAGAGCGCGATGCTGTTGTAGCTGAAAAGCTGCCAGACCTCAAACAGCATGATGAGCTGAGACTTGAGTCTGCTTACTCGCTTTATATATCAATGGTTAATGCACGGGTCGAGATGGTTAAGCAATGGGTGCGTAACCGTACCAGACGCATGGACCCTGATCACATTCTCAGCTATACCGGAGAATATGATCTGCCGACCGCTTATGAGAGAAAGTCATTTTGTGAGGATATCCAGAGTGTCAACAAGGTGATAGAGGATAGTCAGCGAGATAAATAAGCTACAGTCCAAGGCGTTTGCTTCACCTACAAATTCTCGAAAGGCAAAGGATGCTACTTCACAACCGAAGGAGCATCCTCACCTTAAACGCGTGGTGTAGATTGATTACTATTGCACCGTCCCGGTGGTTGTAATTTCAACTCTGGAGCGTTACACCACTCAGGGAGTAAATTCGCTAACGCGCTAAATTCGCTAACGCGCACGCATTACTTATTTGTTGTCTCTGATACTCCAGATGACGGTTGGCTTTACCTTTCCTGGCTTATCTTTGAATTGTTGAATCAGCCCAGAGTTCTCCATCGACGACAGTAAAGAATGTAGTTCTTCGCTGGAGGCGTGGCGCTCAAGTGCGTCATATATCTTGGTGGTTGAACATGGACCTGACCAAGCTGCTGCATAATTCGCTGCTGTTTAGTGGACTTTTTTTTGTCACCTGCTGGTAAACATTTGACCGGCTGAGGCATCGCAGTAGTCCCAACATGCCTTAGCTGCCCTGAGATGTGTAATGGTTATGGTTATTGCAGTCGAGCAATGTGAAAATGAGAGCCAGCCTTAAGACGTATGGCTCAGTTCCTGGATGTGGCGCCATCGTGACTGGCGCACTTACCTTCATCTTCCGATAGCTCTTGGATACAGGCCTTCCCAATATGCGTGGGCTTCACTGTTCAGGGCAATAGGTTTAGCCTGACCACCAGCGAGCAGCGTGAGCAATACGCTTGGCTATGTCTGCTTTAGAATTGCCGGGTCAATCTTTTTTAGGGATGGCTATTTTCTTCTCCCGTCTGACCTTCACCCATAGGAAGCGGTTGGCAAAGCCGTTAAACAGCTCTTTGCTCTCCAGCATTTCGACCAGCTCAACTTCTGTTGCGTGGCACATCAAAGAGACGTGAGCGCCAGTAGTCTTAATCTGCTCGCTCTTGGTTACGATGTCTGTTTGCCTATGTCCCAGAGTGAGCGGATAACCGCGCTCAAAGTATTACCCTGTCTTTTCATAGAAGCTAAAGCAGAAGCAAACTCTCACCTAACCATGAGACAGCGTTTATCGTGTACCCCTGGATACCTGGTGTTGCCGTCTTTATCCAACTCTGTTGAGTCATCCCTGACTGCTGCCACCAGTCCTTCACCGCTAGATAAGTTTGAGTTGCGTACATCAACAGTGCTAAGTCCATGCTTGGCCACCTCCTCAAAGATTGCATCGACGGGTCGCATACTAGTACCCTTGCGAGCTTTAGCAGACTTACCAACTAGCACTACGTTTAGTCTGGCGTGGTGTTTTTCTTCTCCAACTGGTACGTATGGGAAGGCACCGATCTGGCAACCAAAGCGAAGTAAAAAATAAAACAGCACTCCTGGCGGGGTAGCCTCGGTGTCTTTTGTGCAAGCTGCCACAACATCGCCAGCTAACCCATGCATTGCGTCACTATGCAGTACAGGGAATGATTGCTCTTGCGGTACTGCTGGTGGTTGTGGCTCCTCCAGTAGTGGCACAAAGTCAAGGCTTTGGTGTAAGATGTGGTTGTTCATGGTTTCTCCAAACGTCATAAAAATCGGTATCCTGAGAGGTCGGAGTTATTGGGACTCGGACCTTTCGCTTTTCTTCTAATAACCGTTGAGCCAGTTTCTTGGCGGCTCTTTGCCCGGCATGGTTTGAGTCATTGTCAGCAAAATATAAATGTCATTTACATCAGACGGTGATTTACCAGTGGCATGAATGAGGCTGACACGACCGCCCATACAGGTAGCCCATATAGTTGATTGCAAGCCAGCGCTGTTTCTATGCCCTCAGCAAGTCCTAACTTGTCGCCTGCTTATGGAGTCTAATAGCGCCACCTTTGATCGACCCTATCAACTTCTTGGCGGGCTGTAGATGTGTCTTGCTGCCATCAGGATTTAAGTAAGTGATATGGAGAGCAATAACTTTGTCATCAATATCTCTGACTGGTGCGACCATGGTGGCTAATCTTTCAACAGGCTCCCAATTGCCAGGCGTGACCTCTTGCCAATAGTCGATACCAGAATGAGCTAGTAGCTCTGTCGGTATCGCGTCTGGTGCGAAGCCCCTAGCTTGAGTCAGATACGAATAAGCAACTGTCTCGCTGGTGATAGAGGTTGTGTCTTTTAGGATCTGCTCTATACGCCACTGGGTTGTATCGCGTTTTGGCTTTGCTACTTCTGCCGGTCTTGGTGCTACCCACTGGGCTCCAGTGTCCAGCATCGTCAAAACTGTTTTGAGATCATAGTTGTGTACTTTCTGAATTAGATCCAATGCGTCACCATATCCACAGCCGCGACAGTAAAAGCGACCATCTGGAAATAGAGTGAATCTATCCCGTCCCCGCACGATGGACAAGGTTTGTTCTGTCTGGGGGTTGAGTCGATACCAAAACGAGTAAGGATGTCCCGCTCAAAACCCTTTAGCGCGTCTACGCTGATCATTTGTCTGACTCTTGTGTAAATGCTTTTACGACTTTTGACAAATCCTCGAAACCATCGGCTAGTAGCTCCAGGTCGTCGCTGAAACGGTCGAAGTCAGCCAGCAATGCGACAAGATAATCCTTCACTATTGCAGCTGCAACAGTTTTGGTCTTTACCTGGCAAAGCAATTCAACGGCTAAATCTGACGGGACGATTAGCTGTCCATTGATGTCATTGAGTTGCTTTGCTTTTAGTGCGGGATATCGAAGCAGGTGCGACTCTCTGACGCCGGATATAGCAGCAATTGCGCCAAGATGAATGTAATTATTCATTATTCAGATCCTCGGGGATGTGTCCACCAGCACGCAATGCGCTGGTAAGTCTAAGCAAGTTCTCTATTTGCTGGCTGTATTGCTCAGCCTCAATAGCGTGCTTGATTTGCTCGCGCACATAGTCTTGGAATCGTCCTCGCGATTTCCACATTAAGTCCATAAGGGGAGAAAGAAGTTCTTGCCTCATTAATCTAGTCCTTCGGAGAGGCGAATCGCTTGCATAGCGAGTCTTTCTAGTAGTTCGTTCAAAAATGTTTTGGCGGTGTTGAGTTTTTGGTCTGCGCCAGGTCGCCCGTAGCTTTCGACGGCATCGAGAGCGTGACCGGCCAATATCTCGTAATCCTCAATGGCTTGACGAGCCTCAAAAATTGAGTGCATTAGCTTTCCCTCCCCGATTCAAAGGAGGCAATGGTCCGTTTCTGTAAGAAATCGTCAATCGCAGTCAGGGTAATCTTTACGCTGCGACCGATGCGAATGTGTGGTATTTGACGCTTATGAATGATCGACCAAGCTGTGCGCTTGGAGATGTCGACAGCAGAAGCGAAGCCAGCAACATCGGTAACTAAAGGCTTATCTGATTTATTAGTCTCGCTACTATACTCATTTGTCATGTCTAAAACTCCGATTGTATGTCTCGTGTCGCAGGTAGTCAGTTGCAACGAGAGGTAATATAATGCGGGTATAGCAGTCTATTCGATAACAACCGTAGCGGAAGTGTAGCAAGTAATGCCGAAAGTAAGACCCCGTCAAGTGTTGCCGGATTTTGAGGCTTTTATTGGTCTTATTTTGAGGATTGCAAGGCTTGGCGCAACGAACATGGACGTTATTTAAAATGCGCTCCGAGCAACAAGTTTTACAAGCTTGAGGAGAGTCTGAGCACTGATATGTTGGAAAAATTTCTTGGTGTGAGGATGAGGTATCTTGTATTGCGTTTTTTAGAATTATTCGGGTTACCGGTTAGGCTTACACAGTCTTTTGGTGACTTGAGCGTCGAGGATATGATTTCTTTGGCCGCAACTTGCAGAGCGATTCAGCTTCTGATAGATCTATCCAATGATGAAGCTGCTTCTCTAGACATGTACGTGAATCATTCAATTGTTATGCCTACCGATGCCTGTATGGCTGCGCTGTATAACCTTAGTCAATCTGAGCCTTTAATCAAGTATCTAAAAAAAATAAGACCTTCGACAGATTTTTGGATTGCTTTTTCCGCCATCTACGCGCAAGCACTTAAAAGAAGGAGCAATACTTTGGATGATGGTGAGAAGCTCGTTTTAGGTTTTTGGAAGCGGTATGAAACGGCTAGCAAAGCCAAATCAGTAATCAGATTTGAGCTGTCAAGTTTTGGGGAGAGTTTAAAGTACTTCCAGCCTGATGGATTTCCTGAGCTTGTTCCAGTCATACGTATTGATAGTGCCTTTGAGATTAGCCATGATGAATGGTGCAGTAAATCTGCGTTTTGGTCAAAGCTAGTTATTCGAAAGACTTTAAAGGCTTTGCTTGATGTTAGTTTGTCTAACATCCATCCCACTTTAGTTTGGAAACCATCAGGCAAATCGGATTTCGTTTTAAGGGAAGGTATAAGTCTTGATTGTCCATGGAATTTAATGGTCATGGAATTGTTTCGACGTGCGCTAGGGCAACGAAAACTAATACGGTATTGCCCTCGATGTGGCAAGCCAAACTTGCGCTCAAAGCAGGCCAAAACTTGCGCGGATTGCCCCCGTTATAAGGTGTATAGAGAGAAGAAATCAAAAGAGGACAAAATGTAATGGGCGTACATCTCAACAAAAAAAACAGGCAACTATTACATACGGGTTGAGCACTACGGGCGAGATCATGAAAAGGTAATAGGACCGGATAAGCGCTCTGCTGAGTTGGCATTGGCTCAGGTAAAGCGAGAGATCAAAGCTGCTAAAAATAGCTCTCAGGGCTGGCTTGGTTTCGATAAGTTTAAACGAGCTGAGCGACCGCGCACTTTTGCTGATGCTGCTCAAGACTACATGGATGAGAGAGCAGACTATAAGAAGTCATCCATCAGTGCATACACGCACATCCTCTCTAGTCACCTGCTGCCTACCTTTGGTAAGCAGACTCTTAAAGACATTACTGATTCAAAATTGCGTAAGTTTCAGATTGAGCTTGGTAATCATTTGACCGCTGCTGGTAAGCCTTTGTCTCAGAGTCGAATCAATACAGTGATGCAGCTCATGAGGAGCATACTGGAGCAAGAAAAAAGAGCCGGTCGTATAGATCGCAACCCGTCAGAGTCAGTGCGTAGATTGCAAGAGCCTAAGACTAAAATTGATCCGCTCACTGATGAGGAGCTTAGTCTTGCACTATCTTGCGTAACTCCACATTACCGGGCTTTCTTCACCGCGCTTGCATATACTGGTGCCAGACCAAACGAGATGCAGGCATTGCGCTGGTCTGATATCGACTGGAGATCAAAGAAGATCAGTATCACCAAGGGTAGAGTCAGAGGGCATGAGGGATTGCCCAAGACAGCCTCAGGCGACAGGGTAATACCAATGATGCCTCAGATTGAGAATGAGCTACTGCTGCTCAAACAATCCAGGGTAGTGAGTCTTGACGATTATCTATTCACTAATCGCAATGGCAAGCCAATCGACAAGCACATGGATGAAGTATGGAAACGTGCACTTAAGAAGGCTGGCTTACGCCACCGCCCGAGCTATCAGCTCAGACATACCTTTGTCACTCGCTGCATCATTGAGAATCTACCAATCCCATATATTGCCAAGATCATTGGTCACTCGACAATCGATACTTTGATCCGTCATTACGCTGGCTGGATTGATGCTGCCACTAACCAGTATGAGCAGAAGCTTAGAGATAGTTTTGAGGTTTCAAAGCCAAGGCAATTAGTTGCATCATCTAGCACCTAAAAGCAACAAATCCCGGGATGTTTCCCGGGATTCTGTTTTGTTGATTGTTGAATGTCCAACAGGGTTGGCTATTCAAAGGATATGGGGCAGACGAGGGGAGTTGAACCCCCGTATGCCGGTACCACAAACCGGAGCCTTAACCACTTGGCGACGCCTGCCATAACCATTTGAGGGTGTTGCCTATACTAACACAGCCCTGGCTTATGTCAGAAGAGTGGAAAAATTTTCCAATATTTTGTAACTATCTATCTGACGCCCAGGGCCCCAAAGATAAAAGGCAGCACCCTGGCTGTGACGCCGCCAATGGCAAAGGCTGCTAGCCAGGAGCCCACCCAGATGGAGAGGGCAATCTTTGGTCCGCGCTCTTTGATCATCACGCCAACAGTGGCAATGCAGGGCACAAATAGCGTAATTACAATCATGGCAGTGACTGCCTGGACTGGAGTCAGTGGGACTTCGGTCAGACCAAATGAGGCAAAATCGCGACGTACTATACCGAGGATAAAAGTCGTTGGTATGCGCGGATCGGCCGGGAGATTGAGCCAGTGCACCACAATAGGTTGCAAGACTTTGATAAACATATCGAGGATGCCAAACATCTGGGCCAGGCTGACGACAAAACCTGCTAAGAAAAACATCGGTGTGGCATCGACCAAAAAGTTCCAGGATTTTTTCCAAGTCTTGGAGAGCACATTATCCAGACGTGGCAGTCTCATTGGTGGCAAGTCAATCATGAGACCAGTAGACTTGCCTGGTAGCACCATATTTAGTAGCAATCCCGTGACAGCGAGGATGCCCACCACCATGGTGAGATAGACTGCCCAAGCTGCTGCACCACCAGCTCTGGCCAGTGTCCCTGATACCACACCGAGCTGTGCTGAGCAGGGTATTGCGACACCAAGCAATGCTGTGGCTATTATTTTTTCTCTTTTGCTAGTTAATAGTCTTGTTGTGATGGTGGCCATGGTGACACAGCCTAGCCCGAGTATTAGCGGGATAATTGCTCTGCCATTGAGCCCAATTTTATTCATCATGCGATCTACCAGCACCGCCAGTCGTGGCAAATAGCCTGAGTCTTCCATGAGTGAGAGACCGAGGTAAAAGCCTATTACTAGCGGCATAAGCAGACCGAGCAGATAAGTCACAGTCAAAGTGGCAAGACCATACTCGCCGACTATGATATTGCCCAGATAAGCCATTGGTGTTCTAAAAGACCAAAAATCAAACTCAATCTCATCGCCTTTTGACCGTCTTTATTGCTTCGTCCAGCTCTTTTGCTTTGGTTGGCTCAGCCAGAGTACCTTGGGCAAAAGCAAATTGTTTGTCTTTGATTGTTATCGTATCAGGAAAAACATTAGCAGCCAGTCTGCGCACAAAGGGCTCGTAGTAGACTTTCATGGTTTGTTTTTCTGTTATATCTACCAGATTGCCGGCAATCCAAACACCAAGCATCTGGTAGAAGATCAAATAACAAACGGCAAAACTAATCAAACTGCCCCATACTGGGTGCAAGAGCAAGCGACCTAGCGATGTTGAGAGCGCCTGGGTGCCTTTTGTACGTTTGACATACTTGTTGGTTAGGTCATTTACAAGTTGTCTGCGTCTTGCATAAATTTCTGGACGACTGATACCAGATAGTTTTTCAGTCAGATTGATATTGCGGTTCTGCACATTTTCGGCGGTGGTTAGATCGCCTTCAGCTAATAGCAGAGCTTCGGCTTGAGTCAGTATTTCGGTGCCGTCCTGGTCTTTAGTCAGGACTTTTATTTGCTGCAATGTTTCTGTTTCAAGGTGGCTTAGGCAGGCATCTTCAATTGATTCTTCAATTGCTTTGATGCCCTTTTTTTGCACTGCCACACACGTCAATACTTTGATGCCTAGCTCATTAGCGATGGCCTCGGTGTCGATTATTATGCCCCTGTTTTGGGCCTCGTCCCACTGATTGATTACCAGCAATGTGCGTTTGCCCATCTCCAGGAGTTGTAGGGTCAAAAACAGATCACGCTCTAGAGTTAGAGCTGAGACCACATTGATGACGATGTCTGCCGCAATGATCATTTTGCGGGCAGTGCGTTCTTCGTCGTTAAAACTGGAGACACCATAGACCCCAGGTGTATCCGAGAGTGCATCTGCTCCCAGGTGACCGCGGGCGATGTCAATGGTCGTGCCGGGATAGTTGGATACGTCGGCATTGGCACCAGTCAGTGCGTTAAAAATTACTGACTTGCCTACGTTGGGATTGCCCACAAGCACAATTTGTCTTAAACCATGCTCATCTTTTGGGGCGCCATGCTCTGCCTGCCCGGGGCGAGCCTGAGCAGTATCTGACAATGGCTTGTTTTGGCTTCCCAGAGGCGCCACAAGTACTCCTTAATATCTATCCTTATTGAGAAGTTTATCAATAAGGGTGACATAGCAGTCCAACTTTTGAGTACTTCCTCATGAGAGTTAATAGACTCTGTGGTACTTTTGCCAGCTGTACCCAGGCTAAATTCCCGGAAAGATAGGTAAATCGTGGTCTCTAAGTTGTTCGTCAAAGCTCTTGGAGTTTTTCTCAGCTTACAGCTTTTGTCTGTCTCAATAACTCCCATAGCAATGACCCGAGCATATGCCGAGACTATGTCAAAGGGCGAGGGCAATATCCAGGAAGCGATTTTGCCCAATGGTCTTAAGGTTTTGATTCTGGAAGAGCATTCTTTTCCAGTTTTTTCGAGTATGGTTTTTTACCGTGTTGGATCTCGCAACGAAAATTTGGGCGAAAGCGGGCTCAGTCACCTGGTGGAGCATTTACTCTTTGACCGGGTCGGTAAGTATCGCAAAGGTGAAATAGGCGCCATTATCGCTCGCAATGGCGGTATGTTTAACGGATTTACCAGCGACGATTTTACAGTCTATTTTGAGACTATGGCGCCTACCAAGCTAGACTTGGCGCTAAAGATAGAAGCCGATCGTATGAGGCTAGCTAACTTTAGTCAGGAAGAAGTAGCGGCGGAAATCAAACGCATCGAAAAAGAGCTTGAGCTGGAAGCTAAGGATCAGGCTAATTTGCTGGTCAAAGAAGTACGTTCAGCGGCTTTTCAGCGGCACCCATACAAAAACCCCACCATTGGCTGGTCCACTGATGTGCAAAAGCTTACACTTGATGATGTGAAGCGTCACTATAAAGAGTACTATCAGCCTGGTAACGCCACTCTTGTGATTGTCGGTGATATTGATGCCACCGCCGCGTTAGCCAGTGTGCGCAAACATTTTGCTGGTATTGCTGCTGGTGAGTTGCCTCGCCCGCTCAGGGTGGTTGAGCCTGCCCAGCGTGCCGAGAAGCGCGTCTATCTTAAGTATGGCGGTGCTGCCGACGTGCTCTCCCTGGCTTATCACGCCCCAGCTTTTACCGACAATGATGCCGTAGCTCTAGCGGTACTCGAAAAAATTATGGTCTCTGGTGTTGGTGGCAGACTAAAGAGCCAACTGGTTGACGCCAAAATTTGTACTCAAGCGCGCGCTACCTATGAAGTCAAAAAAGATCCTGGACTTTTTGTGGTCAATCTCAATGCCCAACCGGGTGTGGGCGCGACCAGGACTCTTGAGAGTTTTGATCAACTGGTAGAGCAACTCAAAAATGCGCCTGTCGCCGACAGTGAGCTGCGCCGGGCGCGCAATCATACTGAGTTGCAATTGCTCAGTGAGCGTGATGGTCCATATCACAATGCATTTCAGCTGGGCTTTTTTGACTGCCTCGAAAATTGGCAGTCTGCTTATACATGGTTTGTAAAACTGCGTACAGTGTCAGCTAGTGATGTGCAGCGCGTAGCTCGTAAATATCTCACCAGCGAAAGCCGTGTGGTTGGCATACTTTCCGGCACTGGCAAAAGTGCACCATCAAAAGGCAGTGCTAGTAAAGATAGTGGCTCCAGCAACAAGGCCAAGGGCGATAAACCGAGCGACGATAAAGATAGTAAGTCTAAATCTGATGATAAAAAGACTGAGTCCAGCAAGTCCTCAGGCGATAAAGGCAAAGACGATAACAAAAACAAATCAGACAAGTCCAAAAGCGACAAATCCAAAAATGATAAATCTAAAAATGATAAGTCCAAGAGCGATAAGTCAAAATCCAACGATAAGCAAAAGGGCACAAAGCATCCGCGTCATACAGCCTGGCAGACAAAGCCTCTGCAATTAGCTCAGGGTGCTAACCAGACACCTTTTGGTGGTATCAATCTCAGTGCATACAAAGATAGCTCGCTTACAGTCCCTGGCGCTAAGCACGACTCACGTCTGTTACTGTCTCAAGGCGATGGTGCAGTAGCGGCACCGCCAGAAGTAGCTCAGCCAACTGGCAGCACAACTAGCGCTGCCCGGCGCAATGTTATTAAAAAGACTACACTCAAAAACGGCGTCACGGTCGCTGTGCTTGAGACAAAAGTCAGTCCCAGTGTACAGATTGTCGGTGCCATCAAAGCTGGTGATGCTTATGAGCCTGTCGGTAAGCGTGGTGTGGCCATGTTACTCAATAGACTTATTGGTGATGGTTCGACGCGCTACAGCAAAAGTCAAATGACTGCCATGCAAGATGATCTTGGTATTGTGCCCGGTGCCATGATCAAGTTTGAGTCTGGTCCCCAGTGGCTGAGCTTCCAGGCTCGTTGTCTCTCCAAAGATACCGGCACTATCCTCAATTTGCTCGGCAATCAGATAAAGGCGCCGCTCTTTACAGACAGCGAATTTGAACAGTCCAAGCAATCTGTCATCGATCGCATTAAGCACTCAGAGGATACTGTCAGAGCCAAAGTCGACCGTGCTCTAGTACAGGGGTTGATTGCACCCAATACTAGTTTTTATCCCCTGGAGCCAGTGGATAAGGCACGCTTTATTGGTAATCTCAAGCTTATCGACGTAAAAGACTTCCATCAAAAAGCTGTACGTCCTGATGCTTGTACCATAGTCTTTATTGGCGATATCTCGCTGGAGCAAGCGACATCACTATGTGAGCATGCCTTTGATGGTTGGACCGGACAGAGCACGGCTAAAAAGGTCACTGTACAGCCCAATCCACGTCGACTGCTCAAAAACTCAATCATCATTGAGAAGCGCCAGGACAGCATGGTTACCCTGGGCAAACTGGTTGATACCTCCCTTGGTGCACCCGATTATGCTCTGCTTCTACTTAGCGATTGTGCACTGACAAGTCATCCGATCTTTTCACGCTTCGCACAAAAGATATCGGGTGAGACCACTCTGCAAAGCAGCCTGTCTCTAGAGGATCTATCGTCTGATGTAGAGTCTATGCCTGGTGCTAACCTCTGGTCTATTGATATACCAGTGGTGACAAATGCCATGCCTCAGGTGGTGCAATCGATTCAAAACGAGTTGCGTAAGTTTTCTCGGCAGGGACTCACTCCCTCCGAGTACTCTGAAATGCGCCTATATATGAATGGTGCTCTGCCAGTACGCTGGATGTCTAATAGCCAGCTTGCTGCTCGCAGTATCCTCGAATCTCTCGTGCTTGAGGGACGCGATGATCCGCTCCCCGGTCTTTATGCTGGTATCAAAAGCTCGACGCTGGAGTCTCTCAATAAATTTGTGCGCGAGACATTTAAGCCCGACCGCGCCAGCCTTGTAATTGCAGGCACAAAACAGTCGATTGGTCAGGTGCACGGACTCAAAAAAGACGAAAGCGCCCCGCAAAACTGATAAAAAGTGGCTTATCAAGTGGTGGGCGTGTTTACAATTAAATGCCACTCACAATTGGCTTGATTAGCCTATATCCTTCATACTGCGCTGCCTCTATTCACTGTCTATCGAGTGGTGCCCTGTCGGCATTTGCCTGGGCTTTGCCTACTTCAGTCAAGACGCCCACCAGTTCATATTCTTGCATTAATTCTGGGTGCTTGGCAGGTAGTTGAAAAGATTGTTGTAAACATCCGGTGGGTTGTCAATTAATTAATGCGATCGGCTCAAATCCTCGCTCTTGCCTCGATTTGCCCACTTCATGATCTTTGCTTGTGGTCCCAAACGCCCATAGGAGTGGGTTCTAAGCTCAACATGAAGAAGTTTGACTTTATGGCGACAATGGGGCTAATATGCTGCCAGTGTTATCCCCGGTGGCGTTTAAAGAGATGACTAGAGTGATCAACTACGATCAAGAAAGACTCGAAGTAGACGGCTTGCCCGAATACGTGAGAGATAACGAAGTCCCTTCTCAAGGTAGCTTTGTGTCAATATCAACTCGTTCTCTGGCCGAAAGAGAAGCTCAGCGAATTTCAGCCAGCCAAGAGAGACAATCTCAAAGAGATACTGGCGGCTTTGCCAATATTTTTGCCGAAGAAACTCCTAAGACTGACGAATTAGAAGCCCTCTGGCCCGGCGTACATCAAGAATTTTTCCAGGCGCCTAAGCGCACTCCAAGCCTCTATATGATGTTCGGCTTTCTTGCCGGTGCAGTTGTATCGATGGCTTGTATCTGGGGCTATTCAGCTATTTCGACAATGATTGCAGCTGGCGGTAAAGCCGCTCCTGCCACAGTCGCCACCACTCAAGTAGCCAGTCAGGCTGCTCCAGCTCAGGCTCCTGTGTCTCAGTTTGTCGATCCCAGCGCCGTCATCAAGCCTGCTCATCCTACACACGAAGTGCAGAGTGGTGACACCATGGCCGCAATAGCCATCAAAGAGTACGGTAGAGCAACACCAAGACTGCTCGACAGTATTTGCAAAGCTAACAACCTGCGCAATGCTAACTTCTTGCAGTTAGGTCAAAGCCTCAATTTGCCAGATTATCTCCCACAATCAGCTCAGGTAGCGGCAGGACCATCAGGTCAGCCCCATTAATGGTCTATTGGATTGGACCTGGGACCGCTAGAGCTTGATATCAACCTCGTTGCTGAATCTATTGGCGAGTGGTCGGATGGCGTAGATTATGACGATGATCCTTCAGATCACAGTCAGACAGTCACGCGCGATTACAGTGTTGAAGACATCTTTGCCATCTTATCTGAAAAGCTCACTGGCTATGAAGTGCGCGACTCTCAAGTAGAGCTTGCCAAAGAAATTCAGACTGCACTTGCATCCGGTAAGACTGGTGTATTTGAGGCCGGCACTGGTGTTGGTAAAAGCTTTGCGGCAATCATACCGGCTCTACTGGCTGGTAAAAAAGTAGTGGTATCAACTGCCACTATTGCCTTGCAAGAGCAGTACATCAATAAAGACATACCGGCTCTGCAGCAGATTTTGCCTTTTAAATTTAGCGCTGTGCTGCTTAAAGGTCGTGGTAATTATCTAGGCCAGAGACGCTTCCATGATCATGTCCTGGAGCAGTCTGTGGACCAGGAATTTGTCGATTGGGTCAATACCACCACCACTGGTGACATATCTGAGCTGGATTTTGTGCCACCACTCGATGTCTGGCTTGAGATCAACTCAGATAGCGACGATTGTTTGCGTAACCGTTGCCCCAACTTTAATAGCTGTTTTTACTTTGATGCCAAAAGGCGTGCCGAAAAGGCTGATTTAATCGTTGTAAACCACGCACTATTGCTTGCCGATGCGGCATCAAAAGGCAGTATTTTACCGGCGTATCAATATCTAATCGTGGATGAGGCTCATCATCTAGCCGATGTTGCCACCGACTCCTTTAGTGTCTCCTTTAGCAATCGTGGTGTTAAGCGTCTGCTTGCCAGAGCTGCCAAAAGAGTCAACGCACCGGCCCACTTACTCAACGAAATCGAACTTGCTGCTGGACAGTTTTTCTTCCAGCTCAATATGCAAGCAAGACAAGTGCGCATGCGCCTGCACGAAAGTGTTGAAGGTGCAGAGGACCTCACCATCGCCCTGGATCAATTGCGACATTGGCTCGATACATCTGAGTTTGATCATATCCTTGATGTTGACCAGGCTAGAGAAAAAGTACAACTCAAAGCCAAGGCTATTGCTAGCACACTCAACGCCTATATCAAATGTATCAAGCTACTGGGCGATCCCAGTGCTGACTATGTTACCTGGCTAGAGCGCACAGAGCGCAACGATATAAAACTAGAGGTCGTGGCGGCACCACTGGATCCATCCGGCTATATATCCGAGTTTTTGTTGACCAAGCCCTCTCTTATATCCAGTGTCTGGATGTCCGCCACACTTGCCACCGCCGGTGATGATCCTTTTGCTTATTTTAAAAAGTCGGTTGGCGTCGATAGATACGTTGTCCAAAAACGTGTAGCCAGTCCTTTTGACTTCGAAAATCAAGCCTTGCTTTATCTCCCTCGCGACCTGCCAGAGCCCAATCAATCGGACTTTATGTATGCAGCACTCAATGAGATTGAGCGCATAATCGAGCTTACTGAGGGACGAGCATTTGTGCTTTTTACAAGCAAAAATGCCCTCAATTATGCCTATGAAGAACTCTCACAGCGTCTGCCCTATGCTTGCGAGCGTCAGGGTAATATGCCAAGGCAGCGCCTTATTGAGTGGTTTAAAGCTACGCCCAATGCTGTGCTCTTTGGTACATCTAGCTTTTGGGAAGGTGTTTCTATCGATGGCAGTCAACTTAGCTGCGTGATAATTGATCGCATACCGTTTCAGGTGCCTGACGATCCTGTATATGAAGCCCGCTGTCAGGAAATGCAGCAAGACACCGAAAAGAGCTGGTTTAATGACCTGGCTCTACCTCATGCCACGATGCGCCTTAAACAGGGCGTGGGACGTCTTATACGCACCAAAAAAGACCGCGGTATAGTGGCCATTCTCGATCCTCGTTTGACCAAAAAATACTATGGTCGCAAAATACTTGAGTGTCTGCCACCGATGCGCATTATTCGCACACTGCCCACAGTGGCATCTGGCACGATGCAGGACTTCCTTGATATGGGTATGGAGTATCAGGGCAACTAGCTGTCTTGCTGGTCTTCCAGCTCGGCCTGAGCGTCTACGCCAAGGTCATGCCTGACCAGGCAGAGCGAGATAGGACAGTGCTCCACTAAGTAGTGCACAATCGGGTCTTTTTTCATCAAAAAGAACTGTCTACCGCCAACGCTGGTGGTACCGACAAAGAGCATATCTGCACCAATTTCTACGGCAGTCTCGATAATTCCTTTAGTGACTTCGCCAACTCTGACCATACCAGAAGCATTTATGCCGCGCTTTTTTAGCTCGCCAACCACTTCGTCGATTTGCATATTGGCTTTATCGAGTGGTCTATCGCTAGAGATCAGCTGGGCCACAATGCCGACCTTTTCGGGGTCAGGGATGATGCGCATTAGTACCAGCTCAGCACCCACCGCTTGAGCGTGTTTTGCTGCTATTTCGATTGTCTTGGCACTCCGTTTGGGAGAGCTAAATGCTACAGCGTACTTCATACAGCTCCTCCTCCTCAGGCGTGCCAGACTGCTTTTAAAATCAAATAACTGACAGATGCCAGTGCCGCAGCTACAGGTAATGTTAGCACCCAGGCCAGTAATATGAGCTTCATAGTTTTTGGATTGAGTTTGTCCTTACCATGCACTGGCAGGGTGCCACCCGCTACTGCTGAGCTCAGGGTGTGGGTGGTGCTTATCGGAGCGCCTATATGTGATGCAATCAAGATTATTATGGCGGTGCTCATAGAGGCACCAAAGCCCTGAGAATGGCTTAATTTTTCTCTGCTGATTTTTGTGCCAACTGTGCGGATTACTCGCCAGCCGCCGATGATTGTGCCCAGGGCAATTGCCGTGGCTGCTGCTGCCATTACCCAGAATGGCACTTGATTGACTTTGTAGCCATAACTGGCAAAGTGCGTGCCAAGGACCAGGGCAATGATACCCATCGTTTTTTGACCGTCGTTGCTGCCGTGGCTAAAGCTCACAGAGGCACTAGAAAAAATATGTAGAACGCGCATGATGGCATGCTGTGTTTTGGCATCACCTTTAGATATGTCTCTTTCCTTTTCTTTGGAGGCAAGAAGTGCTACCCAAGTGGTAAATGCACCGGCACCAAAGCCCACCATGGGCGAGATCAAAAGAGCCATAATGACCTTTTGCAATTCGTGCCATTCCACGCCTTTGATACCACCGGCTGTCACACCTGCACCAAATAGCGCACCAATCAAACAGTGTGAAGAACTAACTGGTATAGCAAACCACCATGTGATCAGGTTCCATATAACTGCTGCCAGCAATACAGACACTACCATTGGCAGTGTCACCATTCCCTCTGGAATGATTTTGGTAATGACCTGGGCTACTGCTGTACCTACTAAGAGTGCACCCATAAAATTAAGTATGCCACTCATAAAGATCGCCACACCGGGCTTGAGAGCTTTGGTGTAAATCACCGTAGCAACAGCGTTAGCCGTGTCGTGGAAGCCGTTTACGAAGTCAAATGCCAGAGCTAGCACTATCGCTAACACTGCAATGATTGTTTCATGGTCCATTAGATGGGTTTCCGCTGCTTATTGAGTGGAGGGAGGGGAAGTGCTTGAAAACGTCACTTAGTTTGTACTCTACTTCTAACAGGTTGGCGGTTAAGGTTGGATTAAAGCTTTTACCATGCGTGTGGTTGTAAAAGTTTTGATTTCGCTCGCTAAAGTTGTGAGCCTGTTTGGCTTTGCGTGTTTTTATGGTAAGGCGGTCGAGTTCAATCGTTTTCTCGATTCTGTCTACCAATTGCTGACCATCTTACCTTTGTGGCTAGATTGAGCTGTTGACTTAATGAACGATAAACTAACGCTCACAAAGCTGATATTCGCAACAATAGATAATTACGTACCGGTTAAAGGCAAAGTGTTTGTTCTTGATGCTACACACTGAGCGATGCGCTAATGAATCGCCAATCACCTCTAACGATTCACTTGTGTGTGTGTCATCTGGCTTGAGATCTAGTCTTGAGTGGATCTGCTCGCCAATGAGTGCTAACGGAATGTGGGACCAGCGAGAACTTTGAAGTATCAAAATTGTGTGTTTGAGACGGTATATAATTTGCCTATGCAAACATTTTTTTATCGCACATTTCTTGTTCTCGTATTTCTTGGCGTAGGCTCTTTTGCTGCGTGGTTGCTTGATGATAATAACCTGCTTCAAGGAGCAGATACCGTCGAAGAGGTTAAGCACGTAATAACTCAGAGACATATTGAAATGGCGGCAGGCGGATTGTTGGCTGGCGGTTTGGCAATTTTGATCGTAGATGAAGCCAAGAAGCGCTTATTGAGGCGCAAATCTACTTAGGGTGATGTTTTTTGATCCAATCTAGCTGCTTCATCACGTTGTTGTGATGAACTTCTCCACCGTTGTTATATTTTTGGATTAGAGAAGCGTTCGTGACAGGTCTTTTTGCACCTTCGAGATCTTTTATGCTTTCGGCCAAGTAGGCAGCGACAAACCAAGGTGCCTTGCTTTTGTCTAGAAGCGCCTGGACTTTGTTGCCTGTGATGTGCCCCAGTTGTGGATCTGAAAGTTGTGGAAATTTTTCAATTAGTCTTGCTACGTGACCTTCCTGCATTTGGGCTGGACCGAGAGAGGTACTTGAGCGAAGTGGCACACTGCCCAGTAGGTTAGTAATCCCGTCAGCCGGTGCGTCTTTTAGAGCACTATAAAAGTGCAGCTCATTTCTAATGATTGCAGCTATCAAGTCTTTGTCAATATTTGGATGACGTGAAAACTCTGGAAACGCTTTGTACGCCTTGTCACAGGCAGCATAGTCCATTTGCTCATCTTCTTTGTCGCGATATATAAACCCAGAAAGACTATCTTTAATGCGCTGATCTACTTTGACTTTTGGGATCAGGTCCTCTGGCTTCCAGGCTAGTAGCTCAACTTCTGAATACTTGTGGGCAACACCTGCGGCCGTTCTGTCTGCAATTGCGTTTGTCGCGTCGGTAACAATTTCAGGTGTTTGGTCTTTCATTGCCATCACCGACAACGGATCATATTTTAATCCACCAATTTGCACCGGTTTTTGAGATAGTTCTTGCGGAGTTGCTTTTGCTTGCTCTTGCGTTTGATGTGCGTCCGCTTTTTGACTTGCGCATGCTTCTGTCAAAACGTTTACACGCGAAGATTTGCGTCCGTCACCGAAGTCAATCTCGATGCTCAATTCTTGATCGCCACCAGCGCTGCCGCTGTGTCTATTTGTCCTCGCGGCTTCGACCTGATTGATCTTCTGAGCTCCTGTATTTTGTGCTTCGGCTACGTCTTGCGCTTGCGGTACCTCGATACGCGCGGCACCTTTGCGACGCGCATTTTCGCTGGTATCGTTGGTGTGGTCGTTCGGCACAGGTAAAATCTCCAATGCTCGATATTTACCCAAACTAAGGCAGATCGAAAACCACAGACCCGAATGCTATTATCGAAGCCTTCTTCTAGAGCTTGGTGTACTTATTTGCTCCGGTGAATCAACGACCCTGAGCCAATTGACTCAAAGCCATGTAGTCATCGTTATCTACAACTTGACCGTCAACTCCAGCATTGGATACTGCAGAAATTTGCTCATCATTTTGCATATCGCGTACTGGCTGCGGCGCATTGTATAGGCTGACCATGGTGCTTACGTCTCTAGCGCTAAGTCCCGGATTTTGACATTCGCCTATGCTGACCATAAAGTACATTACGTCGCTGGCTTTATCGCTGTGCCCTATTAGACCCAGCGAGTGACCAATCTCATGCAGTGCAGTTTGGTTAAATAGGTTGTCGCTAAGAGACTTGTTGCGATTTGGACCTGAGGGTTCGCGGGTGAGCAGATGGATCTGTGAGTGCACGATATCGCCATATCCGGACAGACTCGTGGTAGCCAGCCCCAGTTCATTGGCATTTTTATCAGGTAAACCGTTTTTGTCCTTGGCAAAATGACACTCGATGTCAGACTCTGCAGCACTCGTTACTTGCTTGAAGTAAATCCGTCCACCAGTTGCTTTTGACCACTGGTCAAATGATTGCTGGATAATCTGGTGCCAGTGTGGTTGTGCTCCAGGTGTTTCGGTTGTGGGCGCTATATAAACTTTGAGTGGCATCTTTTGAAGATTCCAGCGATTGAGTTGTCCCTTGTTTGAGACAAAGGGCAGATAGTCTGTAGTGCTCGTGCCAAAAGCAGATCTTTTTTCGTCCTGGGTTTTCTTTTCTTCTTCTACCATGGCAAGCAAATCGCGCATCTTTGCTGCTCGTTGTGTGGGGAAGCGTTTGAGATATTCTTTAGCGAGCCAGATTGCTTCATCCAGACGACCCAGTGTACTGGCAGCACCAGTCAGGTTGTACCAGGCTGTGCTATCACTGGGATCTATTTTGGCAGCCTCGGCCCAACATTTGTAAGCTCCCTGTTCATCGCCATTCTTGCTCAACTCAAGACCATGATTGACCAGTGTGACAGCCTGACGGCGAGCAATCTGCTGCGGCGACATCACCGGTACTGCATTAACCATGCCGTTGTGATTTAAGTTTTGACCGTATTGACCATAGCCTGGCATGAGGCCTGGCATAAGAGCTGGCGTAAAACCTTGCTGTATGGTGGGATTGGCAAAATAGCTGGGCTGTGGAGCAAATTGAGGAGGTAAGGGCATTATGCCAACGCCGCCCTTACCAACCTGGACTCGCATTCCTGCGATGTTAAAGGCAATACCCTGTGCTCTGGCTTCAGGGCAAGTTAGTTGCAAGCTAGCAAGCAAGACCAACAGAGCGATAAGACGACGATTAGACGCAAAATTTGCCAGGTTGTACATAGTAAGTTTGTAACCCCTAAAAAGAAAAAGGTTTGGGTGCAGTGGGTAGCTGCTACTGGCAGGACACCGGAGGGGTGAAGTGTCTTATCAGTGATGAGAAGTTACACAATTAAAGTGTCGAATCCGTGGCAGTGCTAACGCGAAATCCCACTTTTGTTGATTAATTCGATAATGCTCTCTGGATCTTATTCAGAGTTTACTTGGCTGAGGACTTAACCAGCTTCTCTTTTGTATAGCCTTTTACGACTGTGCCGTCTTTGCGCTTGTAGCTTTTTACTTCGATCATCTCTGGTGCTGCCTTTACCTTGGCTTTGCGCGTATAACTTTTAACTACCGTGCCATCTTTTTTTGTATACGTCTTCACTTCGGTGTCGGCAAAAGCAGCATTAATTGCCATGATTGACAGTAGTGATAGGACGCCAATTAAGTGTTTAAACATGTCTCAACTCCCTGGAGTGCATTATTTTGCCATTTTTACTTGCTTTTGATTGAGGCGTTGGCGGGGGCCGTTTTGTTTCCGCTATTTGCTTGAGTGATTAACCATACCGCCGAGAGCACTACCCCTGAGCCAATAATTGAGCTTGCAGTAAGGGGCTCGCCGGCCAAAAGCCAACCTAAAAGCAGTGCTACTACTGGGTTGACGTAAGCGTAAGTAGCAACGCGAGAGGGACTGACGACCTTTAAAAGCCAGGCATAGGCCGAAAAAGCTACCATCGAGCCAAACACAATCAAATAGACCATGGACAGAATTGATTTAAGGCTGATATGAGGGGCGGCAAAGTATGAATACTCGCCGCAGCAAAAGGCTATAAAAAAGAGTGCCACTCCCGCTCCAAGCATCTCCATCGCCGCTGCTACCTGTTGTGAGACGGGTAGCTTGGCTTTGGGTGCGTAAAGTACACCAATGGCTGAGCCTAATGCTCCGACTAATACATAGCTCACCCCTACATAGTCGATGCTCTCGTTGTCGTGGACAAGTCGAGGATCCAAAAGTAAGAGCATGCCGATTAGTCCCATCGCCAATCCCGCAATTACTCGTAGTGTCGGTCTTGTGCCGCCGGGTCTGAGCCATTGTAAAAGGACAATATAGATAGGTACTGTTGTCACAAGCAGTGATACCAGTCCTGATGGCACTGATTTTTCGGCCAGGACTACTCCCGTGCTACCAAAGACAAGTAATAAAATCCCTAAAATAAAAGTTGGTAAGATGTTTTCGCGCTTGGGAGCTGGCGCTCCCTGCAATTTGCACCAGATGCTCATGAGGATGCCAGCGATAGTAAATCTAATGGCGGCCATTAAAAACGGCGGTAAACTCTCCAGCGAGAATTTGATGGCAACGTAGGTGGAGCCCCAGACAACATAGATAGCTAAAAATGCCAGAGCTATACGCAGTGTGCTGGGAGTTTTATCGTCAGACAAAAGGGATACCTGCTACTCACAGGAGCAGCTTAACAGAATAGGCACCAAAGCATCAATTATTTGCTAAAGTGATACCATTCAGTCTTAACTTCCTCTGCTCACTATTCTGCGACCATCACTGCCGGTTTCGGTCATGATGCCGCTATTTTTATTGAGGTCATATCTTTGCCACTGGCCTGATTTGTCATAAAAAGTCGATTGGTGTGATTTGGGATCGTCGCGCATTTCAGCTCGGTAACCGTCTTTTGTAGCCGACATTGTTCTTTCTTTGGTGTGTGGGTTGTAGCTCTCAGATTTAGTGCTACCGTCCGTATAAGTTGTGTCGCGGGACATTCTGCCCAGCACATTTACTGTGTCCACTTGTTTGCGATCTGCAAAATCGCGCTCCATGCTGTGATATGTAGACCCTAACTTTTCTGTTTTTTCTACGTTTTCTCCAGCCTTATCGTAGTGTTTAGTAGTTGTTGTATTGTCCCGTTTGTTGACCTGATTTGTTCTCACGCCCTCATCGTTATAGTTTGTCTTTTGCGACTCAAACTCTTTGCCATCCTCAAAGGCTGTGCGACTGTCTGATCTGCCGACGACTTTTTCCTTGCCATCAGCTCCTTTTGTGACTTCACCACTATTTTGAGTGTGCTTTGATTTAAGCTCGCCATCGCTAAAGTTGTATTCTGATTTTTCATTTCCTTTAGTTGTGGCAATGCTTGTTAATTTGCCGTTTTCGTCGTATTCAGCTTTGGCTGTGTCGTTGGGGTCTACAGGCTGGCTCTCTGGTGCTTCACCTGGTTTATTTACTTCTTTTGATTGGGCTTTACCATCGCCATCATATTTGACTCTTTCCTGGTTACCTGATGCTGTGTCAGTTGTTGTGCGCGAGTCGACTTTGCCGTTTTCGCCAAACTCAAAGTTTGTTTTGCTTTTGTCTTCGGGTGATTGATGTTCAAATGATTTTGGGTTCTCGCCTTCGTTACTTTCCAGTTTGCCGGATTCGCGGTTGTCTTTAGGCGCTTCATAAGGTTGTGGTCTGGCCGGGCGGTCGAGATTGCGACCTTGATCATCACTGATTTCAGGTTTGCGCCCTGGGTATTGTTCTACCGGTGTTTTGTAAAGGTCTTGGTCCTTTGGTTCTACCTCCATTTTTGAATCATCAGCATTGGACTTTTCTGGTTTGGGGGTCTTGTCGGTCTTTGACATACCGGCTTCTTGTGTCATATCCCCGATTGACGGTGTACCAAAATCTTTGTTGACGGTGTTTTGAGCCGAATCCATACCGGTGCGATTAGCGTTTTGTACATCGCTGGCACTCGGACTCACGTCGGAGGCTTGCAAGCTGGCTGGAGGTGCCTCTGCTCGTGACTCCCGTGGGCTTTCTTGTACTTCGTTATTGTCTGGCATATCTTTCCATTTAGAAAAAGGCTAAGTAAGAGCAGCCACCGGTGGGGATGGCTGTCTATGGCGTGGGTGAGGAAAACTAGTAATTTGGAAGCAAACGCTGCCTGATGCACTCAATGTACGAAAAAAATGTTAGTGAACCGTGAAATTCACATGAAAAAAGGAGGGACCGAAAAATCGATCCCTCCTTTTTAATCTTGATGACATTTTAATAAGCTGGAGCGAGCCCGGCTTCAAGAGCCTCCAGATAACCTGGATCGAGGTATACCCAGAGGTCACCATTGCGCCATGGCAGTGGGTGATTGGATAGATACCGGTATACTAGCAACTGGCGAATAATGCGACGGGCTGAGGGATTCTGGTCCCCGCGCTTGTCGTTGGCGAGTCGAGTACGTAGTTGAATTGCTTCTCTCTTCGTCCAGCAATAAGCCGGACCCGGGTTATTACCTCTGGATCTACAGAGGATGGCAATTTTTCCGGAGGGTTGGGGCCAACCCAAAACATAATAGGTTTCGTGCGTCATATCTGATAATAATAAGTCAAAATTCCAATAAGTCTAGTGAAGCCTTAGCAAGTTTTTGAGTCAAACACTACCACCAGCGCATATGCCACATTACTCAAACATAGTCATCTTCCATCCAGCAGCTATCGGGGACGCCGTATTGGCTACCCCTGTTGCATCTACTCTCAAGCAAAATTTTCCTGGCGCAAAAATAACATATTGGTCCCATGCCAGTTTAAGACCACTCCTACTTAGCCTATGTCCGCATATCGATGACTTCATTGACTTCAATAAAGAGCTAGGATTTTTGGAGCAGCGCAAGATTCTATTAGGTCTCAAGCCCGATTTATTTATCGATCTGTCCAATTCTACTCGTGGGTTGCTTATGCCCCTCTTTGGCAAATTGGATGTATTTCGCTATCAAAAAAACGCCAACGACGGTCCAGACCAACAGCATGCTGTCGGTAATTTTCTCGAAACCATTAAGTCAATATGTCCAATAACCCCTCAAAAGTTGTTTCCCACGATTTTTCCTGATGCCATAGCTGAGGAGCTGGTACCGCAACTGATGTCACAGGGCAACGCAGAGATGCGCCCGCTCATTGGTATCGTACCTGGTGTAGGTCAGCTTAGACCCCACCGGGCCTGGTTGTTTGATGGCTGGGTCTATCTTTTGAGACATATTCTCGCACTTGACAGCCATGCTATCGTTTTAATTGGTGGAGCCGACGACTTTGAATTGGCTCAGCGCATAAATGCCGAGCTGGACGGTCGTTGTCTCAATTTTTGTGGTCAACTTAAGCTCGACGAAACAGCAGCCGTGCTTAAGTGTTGCGATGTGGTTATCTCCGGAGACACTGGTCCAGCACATATTGCTGTGGCGGTGGGTACACCGGTCATAGGACTGTATGGTCCGACCTATCCGGCTCGCAGTGGTCCTTATGGATATTTTGACTATATACTGGATCAAAGCCCGAGCTGTCAGTGTCGTTTTGAAAAGCACTGTAAGTTGGCCGGTCCAAGCGATAGCGGCGAATGCATGGGGCGCATCATGTTGCCCGAAGTAATTGAGAAATTACAACGGTTAATTGATTTGACCATGACTCAGTCAGTATACGAAGAACCCGGTGAAGGACATCTGCCAACTTTAAAAGTGGTCGATTAACTACACTGCTGTTTTGTAAGCATGTAGTGTGGCCACTTGCTGTAGTTTGATTTTTTCCTTTTGATTAAAGTAGATCTTGGTATAGTTCTTCCAATTTTTTGTGAAATCATTGAGCGAAAGCTCTTTGGCAACTGTAGTCGGTAGTTCGATATTGACTCTATCGACGCTGCCATCTGGTCCATGCGAGCTGCGTGACGTGATATCACGAGTGATGGCATAGGACGAAATCGTCAGCCATTTTTGATTGTCAAAGATTTGTAATTTGATTACTAATTCGTCCAGATTTTCAAAGGAATCAAACTTCATCACTCTGCAATAGTGAGATAGCGTAACAATCTCCAGTGTGCCTTGTTTGCCAAAGAGGTTTTCATCTTCTTCAATTCTTTGAGTTATGATCTCTTCAATTACCGGTTTATTTGTCTGGGTAATCTCGATTCTTGGCTGGATATCTGTTGGTTGCATATTAATTGTCTCGTGACCGAGACATTCTTCAAAAGCGGCCATGATACGAGATGGATTTATAGCCACTTCTTTTGGCGCTGATTCTCTAACTGACACTAATTGAAATTGTGGAATAGCTGGTGCGTTTGGAATCGCTGGGGTAATACTATATTTGGTGTTATTACTAAAGCTATTGCTATCGTCTGCTTTTGGCTCGCCCCAGCCATAGCTGCTAGGACGTCCTGGCATGAGTTCGGCTGGTATGCTGTCTGAAGGCATTGCCGGTCTGGCATAGTGTGCCAGATCAAATTTAGACCGTGAGCTTTCTGTGAGGAAGTTACGTCGATACACATCTGCTTCACTTTTGTTGGGCAAAAGCACACGCTGACCCGGAAAAATATAGGCAAATGTGTTGAATCCGTCGCAGCGGATTGGGATTTCACCGCGATTGATAGTAAAGATCAATCTGGCAAAACGAGCGTCTCCATAGTGCTTTAAAGAGATGCTAGCCAGGCTGTCACCAGCTTCTACTTCGTAAAATAGGCGGCCGTTAGTGGTCTTCAATTGGTTTTTCTTATTGTCATTCTCTTGCATTTACTGAGTTCCTGGTAATTTCTACAAATAGAAAATTTGTGTATCAACGCCTTGTGGATACATCTATCCGGCGTTTAAAAAAATTGGACAGCGGGCTAAATTAAATCCTGGGAATTACGCCGAATCCAGTATTGGGGCAACCCCGGGCTATTGACATCCGGGTTTGTGGCGCATAATATTGAATACCTTTTATCAGTAGATGTTATTCCGGGTATCTCTTACTAGCTCAGGTAATTGATTGGAGTTTTCCTAAAACATGGCAGGCACTCCCACCGACGCCGGAGATTCAGCAAAACCAGCCGCTGCAAGTCCTCCGATTAATGCCGATACTATTTTGTTTCGCATGCCAACTACGGCCGCGGCTAAACCCGAGGGCCAGGACAAACCAGTCGAGTCAGCTCCGGCTACCGACGTCACCACAAAGTTGCAGGCCGAAAACCCTTATCTCAACCAGCCGGCTGCTGGGTCCAGTGTAGAAGTGGCGAGGATCAATGCTACGCAGACTGCCACTGGCAATGTCCGAGAGCAGACAGTGCAAACTTCTGATGGTCCTCAGGCTGTAAAAATCAGTCAGCAGGGAGAGAAGCAGACAGTATTTAATAACAGCGGTCAACAGTTATATGAGACTCGCGTCAATGGGCAGTCTGTGTATTCAGCAGTAAAACCAGAGGCGACGACTAGAGCTGCAACTCCTGGTAAGCCCGAGGTTGCGACAACTCCGCCTGCTGCTGCCAGACCTGAGCCTGCTGTGGTGCGTGAGTCCGGTCCAAGTGCTGCTAGCATTCAAGCCAAAGCAATTGAGACTGCTGCCGCTGACACAAGGGCTGTGCAGGTGCGCAGTGTCACTACCGATTCTGGCAATAATGGTGGCAATCAAGGCAAGGGTATTTTGGCTTCGGATGTACCGAGGGTCGTTACTCCGCCAGGCGATGCCCGCAATCCTGTAGTAGTCGAAAATAAGGGGCAGCAACCTGAGACTCGCGGACTTACGCCGCAACAACCTGAGACCAAGGGGCAGCAACCTGAGACTCGCGGACTTACGCCGCAACCCGAGACTCGCAACCAGGGAGTTGAGCCGAGAACTGTCACCTCCCCTGACGGCAAGACATCTGACGGTAAGTCCACAGTGACACCGGGATCTGTTGATGCTCCACAGGTGGCTGTCAAATCAGTCAACCCGATCAATCCATCAAATCCAGTCAGTCCCATTCCCGGCAGTACCGCGGAGAGGGCGGTTACGCGTAATGACGGCACTCCTCCCCAGGTGGCCGCCGTCGCTGAACGCAGTCTGGCTGCCAATCAGCCTTTTATTGCGCAAGTAAAATCACAGGAAGGGGCAAGAGATACTGCCATAGCCACAGGGACAGATGGTAGACCCAATCCGGGCGCCCTGCAGCAGCCCGGTCAATCACCAGGCAAACCAGACGCACAAATCAAGGGCGATAATCCAGCGGTCACTCCCAATCCAGCTACCAAGCCAGATGTCAGCTCGGTTACAGTGGGCAATTTAGGCGGACAGCCAATCGATAAAGGCTTTCAAAATCCCACAGGACCAAAACCTGGTGAGGTACAAAACCCTACGATGCCCAAACCCGGTGATGGTCAAAATCCGACTCTACCAAAACCCGTTGAAGTCCAAAATCCAACTCTGCCAAAACCTGGTGAAGTCCAAAATCCCGCCCAGCCCAGACCTGGTGATGGGCAATTGTCCGCCCAGCCACCGCTCGGTCAACCACTTAAGCCCGGTGATCTTCCACCAGTTGGTCAGCCTCTTGTAAGACCCGGTGACATTGTCCCGCCCGGTCAAAGACCACTGGACGGTCAGTTACCACTTGCACAAAAACCTGTAGATGGAGCCCTTCTGCCCGGTCAACAAGGCCAGCAAAAGCCACCAGAGGGCACACCCTTAAAGCCGGGTGAGGTAGTGCCCGGTAAAAACGCTCTACATATAGATGAGGAAATTGCTGCCCGTCTAAAAGATCTCGGGCAAACTCTAAAGCCCGGTCTGCCTGGTCAAGAAATTGGCAAAGGTTTGCCTGGGGACCTGACTGCTCTCAATCTTGGTAAAGATGGCAAGGCTCTTATACCCGCCAACACGCTTGCTGAGGGCAAAGCTGATCTTAAGGTCGACCTGCAAGCCCTCGCGCAAAATGCGTCAAAGCCTGGCTCTGGAGTAGAACTCAACGCCGTGCTCAAAGGGCTTGGTCTGGAAGGCACCAAACCCGGTGACATGCATGGGGTCGTAAACGTCGATGCCAAAACTCTGGCCAATCTTGATCCTAAGGCCGTTGAAGCCCTGGTAAAAGCTCAGGCAGAAATGCTCGGCAAAGGACCTGCAGCCGATGCCACAAAAGGGCTTGGTGTGGAGCTTGCTGGAGCAAAAGGCGATTTGCGCGGCATTGACCTCAAAGGTCTGGACGCAGCTAAACAGGTAGACCCACTTAAAACACTGGAAGCCGGTAAAGCTCAGCCTGCCTTAACTGCTATGGAATTGGCTAATCAGCTAAACAAGCCCCTGCCTGTAGATAAAGTCGCAGGTGCTAGCGACCTGACAGTTAAACCCGAGACTGTTAAAGTCGGAGTTGACGGTCTGGCACTCAAGCCTGAGACCACTATCAAGCCAGAGGGTGGTCTAAAACCAGAGGCTGGTGTGAAAACTGAGGCAGCGGGCACAAAAGTAGGAGAGAGCCTCACCACCGCAACCGTTACTGAGTCGATGCGTACAGAGGCCTCAATCAAGACCGATGCCGGTGATGGGTTTGGACAGAATGACCTTGGTCTGGACGATGGCGGCGAAGAAGACATTAAGGAGAAAGAAAAACGACTGGCTTTTAGTGCCAAGCAAGAGGAAGAATGGGAGCTAAGAGATAAGAAGACCCGCAAACAGACCGAAGAAAGCCTGCTCGAAGAGGAACAGAAAAATAACGCCAAAAATGCTATGTTGGCGGCTATGCTTGCTCAAACAAAAGAGCAAGAGGCGGAAAGGGAAAGACAGCTGTTAATGGAAGAAGCTAAGAGAAAAGGCGAAGACAAACGTCGTCGATATGTAGTGAAGGACAAAGATACCCTTGAGTCCATCGCTAAAAAGCAATTGCGTGACGTAAGGCTCTCGGCTCTTATTTATGAAATCAACAAGCATATGTTGCCCGTGCGCATGGAAAAAGGCAGGCAAGTAGTTGATCCTCGTCCCGGCACAAGTATCTGGCTGCCATCCGAAGCTGATATTAAGCAATTTAGATCTAGATTGTATGCTAATCCCCGCAGCACAACCCTACCTGGTGGTGCTACCGGTGGTGCTACTTCTGGTCCTGCCCCGGGAGCGGGGATGACGGCCGAGCAGGAGCTTGCGGCGCAGTTTGGCGCCAACTGGGATGGTAAGTCTAAGTCGGCGGCCAGTGTTTCTGCCGGTATGATGGGCGCAGCCGTAGCCAAAAGTCAGGTACGCCGCGCCAATATCGAAAAAATCCTTGGTCCAATGGGACAAAAGGCTGGTGAGACTACCCGTATACGCTATATTGTCCGTCTGGGTGACAGCCTGGATGCTGTTGCCTCCAAACATCCAGCTCTTAAGGACGCTGAGCTGTGGCCTTTGCTGGCGACTATAAATGAGCTATCTGATGAAGTCGATGATGAGGATAAGCCAGTCGCGGTGCTAAGACGTGGCATGGTGCTCAATCTGCCAACACCATTTGAGATTGAACAGTATCGCAACTCAGCCGATGTTGGTGAGGATGATGATTCTGATATGTCTCCAGAACTTGCCTCTGCCATGACTGAGAGTGTCTCTCAGGTGCTCTCTGCCACGCGCAGCCATACACAGCTCAATGCCACTCTAGATAGACAAGCGCTAGGTGATGAAAACGCTCAGGATGTTAATGACCTGGCCTCAAAGGCTCAGGCAGCTGCACTTGCTGCTGCTGAGTTGAGGGCTCGTGCTGCTGCGCATGCAGCTGCCGCAGCGGCTGCTGAGGCTGCCGCAGACTCTCAAAATGCCGAGTCCGATGCGGCATTTGATGGAGAGTACGACGCTGACTATGATGAAGAAAGTGATGCTGAAGATGATAGCGCACATGACCAGGATGTGGTGTCGCCAGTAGTGGCGACGGATGCCACTGTCAAGCTTGATGCTGTGCCGAGTGTGCCATTACCTGTAGTGCCTTCGTCTCTGGCTTCGGCTGCACATGCATCTACTCCTGTAGTGCCACAGCCCACTCCTCCTGCGATTTCTCAGGCACCCAGTCAGCCTGGTCCGTCATTTATGCCCGTTATTCCCAATGCCTCCGCGCCTGTGCCCAATACTCTACTTAATCCGACCATTCCGCTACCGCAAAGTACTCAGGGTAATTTGCCATCCATGCCTCAAAGTGTCCAAGCAGTAACTGGTCCTGTGGCTCCGATCCCACCTGCTGTTCAGCCTGCATCTGATGGTGCATCAACAGCCTTTGTGCCAGTATCCAGCGGGCAACCACCGACCGTCTCTGGTGAGTTCAGTCAGCCATCAGCTGGTCAACCCCCAGTCCCTCAGCCACAGGCTGGAGTACCGCAAGCCGGACTACCGCAAGCCTATCTCTCGCAGTCACAGCCATTGACTCCTGCGAGTCCTCCTGGACTGGCTCCGCAACAGCCTCCTGTGCCGCAACAGCCATCACCGCAACCGCCATCACCGCAACCGCCATCGCCGCAACCGACTTTTGTGCAACCAAATGTTGATGCACAAGGCGGTCAGCAGCATTCTCCGCAACCCACTTTTACTCCAGTGAGCGGTGGGCACCATGAGATTGCACAGAGTGCTAGCGGACCAATTACTCAGCCTGTAGCGGCACCCGGTATGGAGATTTTGCAGCGCGAGCCTATTATCGCTGGCGATCGTTTGATGTGGGAGCTTTATACCGGCATTAGATTGGTCAAGTCTAGTGTCAAATGGGAGCCTGCCATCGGGGTCTTCCGCGCTCAACTAGAGATGTTAATTGGACCTGTCTGGTATCCAGTGATTTTTTACGAGGCCTTTCCCACAGGTGCGGTACGCCATGAGTACTCGCCCGGAGGCAAACGCAAGTCTGTCCGGATTGACCTGCCACCAGCTACTGTCCAGGAGCTTGCCGACAACGACCTGGTCTCTAAGTGGACGATTTACTGCCGCGCCTATCTGGCCCAGATGCAGGGACCAAAGGCCTGAGTTCAGGTTTAAAACGTTGATCTGAGAGACTGATAAGTTGCTGTCGCCACAGCGAATGTACGATTTAATATTAAATATGGCGATCTATGGGCGTCTTGGGCTGTCCATTTAATCTTGTGTTGTCCAGCTTACATAAATTTTTACCTATATAGATCTATATTAGTGGTCTCTCATGAGGCGGCTGCCTTTGGCTTTGGCAATTTAAAAATCTACTTCCGAGATTGCTTTTTTGCTTTACCAAAAATCGTTACAAAAGCCACTGGCTGGTGCATATAGGTAAATGGCGGGGTAGCTTGCCAGCTTACTAGAGGTCCGATAAGTGTCCACAGTTCCCGACAAGGATAACAAAGCACCTGATCCCAAAGAGGTTCAGGCGCCTAAAGCTGGGGACTCGCAAGTTGCAAAAGTCGAGGACAAAGCCCACCAGGCTGGATTGCAAGAGGCACAAGGTGCTGACGCCCTCAAGATCATCCAAAAGCAGGCCGAAAATACCGCCACAGCTCACGTCCCAGGTTTGACCATTGTTGATAATGGCAAGGCCGTAAAGCCGGGCGAAAAGTCAGATGGCGTTATGGGCTATGTCAATGCAGCGGTGGCAAAAGGCACCGAGGCTGTGTCCGCAGTCATCAGCGAAGCCGAAAAAGGCATCAAAGCCATAGGTAAAGCAGTCGGTATCGGCGGCGAGGCTGAAGGTGATGGTAAAAAGACAGAAGTCGCGGCGGCAAAATCAGGGGATAAATCTCAAGCTGCCGATAAGGCTCCTGCAGCCAACGCCGGTGACAAAACGCAGACAGCTGGGACTAACAAAGTCATTACTGATGGCGGTTCGGTTGCCATCGGTGGTCCCATTACAGGAGATGGTCGCGTCAACCGTGACAGTGTAATTTTTAGAGGTCCTACCACTAGCCAACCTGGCTCTGGCGCAGAGCGTCAAGTCGCAACTGGCACAGATGCCACCAAAAGTAACCCTATTGCACCCGAGAATGGCTTGATCAAAGCCTCTCTGGTTACTCCAAGCGAAATTGCTCCAGATGCCAAAGCAAAGGAAGTGGCAACTCCTCGACCCAAGTTAGATGCGCCACAGTCCCAGTTTACTCAGGCGAGTGATGCCGGTGGTGCTGCTACTGTTAAATCTGATGTGCCTATTCTCAAAGGGGACATTGTTAGCGCACCTGGACCTCAACGGACGGCTCCTATTACCGATGCTGCTTCGAATGGCGCAGTATTAAAGCAACCAGTTGAAACGCCCAGAATGGTTGCACCACAAGAGGCACCAAAACCTCCTGCCGCGGTGGAAGCACCAAAAACCCCTGACGCAGTGGAAGCACCAAAAGCCACTGACGCAGTGGAAGCGCCAAAAAACCCTGCCGCAGTGGAGGCACCAAAACCCAAGACTACTGATACGCCGTCACCGGTAGTGGCTAATCTTGAAGCAACTAAGTTGCCTCAGGCTAATCCAGGCGATGCACCAGTTGTAGTACCGCCTGCTAAACAGTTGGAACCCGCAAAAGACGCGCCAACTGCAGCAAAGGACGCAACGGCTGAAGCGAAGGACGCACTAGCTGCAAAACCAGGTGAACCAGAGAAAGAAAAATCATACTACGAGCAAGCCAAGGACTTGGCCGGTAAAGTCGCTGATGGCACTGTTGCCGCCGTTAGTGTAGCTACTGATGCCGCCATCAGCGCGGCAAAGGCCGTCAAAGAATTCGTAGTAGGACCAGACGATATCAAATTTGGTGATGAAAAATACTCCAAGTCTGGCGATAAATGGAAAGGCGCCGACGGCAAACTCTACAATGATGTAGCTTTTGATAAGGACGCTAAAAAGCTTGTCTTGAAAGGTGTAGATGGTTCGGTTGAAGAACACCTGCAGAGCGGCGAAAAGGTTATAACCTCCAAAGATGCTAATGACCGTTCCAACGTAGTCAAACTTGATGCTAGTGGTAAACCCACTGAAGTCACTACCGATGGTCAAAAATTGCAATTTGACCCAAATACTAAAAAGTGGACAGATGATACCGGTCGGGCTGTAAACGACGTTACTTATAACGCCGCCAATGGCGATGTGTCAATCAACTGGAATGGCACTACTATCCAGACCGTGTCCCGCTCCGGTGAAAGTAATGTCACTGATGCACAGCGTGGGTTTAGTGCCAAATACGATGCTAAGGGTAATTTGACCGAAGTACAGGATAAGTCTGGCCTCTATAAAGTTACTGAGGATCCTGCTAAACCTGGGCAGCCTGTCTGGAAAGACGGTGATGGTAATACTCTGTCGCAAGTCTCGATATACGCTAAGACCGGCGAAATGTCGATTGTCAAAAACGACAACGAATCAATTAAAGTCAGTGCTGATGGTGTGAGAGAGCAAGTCTCTCCTTCAGGCACAGTGATAACTTCGCGGGATGGTTCTAACAATGAGATCTCGGTAAAGCTAGGCGTCGATGGTAAGCCGACAGAGATGGTTACGCCTTCTGGTACTTATGTTTTTGATGCCAGCAAAAATCAATGGAGCAAGGACACCATTCCAGTTGCCGGCGCCGAGTTTAATCGCGCTACCGGCGAGATCATTATCCGCAAAGATGCGGACAACACGATCACAACTAAGCTCAATGGTGAAGTCACAACTTTAAATAGAGCCGCTGGTAATCTTAAAACAGAATTTGATGCAAAGGGCGAAGTCAAGGCTATTAGCAGTGACTATATCGGCAGCTTGAAGCGTCAACAAGATCCTTCGGATAGCACAAAAACTACATTTGTCGACGATAAGGGCATTAGCGGCTATAAAGTACAAAAGGGTCTTTTAAATTCAGTTGATATAACCAAACCTAATGGCGACAGAGCTTTTGTCATGCCCAATGGTTTGCGTGGGGAGATGACCGCTGATGGCGCTCAGTCTCGCTGGTTTGATAAAGATAATCAATTGACTCAGGTGCGCGATGGAATAGATTCTTATTCGATTGATCGTACCGATCCCGCTAAGCCTCAAGTTACACATCAGAGTGATGGCGCTGCCGTTACCAAAATTCCAATTCTTGATGCTAATGCCAGCGCTGCTGACAAGGCTAACTATCCTTACGCCACCCTGGACAAAGCTACTGGTGCTTTGACCATTCACGACAATGCCAATAATTCTTACACTAAAAATCCTGATTTCTCCACCATTAACAGGATAAGTGATGGCAATGCTTCAAGAACAATTTTGTCGGATAAGACTGGCAACTTAGTCTCAATAGAGACCAGCAAAACTGTTGATGGACACACTCTTTCGGTAACCACTGATGCAAGCGGCAGAGTACAGTCAGCTACCCTGCCAGATGGCAGCAAGGTGGAGTATGTACCTGGCGACAGTGCGCACGATCATAGCTATCTCAAGACCTCTCCCGATGGTAAGTATGAGACCATTGGTGGTGTCACAAATGATTTTGCAGCTGGCTTAAAGTATTCAGACAGCAAAGGCAATTTACAGACAATTAATGCCGATGGTACTCGTGTTGAAAACGATGTGACCCAAGGACGTATCAAAAACTTCTCTGCCTCTGGTGATATGACCAGTATGGTGGACACCAAGGATGGATTTACTTACACATTTAAATATGACGCTAATCACAACCTCACCGAAGTGACAAACAGAGCCGGTGTCTGGCAGGTAGTGCCTGGTACAACGGATCCAGTTACTGGCGAAGCTAAATGGTTGAGAACAGCTACTGTAGCTGCGAAGGCAAGTGCTGATGGTACTTTTGCTGTAACACCCATTAAGAACCCTTCGTATGTTTGGGAGGGCAAAAATAGTACTACTGATGGTGATTACAACTTCGTCAAGAAGACTTCTGATGCCGTTCGTCCAATTATGGACGGTCAGAACAATCAGACAGGCACTTTGTATGTCGGTCAAAATGGCACTCAGTACCGGATTATGGGTACTGGTGATAACATCAAATCTATGGAGATTAGCAAGGACAACGGCAAGACATTTGTCGCAGTTGATCTCGCTAATAAGTCAGTCAAGCTCGATAGCACTACCAAACTGCCTGTCATCACAGAGAAGACTGCTGACGGCAAGCTCGTAGGCACACAGACTTATGATGCTAAGGGCGGTATCATTTCTCGTGACGAGAATAATAATATCGTCAGGACTGTTGATGCTAAGGGCAATGGTTATGAGTATTTCCGGGATGATAAGACCGGAGAGATAATGGGCGCCAATAGCCTTAAAAATGGCGTGACAAATATCGCGATTGGCGGAATCGGTGACAAATATGGTATCGATGCCACCACTAAAATGCCCGTTGTTATTCACCCGGATAAGAGCACTACTTCCTTTGATGGCAAGGGTGGCGAGATCGTCAGGAATGCTGATGGATTGACCACTTCGGTCAAACAGTCCGATGGTACTTTGACGAACTATACCTATGATGGCAATACGGTTAAGAGTAGTTTGACTAAGTATCCTGATACTGATGTCACCAAAGAACAGTTCTTTACCCCATCTGGTACTGTCACTGTAGTGCGCGATTCTACTGGAGTTGCAAGTGTCAAATCAGACGTGCCTGGCGCTGTCGCTTTTGATGTACAACCTGGTCAAATTATTAAGACCAATGCATTAGGTCAGGTCGTAATTGAGAGCGCCAATGGCAACCAGCGCACTGTATTTGGTACTGGTACATCGCAGTATCTTGATAAAGCTACGGGAGCTGTCTCTCTCTACAATACTAAGGGCGAATTGATCAGTACCACGTTGCCACCGGCTCCTGGCACAGGTGGTACCAGACCTGGTGCGGTTCCTGGTACAGTCACTGTCGGTGATGGGTCGCCTGCTCCAAGCTTACCTCCACGCGGTCAGCCTTCGGAGAGTCCAAAGCAGCCAGCCGAGGCCCCTAAACCAGGTGAGCCTGGTAAGACTCCTTTAGAACCAGGCAAAGCGCCGGTGGAGGCGCCCAAGTTACCGCCTGAGCCAGCTAAGAATCTCCCCCCTGTAAACGATCCCAACCAGGGTGCACTTGATAAAGGTAAGGTCCAGCAGGTTAATACCAATGACGCTGCCGCCCTTGATCAGCTGCTCTCTGGCGTAGTTAAACAGCAAGCCGCAAATGCAGCTGCCGCTGCAGCAGCAGCTGCTGCCGCCGCTAAAGCAGAGGCGGCCAAAGCTCCTGAAGCTGCTCCCGCACCCAGGGCACCAGAGGCTCCACCACCTCCCAGGTCAGTAGATCCAGCTCCCGCTCCCAAGGCGGAGACTACTCAGCCTGCACCTCCATCGACTAATCAACCAGCGCCGAATCTTCCCAAGGCTGTTGAGACGCCTCCTGCTACAAAAGAACCTGCGGCGACACCTAGACAGGATCAAGTAAGTGCACCTAAAACCGATACAGCAGCTGCTCCCAAAACTGAAACAGTAAACACCCCTAAATTGGAGCCGGTAAATGCTCCCAAGTTAGAACCGGTCAACCCGCCTAAGCAAGTCGAGTCGGCACCTCCTGCGCCTGCGCCGCGTGTTGAGACTGCTCCGGCTAAGAGTGATGCGCCTGCTGCAAATAGTCAAAACAACGCACCAAGACCTGCCGATACTGTCGCAACACCTCCGCCTGGAACAACTGCTAAGGCACCAGATACAGTTCCGGCGAAGAGTGATGCTAGTGCCGCTCCTCCGCCTGGATCGTCTGCGGCTACTGCTCCACAAGGTAAGACTACAGAGCAAGCTGCCGCTCAGCCTGGACAATCAGCACCAGTCTTGCAAAAGAATGCCGAAGCTGCCGCTACTCCAGCAAAGTCTGTGGAGGGCGCTCCAAATAGCAATGCTAATGCCGCACCTGCGCCTGGCAAGGATGCCGCTGCTCCTGCCGCCAATGCTGCTCCCAAAGGCGATGCCGCATCCACAGCTGCGGCAGCAGCAGTGATTATTGCTGCTGGCAAGATTGCTGAGTCTGCATCACCTGCACCTAAACAAAACGCCCCTTCTCCAGCTGAGACACAGGCCAGAGATACTTCAAAAGCTAACCAGGACGCTGCTGCCGCTCAGGCCAGCAAGGCCGGTGAAGCATCTGCCTTGCCCAGCGCCAATCAATCTAATGCGAATCAAAACGCCAATCCTGCTAACACCGCAGTACCCAAAGGGACTGAAGCTGCTCCAGCAAGTGCGGTGAAGACTGCGGAAGTGGTGCCTGCTGCTCCGGTTAGCAAACCTGATGCTGCGACCACCACACAGGCGCGTGATACTGCGTCTACTACCGCTCCTGCTACCGGTCTGCCCGCTAGTGGCACTAGCTCCGGACAGAACTCTGGCACTGCTTCTGGTACTGGACCTGCTAACCAGCCTGGCACGACCGGTGGCACGGGACAGGCTAACCAGTCTGCCAACGCTCCTGGTGCTAATGCTGCCGGCAGTCAGACTGGCGCGCAAAGCGGTAGTCAGGGCGCTAATTTGCCCGGCAACAATACCCAAGGCAATCAGGCTGCCAATGCCGCTAATCAGGCTAACTCTGCTACTACAGCTCCTCAGCCCAACACTCAGTCAGGCGCTACAGGCACTGCTGCGAATGCCGGTCCTACTGGTCAGCCAAACGCTGCAAATAATGCCAGCGGTAGCCTCAATCAGCAAGGAGCCGGTGGTGCAGTCGCTACGCCTGTGCAGGCCGGACATACAGCTCCCGGAGCACAAACTGGCACTCCCAGCGGTGCTCAGCAAGGTACTGGCAATCAGACCGGTAACGCTGCTGGCACACAGGCTGGTGCTAACGCTTCTCAAACTGGTAATGCTGCTGGCACACAGGCTGGTGCTAACGCCTCTCAAACTGGTAACTCTGCTGGCTCTCAGACCGGTAATGCCAATAGCGGCACTCAAAACGCAGGCACTCAAAATCAACAGGGAGCTGGCTCAGCCACCGCATCTCCTGTATTGCCAGGCGGTCACAGTACTACTAATAATACTACTACCGGTCAAGCCAGCAACGTTGGCACTGCCAATCCTGCTGGCAGCAATACCAATACTTCAGGTCAATCCAATATACCTGTAGCTGGACATCAAAATACGCAAACTGGCAATAATGCCAGTACACCAAATGCTCCCCAATCAACCACTGGTGCAACCAGCACCGGTAATCAAAATCAACAAGGCGCTGGTTCAGCCACTGCCACACCTGTTGTGGCAGGCGGGCAGACCACTGGTAATACGACCGGACAGACTGGTGCATCCAGTGCACCTGTTGGCACGCAGACCGGTGCCAATGCCGGACAGACTGGTGCCGCAGCAGGAGCGACACATACTGGTGTCAATACACCTGACCCTACCGGTCACGCTGGCAGTGTTTCAGGCACTACAGGTACATCATCCTCCAATAATGCTTCTGGCTCTAATACATCGACAGGGGCAAATCAGACCGGACAAAACCAACAAGGCTCTGCCGGTAGTGTTGCTTCACCAGTCTTACCTGGAGGACATAGCAATACTGGTACCACCACGGGTCAAAACACTGGTACCAATGCTGGTCAGGGCACAGGAGCTAACGCCGGTCAAGTTGGTAGCAACGTAGGCACAGGTACAACGCCTACTGGAGCAACTGGTACCACTGGTACTAATGGTACTACTGCTGGAGCCGCTAATGCTCCTGCCGGGACAGGGCATACGACAACCACCGGCACCACTGCGCAAAGTGGCAACGATCCATCTGGTCATGGAGCTAACGGCACTGGTGCTGCCACTGCTGGTAGTGGTACCGCTGCCAATCAACAGTCTAACAATGCTACTGGAGCAAACACAACCACAGCCGGTCAGACTGGCCAAAGTCAGCAAGGTTCAGTGGGCACAGCTGCATCACCTGTAGTGCCTGGTGCTCACACAGGTACTGGAGCTAACGCTGGTCAGGGCACTGGAGCTAGCGGCGGTCAGGGCACTGGAGCTAACGCTGGTCAGGGCACTGGAGCTAACGCCGGTCAGGGTACTGGAGCTAACGCTGGTCAAGGTACCGGAGCTAACGCAGGTCAGAGTACCGGAACAAATGCAGGCCAAGGTACTGGAGCTAGCGCCGGTCAAGGCACCGCCACAGGACCGGCTACTGGTCATGCCAATTCTCCAACTGGTACAGCTCCGACTGGCAATGATCCTGCTGGACATACAGGCACCAATACTGGTACTTCATCTGGTTCCACTTCGGGCGCTATTGGTAATCAACCTTCTAATAGTACGGCTGGTACTAATACTGGTACGACTCAAACCGGTCAGAATCAGCAAGGTTCAGCTGGCAGTGCTGCATCTCCTGTATTGCCAGGAGGTCATGCGGGTACAGCTGCTGGTACTGGTCAGAGTACCGGAACAAATGCGGGTCAAGGTACTGGAACAAACGCTGGTCAGGGCACTGGAGCTAACGCCGGTCAGGGTACTGGAGCTAACGCTGGTCAGGGCACTGGAGCAAACGCTGGTCAGGGCACTGGAGCAAACGCTGGTCAGGGCACTGGAGCTAACGCCGGTCAAGGTACTGGAACAAACGCAGGTCAGGGCACCGCCACCGGACCAGCTACTGGTCATGCCAATTCTCCAACTGGTACAGCCCCGACTGGCAATGATCCTGCTGGACATACAGGCACCAATACTGGTACTTCTTCTGGTTCCACTTCGGGCGCTATTGGTAATCAACCTTCTAATAGTACGGCTGGTACTAATACTGGTACGACTCAAACCGGTCAGAATCAGCAAGGTTCAGCTGGCAGTGCTGCATCTCCTGTATTGCCAGGAGGTCATGCGGGTACAGCTGCTGGTACTGGTCAGGGCACTGGAGCTAACGCCGGTCAAAGTACTGGAGCTAACGCAGGTCAAGGTACTGGAGCTAACGCAGGTCAAGGTACTGGAGCTAACGCAGGTCAAGGTACTGGAACAAGCGCTGGTCAGGGTACTGGAGCTAACGCCGGTCAAAGTACTGGAGCTAACGCTGGTCAGGGCACTGGAGCTAACGCCGGTCAAAGTACTGGAACAAACGCAGGTCAGGGTACCGCCACCGGACCAGCTACTGGTCATGCCAATTCTCCAACTGGTACAGCCCCGACTGGCAATGACCCTGCTGGACATACAGGCACTACCACTGGTACTACAGCCGGTACTTCTTCTGGTTCCACTTCGGGCGCTATTGGTAATCAACCTTCTAATAGTACGGCTGGTACTAATACTGGTACGACTCAGACCGGTCAGAATCAGCAAGGTTCAGCTGGCAGTGCTGCATCTCCTGTATTGCCAGGAGGTCATGCGGGTGCAGCTGCTGGTACTGGTCAAGGTACTGGAGCTAACGCTGGTCAGAGTACCGGAACAAATGCCGGTCAAGGTACTGGAGCTAACGCTGGTCAGAGTACCGGAACAAATGCCGGTCAAGGTACTGGAGCTAACGCTGGTCAGAGTACCGGAACAAATGCCGGTCAAGGTACTGGAGCTAACGCTGGTCAGAGTACCGGAACAAATGCCGGTCAAGGTACTGGAACCAACGCCGGTCAGGGTACAGGGACCAACGCCGGTCAGGGTACAGGGACCAACGCCGGTCAAGGTACTGCTGCTGGATCAGTCAATTCACCTGTTGGAGCTGGTCATGCCAATTCTCCAACTGGTACAGCCCCGTCTGGCAATGATCCTGCCGGACATGCAGGCACTACCACTGGTACTACATCAGGTACTTCTTCAGGTTCAACTTCGGGCGCTATTGGTAGTCAACCTGCTAATACTACTGCGGGCTCCAGTACTCCATCTGGTACTGCTCAGTCTGGTCAAAACCAACAGGGTTCAGCCGGTAACGCTGCTGCACCAGTATCACATGGTGGGCTCACTCAATCTGGCACTGCTACTGGCACAGGTGCGAGTGCCAATGGTGGCGCAAGTGCTGGTCAAACTAGCGGAGTTAATGCGGGTCAAGGCACCGGTGCCAATGCCGGCCAAGCTGCTGGTACCAACAACGCACAAGGTACAGTCACCAACGCTGGACAGACCGCTGGCAATGCCGCTCCCACTAGCGGCGTAGTTGGTCAATCTGGTACTTCGGCTGCTCAGCCCGGGGCTGCAAGTCAGACTGGCGGACAGGCTCCTGGTAGCAATGGTGCTGCTCATAGTCCAGTGGTTGCTACCGGCACTCCCGGCAATGCTAGCTCTACTTCTGGCAACACTGCCGGCACTCAGGCTGGGGCTTCTGCTAGTGCTGTAAACGATCCTTCTGGTGCCAGTACTGTTCAACTACATGCACCGCAATCTTCCGCAGCTTCCTCTATTTCCAACACTACAAATGCCCCAGCTGGCAGCACCACACCTGCTACATCAACGAGCAATAGTTCAGCTCCAGCTACCAGTACTGGTGTCGTAAATGCACCTGCCAATCAGTCTTCTAATCAATCTTCAAATATTCCTTCATCGGGACATACTTCGACTACCAATGCTGCCACCACTCCATCTGGTGCCATAGGTGGTAGTCAATCCGGTGCTATGGGTGGTGGTGGTTCGACGACAAGCAACGCCAGTGTGCCTTCTGGCAGTTCTACTGCAGCTCCACAAGGTCAGGCTCCTACTTCAAGTGCGACAAGTAATACTGCGTCTAACGCGCCAGCTAACAATTCCGGTGCTCAAACCACCTCTAGCAGCAATGGTGAGCCAGGCGCCGTTCAAGATCCGTCAATGGTTAATAATACAAATGCTACAGTAGATCCTGGAGCAAGCAATAGTAGTGTATTGCAAGATCCAGCTGCCACTACTGGCAGTGCGCCAGCTTTGCCGGATCCCTCACAGATTGTTAGCACTCAGGATCCAGACCAATCTGTAGATCCCTCTAACTCGACGACCACAACCACCGCGTCAACTCCTGCTCAACCTGCAGCACCTGACGCAACCACAGTATCTGTTGTAGATAGCACAACCAGTGTTGATCCTCAGTCCAATGTCAATGTCGGATCTGGTATTGATGAGGTCGTCAAAGTAACCTCCAATGTGGTTGCAGATACCACTCCGATCAATATCGATGTAACGGCTCCAGCTTCTGCGTTGAGTAGTGACACCCTGACACCACTGTCAGTAGAGCAACTGGCAGATGGCATATTAAATGCGATCCTCAACGAAGCAACGGCTCCAGTTGTTGCACCAGTTGTAGATTTAGCGCCAACTGTTGGATATTCTGAGCCTGTTCTGCAGAGCTTTGATCCAGTTATCCTTGATCAAATCATTACCTCTTCTACCTCAACTCCTTCCAAGTCAGAGTCTCCAGTGGCAGCAGATGATGTTGTCATAGATTCCGGCTCTGACGCTCAGGGACCAGATACAGGTTTTGATGCCGGTCAAGATGCAATGGACGCAATCTTGTTAGAGCAGAGGCAGATGGCCGAGCGTCAGCGAGCCATCGATGAGCTTGCTGCTCTGCAGCAACAAATGGGTTACGGAGAGGCTCCACAAGTCGAAGCTTCAACCAGTCCAGATGGTTGGGGTACCAGCTCAGTGGATTCAGCCACATACTTTGGACCATTAGATGATTACATCGCAGCCAGCTATTCTGATTGGATGGATCAGGGCACGAGTAGTTATGACGGCGTGAGCAGCTTTGGCACTCCATATCAAGACGTCATAAGTAACTGGTCTACTAATAGTAGTTTTGGGCAACCTGTAAATGACAGTGGACTGCCAGCTCCAGACGCAATGTCGGCGATTTATGATGATCTCAATAATCCTGATTCATATTCTGTCTTGCCTCCTAACAGTGATACTGTAGTTGGTGCTCAGGGCGATAATTTGATCACCAGGTATGCTGATCAGAGCAATGGTCTTTCTGATTCTAAATCAGCCAATTCCGAGCCAACTGAGACTAATATCATTAGTGATAAGACTGGCGCCGCCACCGTTGCAAGCAACGAAGGTTTGCCGGCTGAAACCAATGAACTGCCTAATTGGCTTGACCAGTCGATGGCTAATCTTGGCGCTAGTGGCTTGATTGTTGAGCCGCCCAAGGCTGCAAAACAGGAAGAGACCATCGATATGGCTCCCCCTGCAACTGACTTGCCTGATTCTGAGCGTCTAGATACTGAGGCCGTGACCGGACTCAAGTCTGATTTGCAGTCTTACGACGAAAAGGAAGCACGCTGGCAGGAAGTGCAAGAGCTGCAACAACGCCTGGCGGATGCTATCAATTCCTTTGCAGAAGCTACTCGCAATCAAGTCAGTGACGTTACTGCACAAGGTGTTGAATTTGGTGCTGATGTAAGACAGAATACTGAGCAAGTATTGCAAGACCTCAATCAAATGGCTGAGGAAGAAGCCCGTTTGATCAGAGAAAATGAACGTGAACGTCTGGAAGTGGAAAGGGCTCAACGTACCGATGATGCCAAAGAACACTCAGAGCGAGTGACTGCGCAACAAGCTGAGCACAAGAAGCATCAAGAAGAGCGTGAGTTGCATCTCAAAGAAGAGAAAGAACGCAAACTCGCTCAGGAAATGGCGACCATCCTGGCTGTAAGACAGCAATCGGAAGCTGAAACCCGTGCCCGTGAATTGCGTCTGAGACAAGAACGCGAAGTATTGCAAGAGATGATCCGTAAGGATAACGTGCAAGAAAAATATGTAGTCCGTCCTAACGAAGACCTCTACATGATTGCTGTACGTAAGTTTAAAGACCCTCGCGTAGCCGACTTGATCTACGAACTCAATAAGACCAAAGTTGAAGTGCGTTGGACAAGTGGCAAGCGTAGCTATTATGTCCAACCCGGTGTTGTGGTGTTGTTGCCCAGCCCCAGACAAAGCCGCGAGTGGCTTGCTCGCCAGATGACAATTATTGGCAAGGTGCCACCGCGTCTCGGCATGAGTGGTACAACATCGGTCGGTGCTGATGAGCGTCGCAATAACATAGAGCGCGTACTAGGCAAAATCAAAGAAGCTTCCAATCAAAACGAGAAGACATATTCAGTTAGACTCGGTGACACCTTGCGCTCCGTAGCAATGAAGCACCCTGATTTGCGCGATGTTACGCTGTGGAAGCTGCTTGCAACCAAAAATGGCTTGACTCCAGATATGGACTCTAAGGGTTCGCCTCTGGCTATATTGATTCGCGGTTCGATTCTCAATATTCCAACTGCCGAAGAAATCTCTGCCTACAGAGCTGAGCATTTGCCAACCAAAGCAACAACCAAAGAACCTTACAGCTTCCCATCTCACGCTATCCTTGATCTGGCGACTAAGCCTTGTGGTGGTTGTGATCGACTACTCAGTCAAAGTGCCACTATCTGCCCTGCTTGTGGATTTGCCTTCAACGAGCGTCCTGAGGCATCAGTAGAGTCTCAGTCAACTACCTTCAATATCCCCAAAGGTACTCCTACCCTCTCTCTAGATGATGATGAGCCGCGTACCGTAGTCACTACTCAGCAAAGTGATACCACTATTGTTGATATGGACAAGACCACTTTGTCATTGCCAGAGGCCGGACGCAAAGCCAATACAAATGACGGACTGATACGCATTGACAGTGAGTTTGAAGAAGTTGATGGTAGCCGTACCATTGAGGCCTTCTCTCAAACTTGCAGATTGGTGCGAGTGGAAGTGCAGGCTAGAGGCCGTCGCATCGTGCGCCAGCAGCTCGAACTAATTAGTGGTGATAACTGGATACCGGTACTGGCTTACGAAGTAGGAAATGAATGCTCTACTCGTCACGAGTACTCGCGCGATGGTCGTCGTAAATCAATCTCGATTGATTTGCCCTCGGTGGCTGTTGGTCAGATGGTGCAAAACGAACTCAGCCAGAACTGGGAAAAATATTGCGAGAGATTCCTCTCTGGTCGCAAGCTGTCGGTCTAGCTTATGCTCAAGCGCTCTGTGCAGCGCGGTGACCAGTAGGTACGCTCGCGTATAAGTTATCCTATTTCGGCGCTACTTACGTCGTCTGGTCCGTTATCGTAATTTTCAGGCGAAAAGCTCTCATCGCCTTCGTCCAGGGTGCTTCGCAACTGGCTGAATTTTGAAAGTTCGCCATTAAATGTTGCATTGCGCATACGATAGGCTTCGTCAGCAGTGATGCGCTCACCTTCTTTATCTTCATCAAATATAAAGTGCAGAGTGCCGTCGTAGTCTTCAGCCAGGACATAATGCTTGTAGGTGTTTTCTCTTTGTTCGCCGCTTATATAAATTGGGCGGCCGCGGTATTTTGCTGCTGTGATTTTTTTGACTTCGCCGAGTTCATTGAGTAACAGCCCGCGTTCATTGACCTGTACTTGCATTTCTTCAACGCCAGCATCATCTTCCATCAGCGGCTTTTGAGCAGGGTGAAGGACCAAAAAATCTTCTTCAAAAACTACCAGTGGTGCATCTCTGCCAGCAGCACAAAATAATTTGCCATGACCACCGACCAGTGGTTGGTATATGTCTTCAATGCCAAGCTCGTCTGCTAGACCTGGTGCGCGTTGTTGTTTGTCCGAGTCTTTTGGATGTCTTCTAAAGAGCTTGTTGTAGTGCTCATCTGTCTCTTTGTCCTGCGCTTCTTGCTCTAACTCTTTTTGCCTGACTAAATCAGGATCTTCGCTTTGAGTAGTAGGAGTATTGGAGGCAGTGCTAGCTGCAGCCTGTTCGGCTGCAACTTGATCTGGATCTTCGCTATTCGGGTAGCTATTATTCTCCACCACCCTGATCCCCGTCGTTGCTTTCTTCCTGGAAGTTTTCCAGAGCATTTCTTACTTTATGCAAAAGTACCAGCTGGGCATCCGTGGATAGTTGTTGATCTTTGATCAAGTGAGCAGCAAGACAGTAAGCCAGGTCTACATCAGGCATGCCAATCAGGCGCTCAGTGAGTAGCCTGCAAAACCAGGCGGCTGAGTCTGATGCTGGTGTGTCTTTGCGGTTGATAGACGAGTTGAAGTCAAATTTGATTTTGGGATCTCTGACGACTTCTGATACTTCAAATCTATAGAGACATTTGGAGGTACAAGGTCCGCAGGTCGGTAGTGGACCTTGATCCCGTTTGTGTAGCTCAAGGAAGTCATCGCGCCATTGTCTGAGGATGGCGATATCGAGACGACGGTTGACTTCAGTCGGTTGAAACGCCGGTCTGAGCAAGTTGAGCCAGCGCAGGTGCTGCTCCTGGACCTGGTCGTAAAACCAGTAGTTTTCTTCACCCTTACGCTCAAAGTAACGCTCAGTAGCTTGAGTGAGGGCGCACCAGGTGATACCAGTGATATTACCGGTACGAGCTCGACCACCTATGACGCGCTGGATTTCGTGGATGATTTGAGCACGGAAGTGCACCAGCTGTGTCAGGTCTTTGAGAGTAGAGAGGATGTAGCGGTTGTAAACCTGTCTAAAAATCGGGTCGTCTGCTACTGGAATCGCTGTATCAAGTATCTGTGAATCACAGCGGTGCAGGCAGAATTTACAACCCATGTGGCGGTCGTATGAAGCGATAATATTGAGACCCTTCATCGCCTGTCTGACGATTTCGTCAGATTCGGCTGGTGTCTCAGGTGGTGGCACTTCCTTAGTCTTGTCAAACATGATCTGGAGGTGATAAGGCTGCTCCATTTTTTCGGCATAGACAAGAGCGCGACCTTGACCAAGGGCTGTGACGTGTCTCTTTTGCACATCGTCGAGGTTCATAGCACCACCCATAGAGTCGCGGTCATCGACAGCTACAATACGGTGCATGATCTTCAAGTTTGTGTTTTTTAGCGCTTCTGGCGCTAGTTTGTTAGGAATTTGGTCGGCGATAATAAAGCCTTGACCATAGCTTCGGATTTCAGCAAGCATGTTGGTAAAAAATTCAACGGCTTTACCAGCAGGGTTAGCAGACTCGCCACTCTGACCGGTTGGTACGTTTTTGAGCAGTCGGTGCGCCTCTTCTACAAGCATGACGTGCTGCAAGTGATCGTGCGGACCGAGTGCCTCTCGGTATTCATACAAAAATACCAGGAGCATACCCATGAGAAATGATTTTTCGCTGTCTTCCGAGACCATCTTTAGCTCAACCACTGTTGGTTTGCCAAAGAGTTGATCCATTGGTATGGAGCGGCGAGTATTGAGCATCTGCCCTTTACCACCAATAAGCAGTGAGCCGATTCTGGCTTTGAGAGCGGCTTGTACGTCGGGACCGATACGATCCGAATAACCGAACCCTTCCATAACGGGGTCGATGATTTCGTAAAGGTCTTTCATTGTCGGGTAGATTTCGGAGGGACAGTCCGGATCGCCTACCGCCATGCCTGGGGGCAGTCTTCTGTTGACGTTATTGATCAGGTCCCAGCCTCTAACCGAATAAATCGTATTGAGAGCTTTTTCCAATACCTGAGGCATTGGTGAGTACATTTCAAAACTGGCGTTAAATACTGATTTTAGAGCGTCCAGGTGGGTCTGTACTTTGACGCCTTTCATGATCTCAAACGGATTGAGTCTGAATGGTGATACTGTCTCGTCTCCCAGTGAGAATGCCTGACCGACACCCTTGAATGTCTCAGACATCAGCATCATGTGTCGGTATTCTGATTTGGCTGGCTCGCACACCATAAACGGAATGCCATAACTCCAGAGCTGACCTACTAGATAAAAACACGTGTTGGTTTTACCGCCGCCGGTTACGCCGCAGACGATGGTGTGCTTTTGCAGCGCGTCCACATCGATGTAATAAAGGTTGCCGGTATCTTCGCCTCGATCAAGTATGTTGCCGATAGCAATAACTCTGGTGGGATCTTTGGGCGGGATTTCTGCAAGCGAAAATTCTGCCGATCTTCTGATTCTAAAGCCAGGCATTTCTTTTTTTGGCAGGTGAATAAAGGCTGACAGCATGCGGCTGTTGAGCGGCGAGAGGAAGCGATACTCGAGTAACTCCTGGAAATATTCGCCATCACGCTTGCTACGCAAAAGACCAAACTTGTGGATATGCTCAGCTAGTCCTGGAATAGAATGCGTGCGCATGGGAGTGGGACGGCTGGTCTCGTCTACATAAGTGGCGCGCAAAAGTGATTGCAAGCGCACAAACGTATCGCCTTTTGGTGCAAAGAAATATGGCACTGTAAGCCACATGCCAAGCGCTGTGCCAAGCTGAATGTGCTTGAGATATGAGTCCTGCAACTCTAGATAATATTTGATCTTGCGCTTTTTCTCGGGGTCTTCGTTCTCTTGCGCACGCTGAATCTGGTCAACTACTGCTGTTTCTTCTTTGTTGACATTTTTACTGGGAATTGGCACCGCTAGTATCAGTAGACCAAATTCTTGACCGGATAGACCTGATGAGAGGCGCTCTATCTGCTCTGAGTCGATGGTATCGCCGCCGGTGGACTTGAGCGCAGGTATACCAGTAACAACACCGGTGTGTTTGGTCAAAGGCTCTATCAGTGCCTGTATATCTTCAGCCGAAAACGGCTTTTTAAAAACATCGACGCCACCATAGACGCTATGGAGGATTGACTTGAGACTGTTGTAGCCAATTGTGGTGGCATCCGAGCCTTCATCGTCTTCGACGGCGCTGGGCAGCGAGATACCCATGTAGTAGTAGACGCCTGTTTTATTACCCAATACCAAAAAAGCGAGGTTTGCTTTTTGGCTGTGCAAACCAGTCAGCGCGTCTTCCATCAAGTACATGCGCTTTGGTGGTTTGCTGGGATCTGGATCTTGTTGGGTTTGTTGACCTTGATGCTGCTTTTCGCGTTCGATATCCCAGGAGCGCAAAATGCCGTCTACTCTGACAAAAGTCAGACCCGGTATGGGCCAACTGGTCAGCGAAGCTGGATCGACGCCAATGGTGTCGAGATTGTCAAGATCGTATCTGCGCAAATCGGCGATACGCTCTTCCCAGATGCTACGACTAGAGTCTCCCTGGCTCATTCTTTAGATTGCCATGCTACTAAATGTGGTGAGTACCGATAATTGCCTGTTTTGCATACACTAATAGTATCAAGATTTCGACTTAATCGACGGTATCAGACTTTCTTATGCCCGACAAGTGCATTTTTTCCAGTAGCTTCTTCTTGATTTTGCCTTCGGGGACATCGTCAAAGTTGTGGGAATGGAGGTTGAAAAGACCAGCTTCGTCGCCCATGCGGTAGCAATAGAAGGTCCTTTCTTCCTGGCGCACAACTTTATCGATATTGAGTTTTTCTTCGTCTGATACAAGCTCAAACTGTGGTGTGGTGTTGACCCGGTTAAAGATATTGGCCATGGTCTCGTTTTTGACCTTACGACCGTCAATGGGGAACATCTGTGGACCGAGCAAATCACCGTCTTTTTTGGAGAGCGCAAAGGTAATGAGGGTACCGATGTTGATGATGAGCTGGTTGCGGAAGTCTTCCGGCAAATGCTGAAGCGACTTGGTGACGGCAATAAGACCGATTTTGAATTTCTTGGTTTCTGATGTAATTGCTTCGATGGTGTTCTTCTCAATAAAGCTGTCAAAGTTGTCGAGATATAGAGCAACTGGACTGTGCGGTTTGTTGCCGACAGCTGAAAGCGTAAGACAAGTCTGTTTGACGCCTGAGACTATTAGCGAACCAAGCAGGTTGGCATCTTGTCCGAAGTCGCCCTGTGGGATGCGCACCAGAAGGATTTTCTTTTTGGTGATGATGTCCATCAAGTCCAGGTCGCCCTCTGGTTTGGTCAGAATGGAGCGGATGCGAGGATTGGATAGCATCGGGTTGATACGGTTGAGGATTGGCTCTACCCAGGTGATCCATTGATCTGTTCTGGCGAGCTTTTTGTATCTGCCCCACTGGTCGAGCAAGGTGGCAAATTCAATACGCTGATTTTTCTTTTTCTCGATATTTTCCAACAGTACGTCTCGGAAGTCGTTTTCGTTGAGCAGAGTGGGCAGGTCAATAAGTGTTTTGTTGTTGCCGATTAAAAGCAAGATGGCGTTTCTCAAGATGTCTGCTGTCTGGGCATTCCATTGACTCTGCGAACCTGGTGGCTCGGTATAAATAGCTTTGAAGCCATCGACTATTGAGGCGGCCGCAGTTTGCAGATCGCCGATATCGCCTAAGTTGAGCGGGTTGTAGGCAACTGAGCCCTCTTTATATGTAGGGTCAATTAAGATTACGCGTTTGGCGATGTCGCGGCCTCTAGGATGTGCCGCTATCCATTGAGTAATCAGGTCGACAAGTGAGCCGTCTGAATCAACCAAGAATACTGAGCGGTCTTCCGACTCAATATCATGAGTGATCATTTTCGCGACCAATCTGGACTTGCCTTTACCACCCTGGCCGAGGATAAGCATGTGCGGATTGACTTTGCGCATTTCAGGTGGAATAGCCAGGTCCTTTATGACCCACGGTGCTGGGAACCACCACTTCCATTCCATGCGCCGGCCTAGGGGCAAGCTTCCTTTTTGCAGGGGTTTAGCCAGGCGGGCTCTGATTTTGCCATGCTTGGATTTGAATTGGCTGGGGATGTACTGTTGTTTGTTCCAGATGTTGATGGCACCACTAGGTCCAAACAATGAAACACTGCCTCCGACAAGAGCAACACCAAGTCCAATAGCTACAAAGATGCCATTATGGAGCATGAAGTCAATCATGTTGAACTTCTTACCGTCTCCTACATCTCCGCCACCGCTGCTATTGTTACTTCCACTGAGTTTAGGCATAGCAGAGCCAGCAGCATCCACTGGCATTGGTCGCATCAGCTTGGCGGTCCAGTCGCCTGTGTAACTTTCGACTTTTGCCTTGTTAAGGTAGCCAAAATTGCTGCCCGATTTCTTTTTGAACTGCCATTGTCCCTGGGCACTGAGCGGGATGGTGTCAAGGAAAATGTTGCCCTGTAAGAATATGGCTGGTCCGACATTGTGTTTGTTGCGGTCTACAAACTGCTTTTTGAGCAGCATTACGTTGACATCGTTTTGACGTGTGATGTTGCCTGTGGCAATAAAATAGCCAAATTTATCGCGTCCCTGGCCATATAAATTATTGCCGTTTTGATGCAGCTCAATTTGATTGAGGAAGCGGCTCTGACCTTGATTGACAATCAACTCCCACTGTCCTGCGAGTGCTGGTGTCGCTTGTGTAAGAGCTGGCAACCCGAGCGGACTGCCGCCACCGCCAGTGCTACCACCAGGTGCGCTGGTGAGGAAGGCTAGATTGCTTGCTATATGGAATATTGCAAAGGCAAAAAGTCCAAGTAGTGCAAGGCTGATGGAGACTAGTTTGATACCAATGGGAAAGCCTGCCAGTGTAAATAGTCCACCACCGCCTGCCATTTTTTTACGCAAGCTGCTTGAGCTATCCGAGTCATCGTCATCAGCGTCATCGTCACTTTTTAGTTTGCCGGATTTGCGACTGGGCTTGATGGCAATTGGTTTTGGAGCTGTTGAAGTGCCGCTAAAGGAACGGCGCATCGGTACTTCTCTGTCGTCATCGTCATCATCTTCATCGTCGCTGTCGTCGTCGTCGTCATCGCGCGATTTTTTCTTGCTCTTGGCTGGAGCGACAGATTTCTTCTTGGATTTGACTGAGACTGGTTCTTCGTCTTCATCGTCGTCATCATCATCATCATCGTCCCGCTTAGATATTTTTTTCTTGAGCGGTTTTTCCATTTCTTTGAGAGCACTCTTACTGGCTGGCTTATCGCTCTTTTCGCTGATACCTTCTTTGGCCTGGGCTTCGCTTGATTTGTAGTTGCCTGATTTTGAACTCTTCGAAAGCAGTGTCTCAAAGCTCGAATGGGGATCGTCACCATTGGAGCTTTTGCTGCTTAGTTCTTCTGTTGGGCTGGCCGCAGCAGCTGCTTTGGCTGGTTTTGACGGAGCGCTGCTAGAGGCACCGCTGGACTGAAAAAAGTCAAATGCTTCTGCTGTTGTCGGGCGCGCTGCCATTGGCGCAGATTTTGTAGTGGAATCTGATTTTGCTCTACTGGGATCTTGTGGACCTGCTACCTGTGGGCGTGTCGGTGCAGCCGCTGCCACCATCGCCACCACCGGAGCTACCACTGAGATGTTGTTTGCCGGCGCCATTGCTGGTGGTGCTACAGTCGGTGTGACTTGAGTACCTGATTGGTCTTCTTGTTCTGCGCTCATGTCATTGTTAGAGGGGCTACCCTCAAAAAAATCACCGCGACTCCTGCTGTCATCCGCTACGTTCTGTTCTGCTACCGGTGGCGGTGCAAGCTGTGGTGGCTCAAAAGATTGTTCGTTGTCAGGATTTTCTTCGCTGTCATCCCTTGCTACACCTTCGTTTGGATCAAAGCTGTCATCGGGGTTACCTTCTGCCTCTGTAAAAAACGGGCTCTGTACGCTGTGTTCGGTGGGAGCGGCTGTAAAGCTAAAATTTTCGATGCCGGATGGATGGCTCACTGCTGGAGCAGCATAATTGTCTTGATTTTGAGCGTTACCATTGCCGTTGCCGCTTCCATTGCCATTTGAGTTGCCGTTGCTGCCGTATTGAGAATCGGCTATTGCTGTAGGCTCCTGATTGATCTGGCTCTGGGCATTGCTGCCAAAAAAGTCCTGGGGCTCACTCATACTGATGCTTGAGCTATTACTATTGTTAAATTCGTCAACGCTGCTGGAGCCGCCAAAAGCATCGTAAAACTCATTGGCGTAATCTTCTGTGCCGTAATCTTCGCTTCTGGTGTAGTATCCGGACGGTACCAGGGCGTTGAGCTGCCGGTTAGTGACAATGCGTTCTAAAATCAATCTATCTGGAGCCACAGAGACGACCATCGGAGCTACTGCGCCTGCGGAAGTCGCCACCACCGTAGTGGCCAGCCTGGATTGCACGGCGCCGCATGCTGCGCAGTCCCTTGATTTTGGTTTAAAGACTGCCCCACAAGAGGGACAGATGTTGATTTCCAACTTAGTACTCCAGAGGTCCTACCCTATGTTTTACCTCGGTAGACCCTCAATAATTCAAAGTTTGCGTAAAAACTGTCATTTGTTGCGCTCTGAGGCGATTTTTGCCCATTTTTTGTGGGCCGTGTGACTGATAAAGACCTGGCTTTGACAAACGCTAATCGTAATTGCTTAGTAATAGACTCCGAAAGTCGCTAATGCTGCATAGTTTGCTAAGAGTCAAAAGAAATATTACAGATATCTCAGGTGAATGTCAAGCGCCCGCCGGGTGCCCGTACTGCATCGCCTCGGGGTATATACTAATTGTGCTCGGATCATTTGAGACCATATCATATTGGGTACATAAGCTTTGTATGTGGTTTGGTGGTTGATTTTGCTTCGACAGGCGACACTGGGAAGGGTTTACTAGATGGCTCGCGAAGACAAGGGAGGCGCTACGGGTTCCTATCAGGAGCCAGGTGCAGGCAAGTCTGGCGATCAGGACAATGGCTCCCTCGCTGCCAGACGAGCGCGGCTTAGAGGCAGTCTTGCCAAGCAGACTGTGCCTCCAGACCCCTATATTCCTTCTCCATCCGAGACTGTAGAGCTTGATACACTCAGTCAGACTGGCGAGCAAGCTACCATAAGTGCTAATTCGGCAATTGATGTGGATGCCAAGCCTGCATTTACAGCGGATTCCCATGATTCTTCTATTGAGGCGGCAGTTATGGCGGCAGTGCCCGATTTGACAAGGGTCGAGAGCGCGCCCGTTCAGATTGAGCCGGATGTGCCGGCCAATTTCCAGGATCCATTAAGCAAAGTCGAGATAGATATGCGAGCTTCGGTTACCGATCCTGTGTCCAGCAATACTGGTTTGGAGCAACTTTTGGCACAAAATAATGCTCAGGTAGTGGAGCTACTCAATACACTCGACCAGCAGCTAGGTGTTTGTTCAGTCAACCTTTCGCAGATTTCCAAAGCAGCAAACGAGCAGCTTGAGTTAGTGCGTAATCTGGCTGAGACGGTGCAAAATCAGGCTTTTGGCGAGATCGGCTTGAGTTTGAATAGTCTCAGCGAATCAATGTCTGCAGCTCTGGAACCAATGAAGGCCGTTGGTGAGCTCGTACCAGCTCTCGATACACTTGTTTTAGCGATGAGCGGGCGTCCTCCCGAAACCCCCAAAGAAGACAACGGTCTTACTCCTGAGCAGTTAGTAGCAAGCCTTGCCGACCAGCTTTCTTCAGGTCGCATTGACCCATGGACATTTAAATGCGCTTACATGGCGGTGTTTCCCTCGGAGCACCCTGCCGATCTTTTGCGTAAGTTAGTCGATTTGCTCGGCACACAGCGGATTTCGGGAGAGTTTTTCCGAGCAGCTTATGATGCCGTGCAAGCAGCCGAGCCACCCAAGCCTGTTTATAATTTTGCTGCCGCAGCTCCCACTGGCGACCGTACTGTCCAGGACGAAGCTGTGATGCAGCAATTAGAAGCTTTGCGTCTTGCTAACGAGCAACTCAAAGAGCGCATGGATCAGCGCGAAATGGAGTTTGCCGAGCTGTTGCAGTCTAAAGAGACCGAGGTCTCTGAGACTCAAGAGATGCTCAACAGCCGCTGGGAAGAGTTTAGCTCTCGCTATGAGCAGCTCTCTGAAGTAGTGCGGGAGCGCAACGAGCAGCTACTGATAAAAGAAGCTGAGCTAAATCGCCTCCAATCAGAACGTGATATGGAGCTGAATCGCCTGCAATCAGAGCGCGAAATGGAACTGTTGCGCATGCAGTCTGAAGTCTCCACAAAGGAAACTGAAATCAGTCAGCTCAAGACTCAGCTGGAAGAAATGCGTGATCAAACCAAAGACATGGTGGCAGATCTGCAGCGTCAATTGACCAGCACCAAACAAGCTGTAGAAGAAGCAGCCAAAGTAAAAGTCGAAGTACCCAAGCCTCAGACCAGTTTCTTTGAGGCTGCCGCCGCTCAGCAAGCCGCTCAACCAGCGCAACCGCAGCTCTTTAATCCTAATCCAATTCCAGATCCAGTGCCACAACCAGCACCGATGCCAGCACCAGCACCGGTACAATCTCTCGCTAATGACCTTGTCTCCAATGCCTCAGGCACGCTTGGCGCTGGTGCAGAGCAACTCAATACCGGGGCCATGTCCAGTGCACCAGCTCTGGCTGCAGGCGGCCAACCCGGTGCACTTGGTGGTGGCAATCAGGCAATTCCCAGGCCACAAGTGGCCGCCCCGACCACGCCCTTCCCTGGTACCAGTGGTAGCTATGGCAGCGGTGTCCGTGCACAAGTCTTCGAAGTAATTGTCAGGCAAGCGCTAGCTGGCGCTCCCTGGCGCGAAATCTGTGCCGGTCCGATGCAAGTCAACAACATCTCACCAGATGAGGTCGAAGTTGAGGTCAAGCGTCGTCAGGAATTTTTGAAGAAGTAATTCCAATTCAAAGACTGATAAACAGCTCTTACTGTTTGTATTCTATTTATTGCGTGCGTTGAGAGCTTTTTCGGTCTCTTTCCACTCTTTGACAATCGAATCAAGATTGCTCATGTAGTGGAAAATGATAATTGATGGCAGATGCTGAATCGTCTGCGTGAAAATAAAGAACATGACTCCAATAATGACAGTGGTACAAAGCGCTGTCAGATTGCGAGTAATGCGCATTTGTTCGTCGATGCGCTTGCTGAGCTGTGCAATTTGAGCTTCCAGTTGATTACTTTCCACTTTTCACCATTGCCTTTGATCAATTACTTTCAGTGCACCAAAATATCACATATCGACTACAGGTAATCGTCAAGAGCGGTGAGGCTAGTTCTGATAATTGCGTCCTGGTCTTCAAACACTGCACGCAAGTCGATAATGACTCTGCCTTTTGAAATAGTCGAAATCAGTGCTGGCTTTTGATTGCGCAAAAACTCAGCGATTTTTTCGGAGCAATCGACTTTTGATAATTTGGGCGCAAGCGCAATACCAAAACTATCTTGCAACTCGCCCGGTAAACTGCCACCGCCCAGTGCGCTCTTTAGGGGCACCACCTCAATTGCGAGGTTTTTTAGAGCCAGACAATCTATCAATTTGTTTGCTCTGTCTTGTAGCTCTGCTGCTTTGCGCGCAGCAAATTTAAATACTGGCAAACTATCTGGTCCTTCTGCGCCATCTACATATATGTATTGACCGAGGACTGCTTCAAGCATGGCAATGACTATTTTGTCCGCGCGCAGCGCCCGATAAATAGGGCATTTGCGTAGTTTTGAGACGTATTCGGCGCGACCGCAAATAATACCGGCTTGCGGCCCACCAAGCAATTTGTCACCACTAAATAAAACTAGATCTGCACCATTGCTTATGGTGTCCTGTACAGTCGGCTCTACTTTTAGGTCGTATGCGGATAGATCAACAAAGCAGCCACCACCAAGGTCAAAAACCAGTGGCACTGCCGCTTGCTGCGCTATATCTTTGAGTTGTTCAACGCCGGCTTCTTCTGTAAATCCAGATATTTCAAAGTTGGAGCGGTGGCACTTTAGTAGTATGCCGGTATTTGCTGTGAGTGCATCCTTATAGTCTTTTGCTCTGGTGCGATTGGTGGTGCCTACTTCTTTTAAGGTACCGCCGGATGCGGCTATTACATCTGGTAAACGGAAGCTCCCACCTATCTCGATTAGCTCTCCGCGGGAAGTGATTACTTCCTTTTTGTTGGCCAGGGCATGGACAGCAAGCATCACTGCCGAAGCGCAGTTGTTTACTACAATTGCTGACTCAGCTCCAGTTATCAGACGCAATAGTCTGGCAATTTGACTGGTGCGTTCGCCTCTTGAGCCTTCTTCCAAATCAAATTCTAAATTTGAATAACCTTTGATGGCTTGATAGAGGCTCTCGGTTGCCCGAGCCGGCAGCGGTGCTCGCCCCAAATTTGTGCTCAAGATGACTCCGGTGCCATTAATAACCGGCTGTATACCGGCACCGGTGAGTTCAGTAAATTCTTCTTTGAGCATCCTTGCCAGACTGGCTGCATCAAAAGGTCCATCAATTCTGGTTTTGTTTAAGAGGTCGTGGAGTACTTTGCGCACAATATCGCGCCTGAAAGTACTCAAAATCTCCGCTAGAATGGGTTCTCGCAGAATTTTATCCACTTGCGGTGGTCTGGCTTTTACGTCTTTATCCAAGTGGCAATCTCAAGGGCAGGGGGGAATTTCCCTTAAATAATACTCTCGTACTCTTGTCAGAATAGGTTTGAACAACCACAATTAGAGTATGTAGTATATGTGGGCGTTTACTGCGAGGCTAATTTGTGGGCAAGACTTTAAGAACCAAAACCCTCTATCAGGATAAAGAATGGCTCCAGCAAAAGTATGTCAAAGAAAAGCTGAGCACAGTAGAAATCGCCAAAATCTACAGAGAAACCGAAAACAAGTGGTGTGACCCTAACACCATCTCGCGCTGGCTCAAAAAACACGACATCAGCATGCGATCATTAGCTGAAGCTCAGCAAAATAGACACTCAACTGTTGTGCCGCCAACAAATAACCGTAAAAGAAGCGGTTAAGTCGTATTTTTTTATATACCAATGCCGCAACTTGCCCACCCACCCATCATCGTGAGGGCGCAAGTGAGATATAGTAATACGTCCCTTCCGCCTGTCAAGTAAAACAGGCTGTAGGCGACAAACGAAAAGGCGGGTAGCCAGAATCTTTTGTCGGCTTCTCTAATAGCGTGAGCAGCCAGGCAAAGTGCCAGGGCTATTGGAAAACCTAAAAGACTACATCAAAAAGCATAGCGTTACCCCATCTAGCAACATTATTCATTATTGACGCCCTGTGTCTATGGTGAAATCCGCAAAATAAGCGGCGGGCTGGATGAAGAATGATTGAAAAACGGCAAAAGGACGACAGAAAATGAAGAGCGGAAACAAGAGACCAGGTGGCGGTGGCAAGCCGAGAGGCGGTCAGGGAGCTGGTCGAGGACCACGTCAGGGCGGCGGCTCTAAATCGTTTTCTAACTCCTCATCTAGCAGAGGTCCTGCTGGTGCCGGTCGTGGCCGTAGTAGCAGTGGCGGTAGCAGCAGCAGTCGCACTGGCTCAAGCGGTGGATTTGGCGACAAAAAACGCTCATATAGCAGTGGCTCTCAAAGTGGTAGCGGATATGGTGGCGGCTCCGGCGGTCGCAGTCGCTCCAGTAGCAGTGGTAGCAGCTCCGGTGGATATGCTGGACGCTCAAGATCATCAGAAGGCGGCAGCTCCGGTGGATATGCTGGACGCTCAAGATCATCAGAAGGTGGAAGCTCCGGTGGATATGCTGGACGCTCAAGATCATCAGAAGGCGGCAGCTCCGGTGGATATGCTGGACGCTCAAGATCATCAGAAGGTGGCAGCTCCGGTGGATATGCCGGTCGCAGCAGCTCATCAGAGGGCGGCGGTTATCGCGGTCGCTCCGAAGGCGGGAGCTCAGGCGGATATCAGGGACGCCCCAGATCATCGGAAGGCGGAAGCTCCGGTGGTTATGCCGGTCGTAGCAGCTCATCAGAAGGCGGCGGTTATCGCGGTCGCTCCGAAGGCGGCAGCTCAGGCGGCTATCAAGGACGCCCAAGATCATCAGAAGGCGGAAGCTCCGGTGGTTATGCCGGTCGTAGCAGCTCATCAGAAGGCGGCGGTTATCGCAGTCGCTCCGAAGGTGGCAGCTCAGGCGGATATCAAGGACGCCCAAGATCATCAGAGGGCGGAAGCTCCGGTGGTTATGCGGGACGTAGCAGCTCATCAGAAGGCGGCGGTTATCGCGGTCGCTCCGAAGGTGGCAGCTCAGGCGGTTATCAGGGACGCCCAAGATCATCAGAGGGCGGAAGCTCCGGTGGTTATGCGGGACGTAGCAGCTCATCGGAAGGCGGCGGCTATCGCGGTCGCTCTGAAGGTGGCAGCTCGGGCGGTTATCGTGGTCGCTCCGAAGGTGGTAGCTCCAGTAGTGCACCTAGACGACCCTATGGAGAGGGTGTCAGATCCGGTGGAGACTATCCACGCAGACGTCCAAGCGAAGGCGATTTTGAAAGCAAGCCCAATCCAGAAGGCGGCGACGCTACACAGGATGCTGGTGAAAACGGCTCATCAACAGGTTTTGGTAAAAGAGCCAGACCAGAAGGTGGCGGTGCTTATGGCAGAAGACCGGAAGGTCGTTTTGAAGGACGTCCAGTCTACGGCAGCGTAGAGAGAGGTCCTCGCCCAGAGCGCGGCGCTCGTACTGGTGGCTATGGTGGCAGACGCAATGAGCCCAGTGTCGAAGAATTGGAAGAAGAAGCACCTCCAGAGCGCACCCGCGTCGGTCGTTATGGCACACATGCCACCACTGAATTGCCTGTGCTCAATCAGCAAGAAGTAGAAGACGAGTTTGTCTACGGACGTAACTCAGTGGTAGCGTTTTTGGAGCGTAGTGACGCGCCGGTAAACAAAATTTTTATCGCAAAAGATACCGATCCAGATCGTCGTCTCGACAAAATTATGCAGCTCGCCAAAGAGCGCGGCATACCTACAGTTGTTTGCGACAAAATCAAACTCAGTACGCTTATAGGCGATCGCGATAAGCACCAGGGTGTCGTAGCCCAGCTTGCGGCGAGTGAGTTTTTGGAGCTATCCGAATTTTTGGATTATCTTGATGCCGATCTCGCTGTTCTTAAAGAACGTGGTGAAAGTCTTGATGGTTACACTGTCGCCATTCTTGATGGTATCGAAGATCCACACAACATCGGAGCGATTATTTGTTCTGCTGATGCTGCTGGTATCAAAGCCATTCTTTTGCCGCAGAGACGCTCTGCTGGTCTTACAGCAACCGTAGCTAAAGTTAGTGCAGGCGCACTGGCTAACATGAAAGTAGTGCGCATCACAAACATCGTAGCCACCATGGAGAAGCTAAAAGAAAGAGGCTTCTGGATTGCTGGTATGAGTCTTGAAGGTGCCACCGAAATCTATGATTCGGATCTAAAGAGACAACTTGTACTTGTCATTGGTTCGGAAGGTGAAGGTATAAGTCGTCTTGTCTCCGAGAATTGCGATTTGCAATTGAAGATACCTATGAACGGTGTCGTGCAATCTCTCAATGCTTCGGTAGCTGCTGGCGTTATCTTTTACGAAATCATCAGACAAAACCGTAAGAAGTAGACTTAAAAGTCGGTTCGCATGCGCCGGGGCAGGGCTTCTTGCACTTAAGCGCTAATGCTTGATTGAACGATCTATTGATCATATTGATCGGTAGATCGTTTCCACTTGGCTTGGTTTGTGGTTCCAAAGAGATGACCTTTACAAAAGTTATATTAAGTTCCTGTAGCTAAACCCAGCAGGGAAGGGGCGTCTGTTTGACACGATCAAAAAAACATATGTAAAATCAATACTCCTTATCCGTGCATGGTTAATCTCTCAGAGGTTAGTACTTGCGCGTTTGCCGGTGTAGCTCAATGGTAGAGCAACGGTTTTGTAAACCGTAGGTTGCGGGTTCGAATCCCATCACCGGCTTTTTATGGGCGGATGTCCGAGTGGCTAAAGGAGGCAGACTGTAAATTTGCTAGCGAAAGCTTACGCTGGTTCGAATCCAGCTCCGCCCAAATTTTTTGCTTAATGCAAGAAGCGGCAACTTCAATACTCGGCTGAAGTTGCCACCAAGACCAGAAATGGTAATCAACTAACTAAATAAATCCTGGAGGATTCGGCGTTTTCGCCAAAGCAAAATGATAATTGGGTTACGCCCATGTAGCACAGTGGTAGTGCACCCCCTTGGTAAGGGGGAGGTCACCAGTTCGAACCTGGTCATGGGCTCCATTTAAAATTTTGATACTTGTTCAGTCAAGAGAATCATTCAGAAGCAACCGTCATTAGACAAGTAAGGAGAGTAAGGGAAGATGGCCCGTCAAAAGTTTGAACGCAACAAGCCAAACGTGAACGTTGGAACGATCGGGCACGTTGATCATGGCAAAACATCGCTAACAGCCGCTATTACTTTGACCCTTTCCAAAAAAGGTCAAGCTAAAGCCAAGAAATACGATGAGATCGATGCTGCTCCCGAAGAGAAAGCTCGCGGTATCACAATCAATACAGCACACGTAGAGTACGAGACCGATGCTCGTCACTACTCTCACGTAGACTGCCCAGGACACGCCGACTACATCAAAAACATGATTACCGGTGCTGCCCAAATGGACGGAGCGATTCTCGTAATCTCCGCTTCCGATGGTCCTATGCCCCAGACACGTGAGCACATCCTGCTCGCTCGTCAGGTAGGCGTACCCCACATCGTCGTATTCCTCAACAAGTGCGACATGGTTGACGATCCAGAGCTTCTCGACCTGGTCGAAATGGAAGCTCGTGAATTGCTCGACAAATACAACTTCCCCGGCGACAAGATTCCTTTCATCCGTGGATCTGCTTTGAAGACTCTCGAAGGCGATGCCGCTGCCGAAGCTCAAGTAATCGAATTGATGAAGGCTGTTGATGACTACATCCCTACCCCCGAGCGCGAAATCGATAAACCGTTCTTGCTCGCTGTAGAAGATGTGTTCTCAATCACCGGTCGCGGTACCGTTGCCACAGGACGTATCGAGCGCGGACAAATCAAAGTCGGCGAAGAAGTCGAAATCGTTGGTCTCCACGATACACGTAAGACAACCGTAACTGGCGTTGAAATGTATCAAAAGACTCTCGACAGCGGTATGGCTGGCGATAACGTCGGTATCCTCCTCAGAGGCGTCGACAAGACCATGATCGAGCGCGGACAAGTTCTCGCTAAGTCTGGTTCAATCAAGCCACACACCAAGTTCAAGGCTGAGGTTTACATTCTCTCCAAAGAAGAAGGCGGACGTCACACTCCATTCTTCCCTGGTTACAGACCTCAGTTCTACATCCGTACAACTGACGTAACTGGCTCGGTAACATTGCCAGCCGGTGTTGAAATGGTTATGCCTGGCGACAACGTCGCCATCGAAGTAGAACTGATTCAACCAGTAGCTATCGAAGAAGGTATGAGATTCGCTATTCGCGAAGGCGGACGTACCGTCGGCGCAGGCGTTGTTGCTACCATCATCGCCTAAGCTTCAAAACTTAGAGTAATTGCAAGGGCTGTCTTTCGAGGCAGCCCTTCTTTTATGCTTTAAGGTAAGATCAGCACCATATCTGATGCGGTGGAGTTGGTTGTGAATAGGCTTTGGAAAGCTCTAAGTCTTTGTCTTGTGTCTTTGTCGTTCCTAACCACTTTGCTAGTGGCTAGCGCCGAGGCCCGGGGACCAGCCTCTGGTCCTAGCTCTGCCGATGATGCCGCCGCCAGTAATCCAAAGTTCATTCAATACTGGCTGGAAAAGGACAGCAACCTTGGTCGTACTAATCCTCAAGATAAGTCATCGAAATTCTTGCTATACGCAAGCACCCTTAATCCTGCAACTTTGTTTTACCCCAATCTGGAGCTGGTGCGCAGGCTCACTACTAATTGTCAGGATGCCGCTGCTCGCAAATTTATTGACAGAGTCAGGCTCAAATATCCAGGTGGCGCTGAGGCTACGGTGCTGGAAGGGGTGGTGGCTCAAGAGAAGGTCCAGCCAGAAGTTGCAAAGGTTTGTTTTCTTAAGGCGCTCGAAGCAAAAAAATACTATGGACCCGGTCCTCTGAGTGATGGTGCACTTGGTCTACAAGCAATTGGTTGCACCAGTGATGCTATCAAAATGCTCGAACGAGCATCACAGTTGGATCCATCAGCACAAAATCACTTTGCCTGGGGCATTTGTCTGCTCGACGTGGGGCGGTATAAGGAGGCTCAACAACACTTGCGTAAGCATCCTGCCATCACGGCTGGCACAGGCTATGTGCTCAGATATTTGATCGAGGCTGACTGCAAAGCAAAGGATTGGGCCGGTGCAATTGAGGATAGTAAAGATATAGACAAAATGCACGGTGACAGATCATTTACGCGCAAGATTTTGGAACTCCGCGGCGACTCATTTACTGCGCTTGGTAGATACCAGGAAGCAATAGTTGCGTATACCGGTGCTATCAAACTCTTAGAAGCTCCTGTCTATTTGCGGAAGCGTGCTGAATGCTACAAAGCGCTTGGGCAGAGTGCCCTTGCTGCAAAGGATACAAAACGGATGGAGCAGTTGTCGGATTATTAGGTCGATTTGTTCGTTTGGTTGTCACTGCCGGTAGTGGCGTCTGTGCGGTTGTTGGGATCTAGTGCTGTCAATTTTGTAAGCAGCTTGTCTAGAGATGCGTCGATATCAGGTAGCTCTTGAGCGATGTGGATGGTCGAGATGGGAGTGGGATCTTTACCTGTTAAAAGGTAGTAGAGCGTCGCGCCCATGGCATAGAGGTCGCTGGCGGGCTCTGCTTGCCCTCTAAATTGCTCAGGTGGGAGGTAAGATTGTTTGCCTACGACTGTCCCTGTGGTGCCGTCTTGCATCTCTTGGGCGACGTTAAAGTCAATCAATTTTAGATTGCCAGCTTTGTCCAGTATTAGATTGTCTGGAGTAAAGTCTCTGTGCACCAGAGGCGGTGATAAGCTGTGTAGATAGTCCAGTATCGCTTGCATCTTGGTGTGCAGCTCTTTGACTTGCTCTTGGCTTAGTGGTCCGTTTTGAGCTACGAGCTGGCGCAGGTTTTGTCCGTCGATGTGTTCGAGGACTAGATAGGCTCTGTGGTCTTCGATAAAAAAGGAATTGAGTTTTACTACTTGAGGATGATCAAGTCGACTGAGCAGTCTGGCTTCGTTTTCAAATCTCTCCAGCGCTCGGCGACGAGCTTGGATGTCGACATAGATAGGGAGTACAAATTCTTTGAGGACGACTTCATTGCCGTCTTTGTCTTTAGCCAGATAGGCAAAGCCCTGACCACCAGATCCAAGCTCCTTTAATACAGTATAGCTACCGTCATTCATTGCGGCTCCAGGAGTTAGAGGCTTTAGTCTTTCTCTTTTGGGCGGAGCCGATAATGCGGTGAGCCATATCTCGGTATAGCTGTGGTCTGCTGGCTTGGCCAGTAGCTCCATCACCTCAGCATCGCGCGGGATGTTTGGGGCGTACTTTTCTATCTGGTGCAGGAGCTTTTCGCGTTCATCGGGTGTTTTAAAGTTATCCAGTTTGAGTTTAAAACTTTCGGTTGCTGTCTTTAAATTAAGCGTCTTCGACAGTTTTGAATTGTTTGAAGAAGGGCTTGCTTCGAGCGCTATTTCTTTTAGCTCACTCCACTTAATAAGCCGCTCTGCTCTGCCGCTCATCTGACGGTATCTTAGCCTTAGTCCGTGTGAGTTGGCCGTTAAGGCAATTGGAAGGCGTAATAGATATCCGCCTAGAATACTCAGGAGTGTAAGTACCCCACCACCGAATAAGAGATTGAACCAGTGATTTAAACCGAAGTCGGAACTTGCCACTGCTTTGGTTGATAGCAATGTAAAAACGTATCTAAAAAAATTGAATAGATATTCTTGTGGTTGGAGCCATATAAAAACGCACAATAATAGGAGAAGCACCACTTCAATACCGAAGTTGCTTTTCTTTTTGTGATTGTTTCTCCAGCGTTCAAACTCCAATACGGGTTGATAGTTGATTGCTATTTCGCCTATCGGTCTTGGGTCGAGTAAAAATTGGTCTTGATATATAGAGTCTGTTTGCTCAAGAAGTTTTTTGACCTTGAAAAAGTAAAGTCCTTGCACTGCAATTGTAATTAGCAGGCTTGCCACCCCCAATGTTCCATGATTGTTTAACGCCAAGAATACTGAAAGAGTGCTGCCAAAAGTGCCAAACCAGATAGTCAAAACAGTTTCGCGTGCATTCGGTAGATTTGTGCTGGCTTCTGTTTGCTTGCCCAACCTCCGCCATAGGTTGTTGAGTTTAAATGGAAAGGTGAAAATCCAAAATAGATGTGCAATTGCAGAGCACAGTACCCAAACTAATGTAGAAAATGTCAGCAGTAGTAGCCATATACCAGATATTTGAGATACAAATGGAATTTGCGTCGAAAAAAGTCCATATAGCAAAAGTGCCAAAATTGCAATTAGACCCACTGCACCCATTGGATGCAAACTAGCTATGAATTTTGTTGGACTGTGTTCTGGCTTGCCTTTGAATAGTGCGGTTAGTTGGTTGTAGAGTGCTCTACTCCATGCTGCAAAACAGATGGTACTAAGAGACGTCAGTATAAGCACAGCAATGTTGAGAAATCTGCTGGCAGAGAAGAGCGAAGGGATTAACAACGTGAATAAAATCCCGCAAGTGAAAGCAATTGTATTTGGCTTACTGAGCCATTCCAGGAAGGGTTCAATTGCTATTACTTTAGCCTTGGGTCTGGCTGTTTTGGTTTTCTGCTCACTCCTTTCAAACATCAAAAGATCTTTGAGTACTACACCTAGACTTAGACTGAGTATGAGTCCCATAACTCCAAATGCGAGACTCAACAGGATGCCAATAATTACTATTGCAGCAATAAGTGGAAAGTTTGGTGAACGATAGGGCTGCCCTTGTTCATGCTTTGAGACAACAAGCTCATTGTAAGGTGCAGGGGGTGCTGGCTCTTTGACATTTAGCTCTTCGTCTACAATCAGACGAGTTTGTAATTTTTCTTTCTCGTCAGGATTGAGGGAAGGCATATTTTTACTCAGGTCTTTGAACTGCGTGCTGTACTGTTTGCAATTACTTGGTTAAGTCAGTATTTTCCCGGTTGTTGGGATCTAGTGCTGTCAATTTTGTAAGTAGATTGTCTAGAGATGCGTCGATGTCAGGTAGCTCTTGAGCGATGTGGATGGTCGAGATGGGAGTGGGATCCTTTGCCGGTAAGTAGATAGTAGAGCGTTGCACCCATGGCGTAGAGGTCGCTGGCGGGCTCTGCTTGTCCTCTAAATTGCTCAGGTGGGAGGTAAGACTGTTTGCCTACTACTGTACCTGTGGTGCCGTCCTGCATCTCTTGGGCGACGTTAAAGTCAATGAGCTTTAAATTGCCAGCTTTGTCCAGTATTAGATTGTCTGGAGTAAAGTCTCGGTGCACCAGTGGCGGTGATAGACCGTGTAGATAGTCGAGTATTGCTTGCATCTTGGTGTGCAGCTCTTTGACTTGTTCTTGGCTTAGTGGTCCATTTTGAGCCACGAGCTGGCGCAGGTTTTGACCGTCGATGTGTTCGAGCACTAGATAGGCTCTGTGGTCCTCGATAAAAAAAGAGTTGAGTTTTACTACTTGAGTATGATCAAGTCGACTGAGCAGTCTGGCTTCGTTTTCAAATCTCTCCAGTGCTCGGCGGCGGGCCTGGATGTCGACATAGATTGGGAGAACAAATTCTTTGAGGACGACTTCATTGCCGTCTTTGTCTCTAGCTAGATAGGCAAAGCCCTGACCACCAGAGCCAAGCTCATTTAAAACAGTATAGTTACCGTCATGCATGGCTGCACCGGGAGTTAGTGGCTTGAGTCTCTCTCTTTTGGGTGGAGCTGATAGTGCAGTTAGCCATATCTCGGTATAGCTGTGATCTGCTGGCTTGGCCAGTAGCTCCATCACTTCAGCATCGCGCGGGGTGTTTGGGGCGTACATTTCTATCTGGTGCAGGAGCTTTTCGCGTTCATCGGGTGTTTTAAAGTTGTCTAGTTTGAGTTTGATGCTTTTAGCTTTTGTCTTAAAAACAACTGCTTGATTTAGGGCTTGGTTTTTGCTGACGCTTTGTTCAATCTTTATGCTTTGTAGGTCTCTCCACTTCAAGCTGGTATCGGCTTTACGGCTTGCTTTGTGATACAAAAATCTGATGCCGTTAGGACCAACTGCCAAGGACTTTGGTAGTCGCAAAAGCCAATAACCAAACGCCATGATTGACGCTGTAAATGTGCCACCAAACAGCAAAACAAAAATGTAATTTAGATTTAGCCCGACAAACTTGACTGTTTGGGCTATGCCAGGCAAGTTGCCGTCGTCCTTTGGTGTTTTGCCAAATAGAGTTGCTAGCAATTGTGCCACCATGTCACCAGGGTTGAGTAGCAGGATGATTGCCACCATGGCCGCCAATGCCAGGCCTTTCCATGGACTGCTCTGTGAAAAGCGCTGTTTGACCCATCTCTCGGCACCCGCCATGGGTTTGTAGGCGATTTCAGTTTCGCAATCGAGGAGAATTGGTGTCTTTATTTCTTCTTCTTGTTCGACTGGTTTGTTTTTTGCTTTATCAATTAATTTGTTTGCGGCTACGAAAATGCCGCATTGCATTACTACTGCAAATACAAGAAAAAATGTCTGTTTACCTGCATCTGGCACCATTGTCATCAGCGGCGCGAAGACGCAGCTGAGCCAGAAAATTGCTAGAAAGATTAGGGATTTTAGGGAATCAAACATCCCCAATTGTTTTTTATGGGAGATCTTGTGCAAGGCCGCGTGGAGTTTGACTGGGTAGACAAACTGCCATGCTAAAAATGCGACACTCTGACCAATTACGAAGAGCCTGCAAAAAAACAAAAACAGCAGTAGGATAACGTCGAGAAGCCAGATTCCGGTCGAAAGTGAGGCTGAATCCTTTAAAAAAAGACTGTCCAGAAGAAACCAGGCGAGTGGATTAACTGCAAAAAGCAAGGTTGCCCATTTTTCACCAAGTGCGGGAATTCCGGTTTTGATTTTTAAGTCCAGCGTATCTTTGCCAAACAATCGATTGAGTCTGTTTTGAGTTGAACCCGCCAGAATAGCAAAGTAAAAACAAGCGATCAAAGTGATGAGATCTGTTGGTCCTCTTTGATAGGCAAAATTGCCTGAAACGATAATGTCTATATTGAAAATCAAATATGTGATGCAGATCGAACTCGCCCCAAGAATAACTAATATGGGGTTCTTACAAAAATATTGCAGGAGGTCTGGTGTTATGTAGCTTCGATCATTTGAATTTGACTTTGAGTCCGGCTTTGCTTTGTTTGACTTACTATCTACACTTGAGTCATTGCTTGCTTGATTCCTTGTCTCAGTGTTTGTCTCTGTGCCTATCTCTTCGTTCTGAGTTATTTTGCCTTCATCAACCAATGGCGCGGCACCATCCACCTCGTCATGCACGACAAAGCGAGTGGCTTGTTCATCTTTGACTTCAAAGTCAGCCACGTTTTCTCCTGTCAAAGTCTTGCCGGCACTGGACAAAGCAGTCCTTTTGACTAGTCTTCTGCCTTGGCTTGCTCTTGCCCTTTGAGTACTTCATCTGCTGTGGGTCTCAAGGCTGGGTCCATACTGGTCAATTGTGTCATCAATTGATCCAGTTGAGGATCTAAATCTGGTAGCTCTTTAGCGACCCGTAAGGTAGATATTGGAGTGGGATCCTTACCTGTTAAAAGGTAGTAAAGCGTCGCTCCCATGGCGTACACATCAGAGGCGGGCTCTGCTTGCCCTCTAAACTGCTCCGGTGGCAGGTAGGCTTGTTTGCCCACGACTGTGCCGGTGGTGCCGTCCTGCATCTCCTGAGCCACGTTAAAGTCGATTAGTTTGAGATTGCCATCTTTGTCCAGTATTAGATTATCTGGAGTAAAGTCGCGGTGCACCAGTGGTGGTTCCAGGCTATGGAGATAAGAGAGGATTTTGCACATTTTTGCAAGCAATACCTTTGTCTCTTCTTCGCTAAAGTGACCCTTTTCGGCGACTATCTGGCGCAAGTTTTTGCCATCGATATGCTCCAGTACCAGATAGGCTCTGTGGTCTTCGATAAAAAAGCCGCGCAGTTTAACGACTTGTGGATTATCGAGCCGACTCAACAGTCTAGCTTCATTTTCAAAGCGTTCTAGTGCTTTGCGTCTAGCCTGGATGTCTACGTAGATTGGCAAGACAAATTCTTTCAGTACTACTTCTTTGTCTTCTTTGTCTTTAGCGAGATAAGCAAAGCCCTGACCGCCGGAGCCAAGCTCTTTTACTACTGTGTAGTTGCCTTCGTTCATCACGGCATCAGCAGTAAGAGGCTTTAGCCGCTCGCGCTTAGGTGGTGCCGATAGCGCTGTCATCCATACTTCTGTATAGCTGTGGTCCGCTGGCAGTGCTAGTACTTCCATGATGGCTGCATCACGAGGGACGGATGGCGCAAATGATTCGATAGCGTGCAGTAGTTTTTCTTTGTCTTGACCAGTTTTAAAGTTGTCTAGTTTTAGTTTTACTGTCTTTTTTGGAGTCTTAAAAAGCAAGCAATCAGATAGTGTAGATGCCGAGTTTAGTTTGCGCTCCAGTTTGATTTCGGTGAGTTCGCTCCAGTTTATGCCACGGTCTTCTATACCGGTAAAACTGTGATACAAAAAGCGCAGCCCGCGAGGACCGGAGATGATGGCTGTCGGTAGACGTAAGAGGTAGACTCCCAGACCCGCTACCAGACTGATAAAAAATCCACCAAAGCAAGTGACAAAAATTTGATTAAAGCTAAACAGTGCTTTTATGCCGCCGACAGCGCCGCCGCCACCACCGCCTCCAGCATCTTTAAAAAGGATTGCCAGCAATTCCTCCAGTCTCTGACCGGGATTAAGTAGCAAAATACCACCCACCATGAGTGCCAACAAAATTGGCTTCCAGGCACTACCATGCGAAAACCTCTGCTTCATCCAGCGTTCTGTGCTGGCCATAGGTTTGTAGCCGATCATCTCTTCATCGAGGTTGTAGCCGTCTTGTGCTCTTACCAGCGCCGCTAGTTTTTTGCCTTTGGATTGGATTCTCTCCAGGTGTCCTAGCTTTTTATTTATAGAACCAAAAACAAAGGCTTGCAGTGCTATTGCCAGGGAGAAAATGACCATGTTTGCATTCAATGGGAGGAAGAGAACTAGGGCAAGCAGGAATGGTAAAAGGTCGATAAGGAGAATGCCCGTAAAGAGACCTGCCATAAGCAGCTCTGTCTTTGGACTGTCAGGGTTTAAAACGTTTTGCTCTTTGAGTGCTTTGCTTATCTTTCTAGGATATCTAAACAACCAGAGCAATCTCAATGGTATTTGCAATAAAAACAGCAACATTGGCCCCAGCGCCAATGCCGTCAATAGTGGGTAGAGCGCATTGGTCTGGTGCATGTACCATTCGGGATCAATGCTTTGGCAAATTTTAAGGGTAAGTGAAGAAAGCCACAAAATAGCTATCGGGCTGAGAGCACCAATGCGATTGAGCAGGCGCATCTTGCCACTTGTGGCAGCTAGCCCATCCAGTCGGTCTTCAGTTTTGTTAGCCCACAAGCTAGCAAAGACCATACCAACTATCATCGGAATGGACGCACAGGCACTAGCAAGCAGACGATAGGCAGGTGCAATTTGAAACAGGCAAAAACCAACAATTATAATTCCAAAAATAAGCAGAGCGTGCTTAGTTATGGCGGATGCAAATACGTCTGTAGTTGGTGCTTCCGCCCTCTCAATATTTTCTATTGACTCTAAGTATTCTTGATCCGATTCAGCAAAAGCCTTTTCTGGTGTCGATGATGCGGATAGTTCTGACTTTTGAGCATCATCAGTTGTCTCTTTGATGTTTGTATTGTCACTAGCTTGTGAACTTTCATTCGTCGATTCTGATTCAACTATGATTTTTTCGTCAACAACAAATTTTGTTTTGACCATTTCTTTTTCGCTATTGGCAAATTTATCCATGGACACCGGCCTTGTCCACGAGTTGTTCTTTAATCGCAGTCAGTCTAGTTTTTAGCTCCACTGCATCTGCCAGTCTCTCTGATTCTTCAAAGGCGCTGAGATCACTTACCAGTTTATCCAGCTCCTCATTGATATCCGGGTTGGCAGATTTGGGATGCGAAATAGACAGTGGCACAGGCTCTTTGCCTGTAAGTAGATAATAGATAGTGCCACCAAAACTATAGAGATCGCTTGCTTTGTTGGCTTTGCCACGCAGTTGCTCTGGTGCTATATAAGCCTGTTTACCTATCAGCGTACCGGTAGCTGTGCCGAGAAATTCATTGGCAGCGCCAAAGTCTATCAAGACAATCTCGCCATCGTTTTTAAGCACGATATTGTCTGGAGTCAGGTCGCGGTGAATGATAGGTGGATTTTGTCCATGGAGATAGACCAGGATATCGGCCAGTTTGAGTGCCCAATCCAGCACTTTGACTTGATCCTGTGCGCCGTTTTGTTTGATAAATTGGCGTAAGTCCTGACCCGTTATGTATTCAAGCAAGAGATAGTGGCGATCATCCTCTACAAAACAGTCCTGGACACGTGCTATGTGTGGGTGCTCTAGCGAGCAAAGTAGTGCAGATTCTTTTTCTAGATACTTAATAGCAGTCTCTCTCATGCCTTCGTCGGCCGATTTTGGTACCACTGCTTCTTTGAGTACCACCAAATCCAGTCCGTCTTTTTGTGCTAGATAAATGGCACTAAAACCACCAAAAGCCAATTGTCTGACTATTTTGATTGAGCCATTGCGCAGGGTCGTATCTGGCTCTAGCGGCACAAAGCTTGTACTGTGGAAGCGTCTTGATAGCTCATCGTCCCATAGCTCGGTGTAGCTGACACCGGTGATACCTTTATTGGTATTTTGCAGATTTGACTGAAAACTAGTTAGCGCTGCGTCTCTTTGAGCACCTTTGGCAAAGGCTTCGATAGCCATTAGAAACTGCTCGAGGTCCTGCGGACTCATCGATGTTGTTGATAAGGCTACTGCCGCCCCATCTTTAAAAACCATTTGTATATCATCGTCGACAAGTGATACCGATGCAAGCTCATCCCAGGTGCGCCTGCGTCTACCCTTCATTGCCAGTTGATACCAGGGCTGGAAGGAGATACCATCGGTGGTGACATAGAGTCTGTCGTCCTCACATACAGCAGTCAGCATAAAGCCGGCCACTACGACCACAAGCGGTAGCATCAGAGAGCCTGCCACGACATAAAAAGGCAGACTCGCTACTTTGTCGGCTTCGCGCATAAAGTAGGTAATTAAACATCCCAGTACAAAGGGAGCCATAAAGCTCCAAACTGGGACAAAACCTAGTACCGAGTAAAAACCGACTTTTTGCGGTTTATTGTCGTATCGGATTGCAAGTTGAAATTCGGCCACTTATTAGAACCAGTTAGGAGTCGACCAGGGCCACCTTGCCTGTTATTCCCCTAAATCCGGTCGCTATGTCAAAGTCTGCGAAGTATGAAGCCCTCTGCCGTAGTGTCTTCGCCATCGGACGACTCAATTACCCGGTTAAACAATTCTTTGGCACGCTCCTTGTGACCAGCGGCAAGCTCAATCCAGCCTGTATGTTTAAGGCTTGTGATTATCTCTGCATCCTTTGTGCCATCCTCTTTATAAAGTAAAAGAGCCTTCTCCAGGTTTGCTATTGCTAGATCGTCTTGATGCAGAGCGTGTTGGATTATGCCCAGCTGTTGATATCCTTCAGCTAGATCAAACTTCTTTGTGGTGGCGTCTTGCTCGTAAAACTTTAAGCTGGCCTGTCCACAGGTCGCGGCTTCTTCATATTTGTGATCATCACATAGTGCGCTCGAAAGATTGTACGCAATCCTTCCCTTCTGTCCGTTATTGGTCAACTTTAGTGCATCTTCGTAAGCTTCTTTGAGCAGTTTTACGGCATTGGTGTTGTCGCCGCTCTTGTTTTGAGCATTGCCGAGATTGGCTTTAGCTTCCACTTTTATCGTGTCTGTAAGACCGGGAGTGGTCTTGATTAAGGCATATGCTTCTTTAAGTAAAGGAAGTGCGTTTTTGGCGTCGTCCATCTTATATAGGTAGAGTTCACCGCGGCGAGTGACTAAATCAAAGTATTGTTTATCGGACGTGCTCTTCTTGGCCGCCATGCCTTGCATCGTTGCCAGAATAGCATTGGTGGCGCTGAAGTCCTTGTCGTCTTCGGCAGTGTGGGCTGCTTCATCCAAAAAGTCGTAGACCTCTTCCGGGCTGGCTTTGTCCGAGTAGGTGTGTTTCATCCTTGTATTGGAATAGTTGAGTCCTTCGCGTTTGCTCTCGGTGCTGACATAGATCACCGATGTCAAAAGAGCCACGACCAGAAAGCCAACGACTGCGAGGATAGTAGTAAGGAGTGGCTTATTCATATAAGTCTTTGCAAATTGCTGGGGCTATTAGCTTAGTGCATCTATATAGATAGCGGCCTCAGATTTTGGCGCCTTAGTTTTGATCGAAATGTAAATCTTAAGGCATTGTTGAGACTGCCAGGTTTGTCTAAAAGCACTGGTTTTAGTGTGATTTTGTGTTGCAGTTGTTAACGCTAGTAATAAAGGCGTTATTGCATCACCTGGTTTTATAGCAGGTGCGTATATGCCCAAATGGTCAGGGTTTTAGGCTGACAAGAGGTGATGCCGTTTTTGGCGTTCCTGCTTGATAACCAAAGGTGAGATAAATTTACTCTGTCGGTCTATGTCGTATATGTACAATGGGTGGTTCGTTCGCCAGAACGGTCATTCCGTGCCGTCCTCGAATATAAGACGCAGCTAATGCGAGCTTACTAGAGGACAGACGAAGAAGAGATTGACTGGTCAAACGATATCTCGTGGACATGCGGGTTTCCTGCGTTTCTGCGAGAGGCTGTTCCGCCAGACCAGATGAATTGGCGGCAATAGTAGGTCCCGTAAAGCAAAACGACGTTCTATACAGAACCAGGGAGAGACTGACGAGATGGCACGTGCCAAAAACCCCAAGACAGACGGTGCACAAGGTTCAGCCAAAGTGCAACGAATCAGAATTCGCTTGAAGTCTTACGACCACAGACTGCTCGATAAGTCTTCCGATCAGATCGTCGACACAGCCAAGCGTACCGGTGCCACCGTATGTGGTCCCGTACCTTTGCCGACAAGAAAACGTATTTATTGCGTTCTGCGCTCACCTCACGTCGACAAAAAGTCACGTGAACACTTCGAGATCAGAGTGCACAAGAGATTGATTGACATCAATGACCCCACACCTACCACTGCTGATGCGCTGATGCGCCTCGATTTGCCGGCTGGCGTGGACATTGAAGTAAAGCTCTAATCTAGAACGAGACAGAGACGCGAATTAGAAGGACTGAGACGATGACATTAGGCGTAATGGGCAAAAAGGTCGGAATGACCCAGATATTCGATGAGAATGGTCTGGCCGTACCCGTGACTGTGGTTCAACTGGGCGAGAATATCGTCACAGACACCAAGACCAAAGCCAAGAATGGCTATGAAGCTGTTCAAATCGGCGGCTTTAAAGTGCTTGAGCGCAAGCTCAACAAGCCCGAATTGGGCAATTTCAAGAAAAAGGATCTGGCTCCTCTCAAACCTCTTAAAGAGTACAGAGTGGCCGATGCTGCCTCCTTCACCGTCGGCGAAGCCCTCAAAGTTGCCGAACTTTTGACAGTAGGAATGCTGGTCGATGTGCGCGGACGCTCAATTGGTAAAGGCTTCCAGGGCACAATCAAACGTTATAACCACGGTCGTGGACCGATGAGTCACGGATCTAAGTTTCACAGATCCATGGGTTCTATCGGTGCTGGTACCACCCCCGGTCGCGTCTTCCGTGGTCTGGCTATGCCTGGTCACATGGGCGACGAAAATGCTTGTGCTCGCCACCTCAAAGTGGTGAGAGTGGATGCGGAAAAAGGTCTCTTGCTTGTTAAGGGCTCTATTCCTGGTTGTGATGGCGGCCTCGTTGTTGTCACCGCTTCAAAATCCAAGTGGAACTAATCTGTTTTAAGAGAGAAGAAAAATGACATCCGCTCAAGTTGTAGATCTCAAAGGCAAAAAAGTAAGCGACCTGGAATTGGCTGCTGACGTATTTGCTATCGAGCCAAACGTTGGAGTGCTTCACAGCGCTTTGATCAGACAATTGGCTAATGCCAGAAGAGGCAGTGCTAATACCAAAACCCGTTCTGAAGTACGTGGTGGTGGTCGCAAGCCCTGGCGTCAAAAAGGTACAGGCCGCGCAAGAGCTGGCTCCATCCGTTCACCATTGTGGGCTGGTGGTGGTGTCACCTTCGGACCTAAGCCACGTGATTATTCAATCGCTATGCCTAAGAAGCAACGCGTCCTGGCTCTCAAGTCAGCGCTTGCAGCTCAAAGCGAAAACATTGTTGTAGTCCAGGACTTCGACAAATTTACCGAAGCTAAAACCAAGCAGTTTGCTCAAGTTCTCAAAGACCTCAACTTGACCGACAAAAAAGTGCTGGTAATTCTCGATTATGCATGTGACGCATGCAAGAGAGTGGAGCGCGCCGCCAGAAATATCGATGGTGTCGTTGTTATCCGCGCTTCCAACTTGAACGTCAAAGATCTCCTTCACGCTGAAGCTATCCTCACCAATAGCCGCACTCTCGAAGCAATCACCGATCGCTTCAAATCTACAAAAGAAGAGCAAGCTGGCGAGAAAGTAGCCAAAGTGAAGACAGCTAAATCCGAAGTGGCTGAAAAGCCAGTTAAGGAAAAAGCTGAAAAGGCTCCTGCCAAAGAGAAAAAAGAAGCTGCTCCTAAAAAAGAAGCCGCTCCTAAGAAAGCAGCTGCAGACAAAGAAGCTCCTGCTAAGAAGACCACCAAATCGACTAAGAAGGACGCCTAAAGATGAACAAACGTCATTCGCAAATCATCCTCCGTCCTCTGATTACGGAAAAATCCGCTGCTCAGATGGAATTCGGACAATACACCTTTGAAGTACTCAAAGACGCCAACAAGGTAGAAATTGCCCAGGCGCTCAAAGAAATCCTCAAAGAGCTGTATCCAAAGTCCAACACTGAAATCATTTCAGTCAACACCTCTGCTATCCGCGGTCGCTTCAGAAGAAGCAAACGTCATGGACGTTTCCCCAAAGATAGTAAGAAAGCGATTGTCACCGTATCTGGTGACGCGCTCGAGCTCTTCACCGCCTAGTAGCTGAACTGGCGAATAACTGAAGAGCCCACAGTAATGGGAATCAGAAGGCTAATTAAAGGAACGAGTAAATGCCTACCCGCAAAGTGAATCCAACCTCAGCAGGACGCAGGAATATGTCTCTGGCCGATTTTTCGGACATAACCACAGACAAACCTGAAAGATCTCTGCTCCGCCCAATCAAAAAGTCCGGTGGTCGTAACAACCAGGGACGTTTGACCGTAAGACATATCGGTGGCGGTCACAAAAAAGCCTATCGTGTTATCGACTTCAAACGCGACAAACATGATGTCCCCGGTACTATCACTACCGTTGAATACGATCCAAACCGTAACTGCCGTATTTGCCTAGTGCAATATGCAGACGGTGAAAAACGCTACATCCTGGCTCCTCTTGGAACCAAGGTTGGCGACAAAATTATGTCCGGCCCCAGTGCCGAAATCCAGACCGGTAACGCTTTGCCGTTGCGCGCTATTCCTCTAGGTACGATGATCCACAACGTGGAGCTGACACTTGGACGTGGCGGTCAGCTTGGTAGATCCGCTGGTGCTCAAATTCAGCTACTTGCTAAAGAAGGCAAATATGCAACTTTGCGTTTGCCCTCCGGCGAAATGCGTATGGTGCACATGGAGTGCATGGCAACAATAGGTCAGCTCGGTAACCCCGATGCCAAAAACTTGCGTATCGGTAAAGCCGGTCGTAAGCGCTGGATGGGTATCAAGCCTGCTAACCGCGGTGTTGCTATGAACCCCATCGACCACCCGCACGGCGGCGGTGAAGGCAAGTCGCCAATCGGCGGCAAGCCGCAAACTCCGTGGGGCAAACCTGCCATGGGTTACAAGACCCGTCGTGGCAAGGCCAACACCTCGGATCGTTTCATCGTCAAGCGCAGAACAAAGTAGGAGGATACTGTGTCTCGATCGCTTAAAAAGGGACCTTTTGTACATGTCTCATTGGCTAAGAAAGTCGAAGAGATGAACAAAAAAGGTGACAAACGCGTTATCAAATCGTGGTCACGTGCATCAATGATCGTGCCCGAAATGATCGGTCATACAATTGCTGTTTACAATGGTCGCAAGCATGTGCCCGTCTATGTTACGGAGCAAATGATTGGCCATCGTCTGGGAGAGTTTGCGCTCACCAGATCATTCAAGGGTCACGCTGGCGGTGAGAAATCTGCCAAGAGAGGATAAGTCTCATGGAAAGCAAAGTTTGCGCAAAATGGATCCGCATGTCACCACGTAAGGTGCGTCGCGTGGTCAACGAGATTCGCGGCAAAGAAGTCGGCAAAGCTCGCGTTATGCTGAGATTTATGCCTTACGAAGCAGCAAGAGTTGTCGAAAAACTTCTTCACTCCGCCGTTTCTAACCTGGTGCACTCAGAGCAAAACCCGGTCACCGAAAGCGATGCCGATAACTTCAAAGTTGTCGAAGCTTTCTGCGATGGCGGTCCTACTCAAGAGCGCTTCCAACCTCGCGCCAGAGGTCGGGCTTATCCCATCCTCAAGCGCACCAGCCACATCACTCTTAAACTCTCAGACATCTAATGTCATCTGTAAGCATCTTATTAACGAGGAGCAACTAAGTTGGGTCAGAAAGTAAATCCTGTAGGTTTCCGCGTCGGTATTCACCGGGGCTGGGCTTCTAATTGGTTTGTTCAAAAGAAAGATGTTGCTCCGCTTATCGAAGAGGACTACAGACTGAGAACTTTCCTCAAAAAAGAGCTCGCTGGTGCTGGCGTTAGCAAAGTTGAAATCTCACGCAAAGCCGATCACATTACCGTCGACATCTTCACCGCCAGACCAGGCGTTGTAGTTGGTAAAGGCGGACAAGGTATCGAGACTTTGAGTCAAAAAATCAAAGGCATGATTAAGCGCGTTGGTCTTGATGTCAAAATCAATATCCTCGAAGTTAATCGCGTGGACCTGGAAGCTAAGCTCGTTGCCGAATCAATTGCTCAGCAATTAGAAAAGCGCGTTGCTTTCCGCCGTGCCATGAAGCAAGCGATGCAACGCTGCATGAGAGCTGGAGCCGTTGGTGTAAAAATCATGGTTGCCGGACGTCTCGGTGGTGCAGAAATCGCTCGTACCGAATGGGCTAAAGAAGGTCGTATCCCGCTGCAAACTCTGCGCGCTGATATCGACTATGCCACCGCTGAAGGTAATACCTTGATGGGCATCATTGGTGTCAAAGTCTGGGTATTCAGAGGTGAACTCGAGCCAGGTCAATGGTCTCCGCCAAATATCAAAACGCAATCAGAACGGTCCCAAGAGGGTCCTCGCAACGAAGCCAGGGGTCCCGTCAAGTCTGGTCGTAGATCCAGGAAGGCAGGTTAAGAACAATGCTAATGCCCAAGCGAACCAAATATCGCAAGCATCAGCGTGGCAGAATGTGTGGCGCTGAATCTAGAGGCGTTGAAGTTCAATTCGGCGACTTCGGACTACAAGTCCTGGAGCCAGCCTGGATTACTTCTCGTCAAATAGAAGCTGCACGTAAAGCCATGGTCAGAAGCGTCAGACGTGGCGGCAAAATGTGGATCCGCGTTTTTCCTGATAAATCAGTATCTAAGAAAGCTGCTGAAACCCGTATGGGATCAGGTAAAGGTAATCCAGAGTTTTGGGTAGCTGTAGTCAAAACCGGCAGAGTCATGTTTGAAATGTCCGGTGTTGCTCAAAAAGATGCTCACCACGCTCTTGAGCTCGCTGCTCAAAAGCTGCCTGTCAAATGCCGCGTAGTTGAAAGACATGCCGGAGGAGCTGCCCAATGAAGGTAAAAGAAATGAGAGAGCTCTCTAAAGAAGAGCTCGTTGGAAGAATCGATGAGACAAGAAAAAGTATTGTCGAAATGAGATTCCAAATGGCTATGAGAAAGCTTGAGAATCCAGCCAAACTCCGCGTAACACGCAAGCAACTGGCTCAACTGCTCACAATCCAAACTGAAAAAGAAGCTGTCAAAGGCTAACTTACAGAAAATCGTTTAGAGAAAGCATCAAGGCTTAAGGGGTCGAGAAAATGCCAAGGAAGGTATTAGTCGGAAAGGTTGTATCCAACAAAATGGATAAGACGGTAGTAGTTGCCGTTATAAACCGTTTCCCACACCGCAAGTACGAAAAACAAATGGTCGAGACACGCAAGTTTAAGGCTCATGACCCCGAAAACAAGTGTCAAGTTGGAGATGTTGTGCGCATCGAAGAATGCCCTCCTATCTCTCGCGACAAGAGATGGAATGTGATTGAAGTAACTGGTCACGCTATCTCGAATGCTGCAAGTGAGGTATCGAGCAAATGATTCAGGTACAAACAAGATTAACCTGCGCAGATAACACCGGAGCTCGTGAGCTCATGTGCATCCGCGTCCTGGGCGGCTCCAACAAGAGATACGCATCAGTAGGCGACGTTATCGTAGGCGTAGTTAAAGACGCTCTACCTAATATGCCCGTCAAAAAATCCGAAGTAGTGCGTTGCGTCGTAGTACGTGTGACAAATAACGTCAAGCGCGCCGACGGCTCCACTATCAGATTTGACGACAATGCTGCCGTCATCGTGCAAAAAGATGGCAACCCAAAGGGTACTCGCGTTTTCGGACCTATCGCTCGTGAACTGCGCGACAAAAACTTCACCAAGATCATTTCGCTGGCTCCGGAGGTGCTCTAAAAATGACCGCCAATAAAAAGGATGCAGCCAAGAAATCTTATAGGCTGACCAATTCACCCATCAAAACAAAATCAAAGATGGGCAACAAGGTAGTTGTCTCCCGCGCTCTCGTTAAGCCGGCTGCCACCAACCTGGTACCAAATGTGCACGTCAAGCGCGGCGACCTCGTCATGGTTGTCTCCGGTGCTCGTACTCGCACTAAAAAAGATGGCACCAAGCTTGAAGGCGACAGAGGCAAAATCGGCAAAGTCCTCAAAGTTTTCCCAAAAACTGGCAAGGTAGTTGTTGAAGGCGTCAATATCGTCACTCGCCACGAGAAATCGAAAGCAGCAATGGGCGGTAGTAAGGGCGGCATCATCAAAGAAGAAGCCCCTATCTTCGCTTCAAAAGTAATGCTCTATTCCAACGAACTCAAAAAGCCCGTAAGAGCTGAGAGCCGTAAAAAACTCGGTCTAGAGTAATTAAAAAGTTTTGGACGACAAAGACCGTTCAAGTAAGTAAACAGGAAAAAAGAAATGCTCGATATCAAAGACAATTACGAAAAGCAAGTCAGGCCCCATCTGACAAAGCAATTTAACTACTCAAATGAGATGCAAGTCCCACGCGTAGTCAAAGTTGTAATCAACATGGGTCTTGGTGAAGCAGCTAACAATGCTAAAGCCATCGACAGCGGTGTCAAAGAGTTGGCAACTATTGCCGGTCAAAAGCCCGTCGTCAATCGCGCTCGCAAGTCAATCGCTACCTTCAAACTGAGAAAAGGTCAGCCTGTCGGCACATCCGTTACCCTTCGCGGCAAACGTATGTACGACTTCCTCGCCAAACTCATCCACATAGCGTTGCCTCGCATCCGCGATTTCCGTGGTCTATCTTCTCGTTCTTTCGATGGTCGCGGTAATTTCTCCGTTGGTATCAAAGAGCAGCTCATTTTTCCTGAAATCAACTATGAGCAAATCGATGCAGTAAGAGGCATGGATATTTCCATCGTCACCACTGCCCGCACAGACCAGGAGGCGCATGCACTACTCGCCGCCCTCGGTATGCCTTTCAAAAAATCAAATTCCCCGTCGTAGTCAATAGTTAGTCTAAAAAAGTCCAAGGAGAGGAACGTACAACGTGGCTAAAACATCCATGATTGACAAGGAGCACAAGCGCCAGGAAGCTGTTGCCAAAGGCAAGTATCCTAAGGTGCGCTTGCACAGTCGCTGTCGCATATGCGGACGTCCTCGCGGTTTTTACCGTGACTTTGGACTTTGCCGCCTTTGCCTGAGAAAGATGGCGCACGATGGTTTAATTCCTGGACTCACCAAATCTAGCTGGTAGGAGATAGCAAATGCCGGTAACAGATCCAATTTCGGACATGTTCACACGTATCAGAAACGCCATTCGCGTTCAGGCTTCGGCCGTGGAAATGCCTGCCTCCAAGCAGAAAGTTGCCATCGCTGAGCTTCTCCGCAGAGAAGGTTTCATATCATCATATGAAACTCGTGCTCTGGGAGCGCCAGAACAGCGTATGCGCATCGTACTTAAGTACGGTGGCAAAGGCGAAGTTGTAATTCAAGGGCTGAAGCGCGTCAGCAAACCTGGCCTCCGGGTTTACAGACAAGCTAAAAAAATGCCTCGAGTATATGGTGGTCTCGGTATCGCCATCGTCAGTACCAGTCAAGGACTGATGACCGATCGTCAAGCCCGTAAGGGCAACCTCGGCGGCGAAGTGGTCGCTGAAGTCTGGTAAGGAGTAAGACAGATGTCCCGTATAGGTAAAGCACCAATTGAAGTGCCCTCTGGCGTAACCGTCCAGATTGATGGTCACAAAGTCCTGGTCAAAGGACCTAAAGGCCAGCTCGAGAAGACATTTCGTCCCGAGCTAGACTTCAAACAAGAGAATGGCAAAGTATCGGTCTTGCTCGTTTCCGAAGATCGCGTCGCCCGTGGTTATCACGGTTTGACCCGCACCCTTCTGGCTAACATGATCAAGGGCGTCTCGGCTGGCTTTGAGCGTCAACTAGAAATAGTCGGCGTAGGTTATCGTGCCACCATGGACGGTAAGAAGCTGGTTATGCAACTCGGTTACAGCCACCCCGTAGAAATCATGCCTCCTGATGGCATCACCATCACTGTCGGTAAGAAAAACGATATCACCGTAGCTGGTATCGACAAACAAGCCGTCGGCGACCTGACTGCGTTTATCCGCGATAAGCGTCCACCTGAAGTTTACAAAGGTAAGGGCATCAAGTACCAGGGCGAAGTTGTCCGTCGTAAGGCTGGTAAGGCTGCTGGTAAGAAGAAGTAATCTGAGACCAGGGACTAATCAGAATAAGTGACAAGTATCCCAGCGTAATGGTCGAGCACTATTAGATGTTGGGAAAAATAGAATTCTAAAGAGCGTTAGAGGCACTAAGCAAAATGATCAATAAGACAGATAGAAAACAAAGCAGAGTTACCCGTCACCAGCGGATTCGCCGTCGTGTCACTGGTACCACCGAGCGCCCGAGGCTCTGTGTCTACCGCTCTAACAAACATATCTATGTACAACTTGTGGATGACACCACTTCCACAACAATCGTTGCCGCAAGCACTCTTGATGAGTCTTTGAAAGATTCAAAAACCTGGAACGTCGATTCTGCTAAAGCAGTTGGCGAACTGGTCGCTAAGCGCGCTAAAGAAAAAGGCGTTAATTCTGTAGTTTTTGATCGCGGCGGATACATCTATCACGGACGTGTCGCAGCTGTAGCAGAAGCAGCACGTGAAGCCGGTTTAGAGTTCTAAGAATCGTAAAAGAGTCGCCCCCAGGGCAAACAACTAAGAAGAAGAGGATAACTTCTAGATGGATAAAGAAGATAAGGTCGCAGGATTCGAAGATCCTAATGCAGCAACTGGTGCTGAAGGCCAACGTCGCGGACGTCGTACAAATAATCGTGAAACCGGTCGCCGTCCTGATGGCGATGGTAAGCGCGGTGATAGACCCGAGTCCGAGTGGGAAGAAAAAATCATTCAAGTCCGCCGCGTCACCAAGGTCGTCAAAGGCGGTAAAAAACTGTCCTTTAGAGCCGTGGTCGCTGTCGGCAATGGCAAAGGTCAAGTCGGCATCGGTGTTGGCAAGGCTAGCGAAGTTATCTCCGCCATTCAAAAGGGTGTCGTAGATGCTAAGAAATCTTTGATCTCGGTACCTCTAGTAGGTACTTCAATCCCTCACCAAATTATTGGTAAGACTGGCTCCAGCCGCATCTTGCTCAAGCCCGCTGCAAAAGGTACTGGTGTTATCGCCGGTGGCGCTGCTCGCTCCATCCTCGAGCTAGCTGGTGTCGGTGATGTGCTCTCCAAGTCTCTTGGATCGCGCTCTCCCCTCAACGTAGCTCGCGCTACAGTTGATGGTCTCAAAAACCTCCGTACCTTCGAAGAAGCTGCTCGCCTCAGAGGCATCAGCATTCGTCAGCTATTTGCATAAACCCCCTGGTCTCTAAGAGATCAGCTCGTATAGAAGGACTCAAACTATGTCAGCGATTAAAATCACTTTGACAGCCGGACTGGTCGGCAAACGCAAAGATCAAGTCAAGGTCGTGCGTGCCCTCGGTCTGCGCAAGTTTGGTAGCTCGGTTGTCCATCAAGACAGCCCCACCATCCGTGGTATGTGCACCAAAGTGCACCACCTGGTGTGCGTTACCGAAGCCAAAGAAACTGCCAAAGCCGCTAAGTAATTAGCACATCACTTAAAACAATAACCGAGTCGTCGCTCAAGGTTTTGCAGCCAGAGCAAAACGGCGCCAGGTAAAGGAGAACAAATGCAATTAGACGAACTAAAACCACAAGAAGGTTCACGCCGTAAGAAGAAAAGAGTAGGCAGAGGCCGCGCCTCCGGTCATGGTAAGACATCTACTCGTGGACACAACGGTCAAGGTCAACGTTCCGGCGAATCGAAACGTTTTGGCTTTGAAGGTGGACAAACTCCCCTTTTCCGCAGACTGCCTAAATTGCACAATTTTGACAGTGTGCCTGGTCGTGATTGGGTTGAGCTCAATGTCAGCTCACTTAATGCACTCCCTGCTAATTCTGACGTTACTCCCGAGTCTCTCGTTTTGCACAGAGTATTGCGCAAACCAACAGACAGCCTCCGTATCCTCGGCAATGGCGAGCTAAAAGTAGCACTCAAAATCAAAGCGCATCACTTCTCACAAGGTGCCATTGACAAGATTCAAGCCGCTGGTGGTTCATACGAAGTAATTCAGGACGCAGCACCAACTCGCAACCCTAAAAATAGAGAGTAATGACCGTTCATTACTTGACAAGAAATGACCCGTTCTTGGTTTAAGTAGTTTCACTTCGCAAGAAGTAAAAACGAAAAACCCGAGGACGGGTCTAAAATATTGTCTGTACCAATTCCTAGTTAAAGAGTAAGCAAAAAATGTCAGAGAGTGTTTCAAAGCGTGGCTCCAAGATAGGTGGTCCCGAGGACTGGCTTGGACTGCTAAGCGCTGCCGGGCTAAAAGAGCGCATACTCTTTACCGTCACAATGATTGTGCTTTACCGCATTGGCGTGCACATTCCTATTCCTGGCGTTGATCCCGGCGCTTTTACTAAACACCCTGAGCTTGCTCAAAACTTGCTTGGCATGATCGACCTCTTTACCGGTGGTGCTCTTAATAAGTTATCTGTGTTTTCAATGGGTATTGGACCTTACATCACATCATCGATTGTGATGCAGCTCATGACCGTTGTCATACCCAAGCTCGAAAACTTGCAAAAAGAACAGGGTGAGCAGGGTCGCCAGAGCTTGCTCAAATTAGCCGCATGGTGACAGTTGGTCTTGCCATCTTCCAATCCTTTATGTTGGCGCAGCTATTGAGTCGTATCCCCGGTGTCGTTATTGCACCAGGTCCGCTTTTCCTTTGCACTACCACTTTGATACTTACAGCCTGTGCCGTCTTTATTATGTGGATGGGCGAAATGATTACCGAGCGTGGTGTCGGTAATGGTGCTTCGCTTTTGATTTTCCTTGGTATTGCCGCGCGCTTGCCTGTGATGATCAAAAACACAATCGAAGCAGTCCAGACTGGCCAATCTCAGGTACTCGGCGTAGTGGCCTTGCTTGTCTTTTTCCTCCTGGTCGTGGCCTTTATTGTCAGGCTGCAGCAGGGTGTGCGCAAAGTAATGGTGCTTGGCTCTCGTCGTAACGTCGGTCGCCAGATATTTGCTGCTCCCGATGACTATATGTATTTGCCAGTTAACCCTTCGGGCGTTATGGCCATTATCTTCGCGTCTTCTTTGATGATGTTTCCCAGTACTGTGATGCAGTTTTTGCAACAACAAAAGCAAGATCCCGGTCAGATTGTCTATAACAATATTGTCTCAGTGCCTGGTATTGGTCCTGCTTTTGCCAATATTGCCAGCATTGCCTGGGTCAAGACCGGTTGGGAGTTTGTTGTGCAAGAAACAAACAATGCCATGTCCTATTACCACTGGGAGCATTCGCTTGTTTACTTTATCTTGATCCTCTTTTTCGCTTTCTTTTATTCGTCGATTGTCTTGCCTGTGCGTGACATGTCCGACAACTTGAGACGCAGCGGTAGAGCTATTCAGCACGTCCGTCCAGGCCGTCCCACCACCGAATTTTTGGAAAAGACTCTCAACCGTCTTACATTTATTGGCGCTACATCTGTTGCCGTCATCGCCATTGCCCCTATCCACGTAGAGCAAGCGACGATGGTGACAACACTACAAGGACTGGGCTCCACATCGCTCATCATCCTCGTTGGTGTGGCAATTGATACTCAAAGACAAATTCTCACCCATGCCCTTTCATCGCGTTATCAGGCGCGTGGGCTGTTCCGTAACGACAAAAAGGATATCTAAAAATGCGTATTCTCTTTCTCGGTGCTCCAGGCGCTGGCAAAGGCACTCAATGCAAAAGGCTCTCCGAAAAGTTTGCTCTGCTTCATCTATCTAGCGGCGATATCTTGAGAGAGGCTGTGCGCAATGGCACTAAAGCTGGACTTGCTGCCAAAGACTTTATGGATAAAGGTCAGTTGGTACCAGATCCGGTTCTAATCGATCTCTTCCGCGAAAAACTGAGCGCTGATGAATGCAAAAAAGGCTTTATCCTCGACGGCTTCCCTCGCAACTTAGCCCAGGCTGAGAGTCTCGATCATTTGCTGGGCGATATTAATGCCAATCTCGATCATGTAATCGATCTTGAGACCTCTGATGATCTCCTTGAAGAGCGCATCACCGGTCGCAGAGTCTGTCCCAACAAAGCTTGCAATGCTGTCTATCACGTCAAATTTAGCAAGCCCGCCAAAGATGGCATCTGCGATAAGTGCGGTACCGAACTCACCCACCGCTCTGACGATAAACCAGAGTTGGTTAAGCAGAGACTCTCTATCTATCATGAGCTAACTGCTCCACTTATTGACTTTTATAAAGGCAAAAGATCCTTTGTGAGGTCAGTGGCGAAGGCGAGCAAGAAGACATTTTTGCCAACATACTTAAGACCTTAAACTAGGATTTGTAATGATACTGACTAAGGAAGAAGACCTTAAGTTGATAAGAGAAGCCGGTGCCTTAGCGGGTGCTGTCCTTGAGCTTATCTCTAAGGCCGCTAAACCAGGTATGACCACCTGGGAAATCGACGAAATGGCCGAGAAGGCTATAAGAGATGCCGGTCACATCCCTACTTTCAAAGGCTACAAGGGCTTTCCGGCTACGGTTTGCGCTTCGGTCAATGAAGAAGTGGTGCACGGTATCCCCAATAAGCGCAAGGTCCTCAAAGAGGGCGATGTCCTCTCGCTTGACCTGGGCGTCTCAGTGCGTCGTATGGACAACGGTAAAAAGTTTGATTTTATCGGCGATACAGCAGTCACAGTGCCAATCGGCAAAGTGCCTGATGCTCTGCAAAAGCTGCTCGACGATACTCAAAAGTCATTGTATGCGGCAATTAAAGCCGCCAGAGGTGGTGCTACTCTCGATGACATTGGCGGTGCGGTAGAGGATGTGGGCAACCTCAACTCTTATGGCATCGTGCGCGACTATGGTGGACATGGCATCGGGCCTGACTATCATGAAGATCCATTCATTTTCAACTATCGCACCGGTAGCAAGACCAAGTTGAAACCTGGTATGGTTATAGCGATTGAGCCTATGTTCAATCAAGGCAGCCATAAGACCAAGCTAAAGTCTGATCGCTGGACGGTTGTAACGCAAGATTACAGACCATCAGCACATTTTGAACATTCTTTGTTAATCACTGAAGGCGAACCTGAAGTGCTTACTAAGCGTCCATCAGAGGTAATTGAGTGACTAAACAGGGCGTCATCGAATTTGAAGGAACCATCCGGGAATCCTTACCCAATGCCATGTTTCGGGTTGAACTCGACAACGGTCACAAGGTCTTGGCCCACATATCCGGTAAGATTCGCAAAAACTTTATTAAGATACTTCCAGGCGATCGAGTGCGTGTAGAGCTCACCCCATACGACCTTACGCGCGGAAGAATCACATACAGAATCAAAGATTGATGTACAATTAGACGTTTGGCTGCGGCCTCTCTGTTTTGCATGCAAATGCGGGCAGGGCTTGGCTTCCGTGCCAGCAATGTTAGCGTTGTTTCAGAATTGGATAACGCGGCGAAAGCCGCATAGAGAGCGGGAAATGAAAGTTAGAGCTTCAGTAAAAAAGATTTGCGATAAGTGCAAAGTGATAAGACGCAAAGGTCGCGTTGCGGTTATTTGCGAAAATCCCAAGCACAAACAACGCCAAGGTTAAGAACTAAGTAGTTAACTCTAATTAGGATATTCAAGAGATATCCGCGTTATTTTTATATGAGTCTCGATCCGCCGATTCCAGGTTGCTAAGAGGCTTTGAGTAACACTACAAAGTTGCCGCGATTAAGAGCACGTCAAAACTTGAAGAAGTAAGACGACAGCAAGCACTCAATGCCTAGAGCATAAGCCAAGTGCACAATGGAGGATAAATGGCCCGTATTGCCGGTGTTGACCTACCGAGAAACAAGAGAACCCCGATTGCCCTGACATACATTCATGGTATCGGCAGAACTTCAGCCGCCAAGATCTGTAAGAAGGTCGGCATATCAGATGAACGTCGCATTCAAGATTTGACTGAAGAAGAAGTCAATCGTATCCGCGAAGAAGTGGAGAAGAGCGGCAATTATCAGGTCGAAGGCGATCTGCGCAGAGTCGAGGGCTTGAACGTCAAGCGCCTTATCGAAATTAACTGCTACCGCGGACAAAGGCACCGTAGAGGGTTGCCCACACGTGGTCAGCGCACCAAAACTAATGCTCGCACCCGTCGCGGACGCAAACGCGTCACTGTGGCTGGCAAAAAGCAACCAGCTAAATAAACATTGATCGACCGTTAATTGACCACATTTTGACCAAAGGACTAAAACAGGAAAGCTATGGCTAAGTCTCCGAAGGCAAGGACGAAGAAGAAAGAGCGCCGCTACGTGCTGCAGGGTGTCGTCCACATCGCAAGCACTTTTAACAACACCATCGTCTCCTCCACCGATCCACAAGGGCAAGTAATTGCCTGGGCATCGGCTGGAACGGTCGGCTTCAAAGGCGCCAAGAAGGGCACTCCCTTTGCCGCTCAGCAAGCTGCCGAATCCGTGGCCAAGCGTTCAATGGACCAGGGCATGAAGCAAGTAGAAGTACTTGTTAAAGGACCTGGCGCCGGTCGCGAAACCGCTATCCGTGCCCTGCAAGCCTCTGGTCTGGAAATCACATTGATCAAAGATGTGACTCCTATTCCTCACAACGGTTGCCGCCCGCCCAAGCGTCGTCGCGTCTAATTCAAGCTTTTAGAGAAGCGCTAGCTATATTGAATAACTATGTGCCGCTTTTGTGGCGCCAGAAAGTATTTATTCATTCGCTTCACAGAGAACATTCATTCACGGAGAGAATATGGAACCTCTAAGAATCAAGTGCCTAGAGAACAAAACTGGAGCAGATGGTTCAATTTACGGCAAGTTCGTAATTGAGCCTTTGGAGAAGGGTTATGGAACTACTTTGGGCAACGCCCTGAGAAGAGTTCTCCTTTCTTCTCTCGATGGTTCGGCTGTAAGTGCTGTACGCATCGAAGGCGTCACTCATGAATTCACCACCGTTCCCGGTGTTGTTGAAGATGTAATTGATGTCATGCTCAATCTCAAGGGACTCGTTGTTAAAACCTTTAGCAACGATCCTCAGTACTTGCATCTGGATCTAGATCGCTCAGGACCTGTCACCGGCCGTGACATTATGTGCCCTGCTGATGCCACTATCATCAACCCCGATTGGCAACTTTGCACCCTGGCTGAGGGTGGTCGTTTGAGAGCTGAAATCACTGTTGAGCGCGGTCGCGGTTATGTACCGGCCGATGCCCACAGTCACTTTAAGCAAGCAATCGATGTATTGCCTATCGACGCTGTCTTTATGCCTATCCGCAAAGTAGCCTACAACGTAGAGCCTACCCGTGTTGGCGAATCAACCGATTTTGACAAACTCACAATCGAACTCTGGTCCAATGGATCAATCGATGCTACCGAGGCTATCTCACAAGCTGCTCGTCAGATTGTTGAGCACCTCCTGCCCATCGCTGAACTCTCCGGCAAACCCATGGTGCCTGCAGCTACTCAGCCGCAACAGCAAGATGGCAAGCACAGCAGTATCTCTATCGAAGAGCTTGAGCTTTCCGTTAGAGCATATAACTGCCTCAAGAGAGCCAACATCAATTCGCTCGGCGAGCTGCTCAAGCTTAGCTATGACGATTTGATGAATATCAAAAACTTCGGTAAAAAATCCGCAGATGAAGTGATCGAGCGCCTTCGGCAGTTTGGTCTGACACTTGCAGACACACCGAAAGACAAGTAAAAAGTAAAGTTAGTTAGAAGGCAACATAGCTAAAAGGCTAAAAGCTAAAAGGATTTATCATGCGTCATAGAGTACCCGGCCATCAGTTAGGACGTCCCGCAGACCAGCGCAAAGCATTGCTGAGAGCGCTCGCCACCGAGCTATTGCGTCGGGACGAAATTGTCACCACTCTTGCTAAAGCAAAAGCACTGCGCGCATGCGCTGAGCGTTTGATCACTAAAGGTAAGAAGGGTCAATTTGGTGATTACAAAGCCCTTGCTGAAAAGGCAAGAAAAGGTGATGTAGAAGCCGCTAAACAGGTAGCTCGCGTGGTGCACTTGCGCCGCCAGGTTGCTGGTTTTGTCTATGACAAAGACGTGGTAACTCGTATATTTGACGAATTGGCTCCTCGCTACAAAGACCGTCAAGGCGGCTACTGCCGTATCATCAAGGCTGGTCCTCGTCGCGGCGATTGCACCGAGATGGCAATTATCCAACTCGTCTAAGTCGTTGACCGATAACCTACAAACTTCACGCATCGCCCTCTTGATTGAATATTCGGGAAAGGAATTTCACGGATCTCAGTATCAAGAGGGCGTTCGCACAGTACAAGATGAAATCGAAAAAGCCTTTGCCATTTTGACAAAGACTAAGTCTCGTTTGCACTTTAGTGGTCGCACCGACACTGGTGTCAGTGCCTCTGCCCAGGTCGCTCATATTGATTTGCCATGTCAGCACATAGAGGGGCTCTCCAAGCCGCAGATGTTTGATTTGATCTGGCGGCTCAATGGCATTTTGCCAAAAGATGTAGCGATTGCTGAGCTAGTCAATGTAGATAAATCGTTTCATGCCAGGCACTCGGCCCGTGAGCGCGAGTATGTGTATCGAATCTTGAATAAACCACAGCGTTCTGCGCTCTTAAAAGATACTCACCTGCTGGTGCGTCAGCCTCTTGATCTGCAAATCATGCAAGATGCCGCAGCCAGGCTGGTTGGGCGTCATGACTTCAGTGCATTTCGTTCTACCAGCGATGATATCAGTAGCCCAATTTGCACCATTAACCGCGCTGAATTGTTGAATTTACGTGAAGGGGTGCTGGAATTCTGGATAGCTGCCGATCACTTCGTGTACAATATGGTCCGCATTATTGTTGGGACTCTTATCGATATAGGTCTCGGCAAGAGGGGTGCGGACGCAATTAGTCAAGCTCTTCTCGAGCCCAACCGATCGCTGACTGGCCCCACTGCTCCCCCCTGGGGGTTGACACTAAATGCGGTCAGATATCCGGGCTTTAGTCTCTGGAGCTCTGGAAACAATTGACCGTCGAGGAGATTTGAGAGTGAAAACCTATTGCCCTAAACCAGAGGAAGTCACAAGAGAGTGGCTCGTCGTCGATGCCGAAGGCAAAACCCTCGGACGTCTAGCCGTTGAAGTGGCTAACATTCTGAGAGGCAAGCATAAGCCCGAGTACACCCCTCACGTTGACTGTGGTGACTTCGTCGTCATCGTCAATGCTGACAAGATTCACGTTTCTGGTAAAAAAGAAACAGACAAAATGTACAGACGTCACTCAGGATTCCCTGGTGGCTTCAAGGAAGAAAATCTGGCTCACTTGAGAGCAAGAAAACCAATCGCCATCATCGAAAAAGCTATCCGTGGCATGTTGCCTCACAACAAACTCGGTGACCGTCAGTTTGTCAAACTCAAAGTATATGCTGGTGCCGAGCATCCGCACATCGCCCAAAAGCCCGTTGTGCACCAACTGGCCAAGCACGCTATCGCTAATTAATCAGTCACTTGTAGGAAATAACGGCAAATGTCTAGCGTAATACAGTACATCGGCACAGGCAGAAGAAAATCCGCCACAGCCAGAGTGCGCCTGGTGCCTGGCACCGGTGAAGTCACAATCAACAACCGCTCCATGGATGACTATGTGGGTGGACGTGATGCGCTTCGTAAAGAAGTCTTTGTAGCATTCCATGCTGCTGATGCCATGGGCAGATTTGATGTGCACGTCAATGTGCGCGGCGGCGGTATCGCCGGTCAAGTAGGCGCTATTCGTCACGGTATTGCCAGAGCGCTTTCCGAAGCTGCTCCTCAAAATCGTCCAATTCTTAGAGGCGAAGGTCTGCTTACCCGCGACCCCCGCGTCAAAGAGCGCAAAAAGTACGGTCGCAAGAGAGCTCGCAAACGCTTCCAGTTCTCCAAGCGCTAATTGGTCGCTTGACTGGATTATTGTTTGGTCAGTTGACCCGTCAATTATCTCGTCAATTGCCCCGTCAAATAATCGATATAAAAGAGGGCTTCCCGTTTGGGGAGCCCTTCTTATTTGTTCTATAGCCTATTTGTTCTATAGCTTATTGGTCTGTTTGCTAGTTTATGTCATGTCGATATCTTCGACTTTTTCGGGACTCTTATTAGGGATGATGCCTTTGGCACGGTAAGGATTTTGAAAGCGAAATAAGCAAACAAAAGCAGAAAGCGAGACGATGCCGGCAATGGTAACAAGTACCCAGCCCACGCCCTTTTCGCTTTCGGAGTTGTAGAGCACAAAGGCCCCACCAGCAAATATGCAGCAGGACAAGAAGAGCATAAGAGGGATATATAGCGATTTGACCGATTGCCAAAATTCAGCTTTTTCGGCTTCTTCTTCGGCTTTGATTCGAGCCTTTTTGCTCTCGATGGTTTCTACCATAATTGGCACCTGGATTTAGTTTCAACCTAATCTTAGCGCACTTATATACAACTTGAAATGCTAAACTGAATGTGATGTCAAAGTACAAAGAAATCGATATTATCTGCCCCAATTGCAGCCGTCCTGTTAACTCCCGCATGTCCTTTTGTCTGGAATGTGGAGACTTACTGGATCATCGTCGTATGCCTGCACCCAGGTCGCGCAGACGCCGCTCTTCGGCAATGTCGGATATTATCAAGAGCGCTCTACTCGTGATGGCTCTGGCTCTCTTTGGCATATTTGTCATTACTGTTTATGAGTCCATCAAAAGCTATCAAACGGATGGCGTTAACGCCATCAAAAAGGCTCGTGCTTACGCCCTCAGCGGCGAAGATGAAAACGCCATCAACTTGCTCTCTCGTGCTATCGATGAGGACAAATCTGGCAAGTTTCACAGCGAGATGCTGGCTCTATTAGATCAGTGTCTCTACGAGAGAGGCTTGAAGCTGGCTCAGGCTGGTCATTATCATGATGCTGTCACCTGTTTTAGTCGAGTCAGCCCTGGATATCAAAATAAAGAAGAAGTAGATAAGCTCATTGCAGAGTATTCGGATAAGGCGCTGCCACTGGAGTTTAGCCAGGTGACTGGGACTGTACCTGGTAGCGATAGCAGTGCTGCTGCCAGCTTGATTCCTGCTCTGGCTGGACATGCTATGAGTAGGCTCGATAAGACAGCTCTGGAGAGTGTCCCTCAAGTCGCTGATAAACGTTTGCAGCCAGGCAAAAATCTATCGACCAAAAGTGAAGGCGTCATACCTCTTGCTCCGGCAAGCAATGTCAGTACAATGCCTGCTGCCGCTCCTTTGCCGCCCAGAGTGGCACCGCAAAGTAGCAATCGGGCGTCTATGCCTTTGGCTGTGCCTGCCTCTATCCCTGGCTCTATCCCGGCTGCTATGCCGACATCCAGCGTGCCTATGGCGCCACCAGTGGCTCTCATCAATGGCAAAAAGGGTGACAGTCAGGTTGATAGTATTGCGCGCTATAACGAGCTATTAGCCCGCTATTTTTCCAAAAATTCTTCTGATACTCGCAATGCCAATGAGCCCCCCAGCTATGATGAGTGGGTCTCAAATGGCAAGTCTGATTTTTGATATCTTAGTTATAGATGATTCAAAAACAAGACAAAAAAGAAAAGACCTTTAAGCCGCCAGTCAGCTGGAAAGTCCGGCTCAGACCAGCTGTATTTACTCTGGTTTTGCTCTTTGTCGTGGCCATGAGCCACGCATCTTCGATTTGGAATGACTTTGCTCTGGATGACCGTATCAACATCAAGCCTTTTGGATTGGTCTCAGTGGAGAAGCGCAAGTGGGAGCCGGTCTGGTATGAACTCTATACAGACGCCTTTGAAAAACCCTTTAGCGAGCCAATGCGCCGCCTCACGCTGGCATTTGATTATCAAAGTGGACACCTGGTGTCACCGGCGGTTTATCATGCCACCAATGTGATTTTGCAAGCGCTCGGCATAATTGCTGCATTTTTTGTTTTGCTCAAACTAGCGGCAGAGCTCAACCAGAATAATTCTGGTAAGACCAATTTTGCTTTGCCCTTATTTGTTTGCGCTTTGTTTTGCGCCCATCCACTTACCTCTGAGAGTGTCGCCTATATCTCGGGGCGCAGTTCGCTGCTGTGTTTCTTTTGGTACATGGTAGGGCTTGCTTGTTTTATCCATGGCTTTACTACTAAGCGCATCAATTTGTCGGTACTGGGCTCACTATTTGCTTACCTTACGATGGTGGTGGCAATCTTCGCCTCGAGCCAGTCGATTACGTTGCCCTGGACTATGTTGTTTTGTGCCTTGTTACTAAAACCAGCTCAGTACACCTACAAAGAGTGGATCTATGAGCGCTCTTTCGAGCTTGGTGGCATACTGAGCGTAGGCATTGCTTTGATTTTTCTGTTTTTGCTTAAGAGCCCGTTGCCTTCACTCTTTATGATTGGAGTGCCAGCGCTCGGCTCTCAGCTCTTTTACTTAAGTACGCTCAAGAGTCTGAGTGTTTACTATCTGCGTACCTTTTTTGTACCAGTGGGCTTTAGTATTTATCCCGCTGGCGTCATTGCCACTGGTTTTGCTGATCCATTTGTCTGGCTCTCTTTTGCTTGCATTGCGGGCACGCTGTATTTGATGTGGTACTTCAGGACTCGTCCGCTACTTATGCTGGGCTTGTTTTTGTTTTTGGTTGGACTCGTTCCCCAGAGCTTTATGGTCTCATCGCTCATCGCGCACGGTGCACGCTTTTATCTGTCAGGGTTTGGGCTCAGTCTTGCACTTGGTGACTTTGTCTTTAGTGCATGCGCTGATAAGTTTAAAATCGATCCAGTCGAGATAGCCAAGTACGGCTTTAGTCGCAAAGTCGCACTGTTAGCTCTTTTGCCGGTTTTGCTTTTGGCCGGACTATCAAATTGGCGTGATCATGCATACAAAAATAGTAGCTCTATAATCAGAGCAGCTCTTAAACTTGATAAAGACAACCAATATCTCCAGGCACTTCTGGCTTTTAAATTGACTCAGGAAGGCGCTTCTAAAGTAGAAGAAGGTGCCGAAATCGCAACTAATCTGCTCAAGACTAATAGTCAGCTGGTCTTTGCACTACTGGCTCAAGCTAACTACTATCAGAGCAGACAAGACTATATATCCAGTGCTAGTAAATTTGCCGAAGCGCTACAAGTGGCACAAGCACTCAAGCTTGATGAATGGATAGTGGCATATTGCGAAGGTGGTGTTGCTCGTACTGTAGTCTTGACGCAAGACTTGACTGAGCCTGAGCAGGCTCTCAAGGTTAAGCAATTTAGTGAGCATGCTCTCAAATTTGACCCGACAGTGGCCAGGCTCTATCTTGCCCATGGTCTGGCACTCATGGCCGAAAACAAACCAGAATCAGCCGAACGCGCCTGTCGTGAATATGATAAGGGGCGCAGATTTGACATGAACGACCCAGCTTTTGCTTATCCACTGGCTCAGGCGTCTCTGCGCACAGGATATAGCATTCGTCTGGAACCTGCCTTTAGTGCTGCCAAAATGGCTTATCGTCTCAAAATTGATGAGAACTCTAGACTTTTGTTTGCCCGGGCTGCTTTAGAGAGCGGTCGTCTTAACCGCGGTTATAGTGTTTTGGAAGACTATTTTAAAAATACCAAAGTGCCATCTGCCGAAGCTTATTACATCCTCTCAGGGCTCGAGCGCATGAGTGGTCGCACTCAAATTGCTGATGCTTATCTAAAGGTAGCCCGTGATAAAGACAAAGATGTAGAAAAGCACAGACTATTTATGTCAGTCAAACCAAAGCCCACCAAAGACGAAGACAATCAGGGACCATCCTCGCTTGATGCTAGCAAACTCAGTTTGCCTACCAATTTTGCATCTCAGTCAAAAGCTCCGCTTCCTCAGAAATAGGCTTTTGACAGGCAAAGTTGCGACAAATATAAAACGTACTTTTGTTGTCCAGGCTTGTCCGTTCTTTAAATAACTGACCAGGCATTTCGTTAGCACTGCTGTCGTTTATTTGTGCCACCACTTTGTTTGGGCTGTAACGCTTAAACAAATTGAGCACTGACTTTTGCGCTACTTCTTGCGGTAGGCTGTCTGGTTGCAGCACTGCAATCTCTCTTGGTGCTGACAGTCTAAAATCAAGACAATTGAGTAGATTGGCAAATTGATCGCAAAGCCTGGTCAAATTTGGTCCGTATAGTTGGAGGACCTTTTGTGCTGCTTGATCGTATGTGGTAATACCCGTCAAATAAGCCAGACGCAAAAGAGCCATGGTCGCTGACGATGTACCCGATGGCACTGAGCCATCAAAGTGGCTTCTTGTTCTCACGATCATTTGTTCGGCGTCTTTAGCTGTGTAATAAAAACCACCATCAGGACAGTCGTTAAATAGTGTGAGCATTGTGTCAGCTAGTTTTGTAGCAGTATTGAGCCAGACTGAGCTTTTATCGACCGAGGCCAAATCCAGCAGAGCATTGATGGCATAGGCATAGTCATCGAGATAAGCATCGAGCTTGGCATGACCACTCTCTACTTGATCTGCGGGCACGCCCCAGACTCTCAGTAAGCGACCATTGACATACAATTTGTCGAGGATAAATTGCATGGCGCGTTTGCCAGTCTGTAGATAAGTCTCTTTGCCTGTGACTTGATAGCCCTGGACATAGGCTGAGACCATCAGGCTGTTCCAGCTAGTCAGGACCTTTTCGTCACGACCTGGTCTGATTCTTTTTTCTCTGGCGGCAAGTAGCACTGCCGATAGTTTTTCGAGTTTTGTCAAAAACTCAGCTTCGCTCATACCAAGATCGCTAGCCAGTTTTGCTGGCTCTTTGCTTAGATGCAAGACCGAATTGCCGTGTTCAAAGTTACCAGACTCGGTAACACCATAAACATCAGCCAGCCATGCGCCGTCTTTGCCCAGTATAGATTTGACTTCTTCGCGTTTGAAGACATAAAACTTGCCTTCTTCGCCTTCGGAGTCTGCGTCCAGGCTTGAGTAAAAGCCGCCGTCCTGGGTCTCTAACTCATTTTTGACAAAACGCAGTATGCCTTCTGCCGTAGCAAGCCAGAAGTTTTTGCCAGTAATTAAATAACCGTCAAAGTATGTACGAGCCAAAAGAGCATTGTCATAAAGCATTTTTTCGAAGTGCGGTACGAGCCATTTGCGGTCCACCGAATATCTGGCAAAACCGCCTGCCAGGTGGTCATAGATACCGCCACAAGCCATTTTGTCTAGACTTGTATTGATTACTTCCAGGCACTCTTCTTTTTTTGAATCTTTGATCTCTGAGCTTTTGCTGGTGGAGCGCATAAACAGCTCCAGAGCAAAAGTATGGGGGAATTTGGGCGCACCGCCAAAGCCACCAAAGTCAGCGTCAAAATTACTATAGAATTTTTCGAGAGCGCTGCTTATAGTGCCGTAATTGAGATAACTCTCGCCATCAATAGTCTGAGCTCCGTCTGCTTTGACTTTTTCCATGAGCCTGAGATGCTCGGTCAGCTCACCAGCTGAAGCCATAAGGTCCTCACGATTTTGCAGCCATGCTTTGTTGATTTGAGTCAACACTCTTTTAAAGGCTGGCATACCATGGCGGTCTTCCTTGGGAAAGTAAGTGCCACCAAAAAATGGCTTAAGCTCTGGCGTTAAAAAAACAGTCATGGGCCAGCCACCATGGCCGGTCATTATCTGCACTGCTTTCATATAGATTTCGTCGATGTCGGTGCGCTCTTCTCTATCTACTTTGATATTGATAAAGTTGGCATTCATGATGTCGGCAGTGGCCTGGTCTTCAAACGACTCATGCTCCATGACATGACACCAGTGACAGGCAGCATAGCCTACCGATAGCAAGATTGGCTTTTGCTCGGCTTTTGCCCGGTCCAGTGCCTCTGCGCCCCAGGGATACCACTGCACTGGATTGTAGGCATGCTGCTTGAGATAAGTGCTTGTTTCTTTGACAAGTAAGTTAGCGGTTTTCATTTGTCCCTACCTCAGACTTGAGCAGCTTTTGATAAGCAGTTATGGTGGCATCCACAGTTTTGTCCCAGGTCAATTGTTTGGCTTTGGCCCGGGCTTTTATTTGCATGCTCTTGAGCATGGCTGGATCGCTTTGCAGTTGTTGCATGTGTTGGGCGAGTTCTTTAGCACTGAGATGGTCTTTTAATACAAGACCATCGATGCCGTCATTGAGCAGTTCGCTAACGCCAGCTACACTGCTGACAATAGCTGGCACACCAAAGAGCATTGCTTCTACTGGTGACATACCAAAGGCTTCACATTTAGAGGGCACCACTATTACCGATGCATTTTCTTGGAATGGTTTTAAATCCTTTTGATAGCCGGCAAATTCAACACAGTCTGCTATGCCATGCATCCCTGCTGTCAATTTGTTAAAGAGTGAAGCGCGCAGCCCGACTACAGTTAGCTTGAATTTTAGACCTTGCTTTTTAAGGAGGGCACAAGCAGTATAAAGCGTGTCCAGACCTTTTTTGCGGTAGCCCTTGCCGATAAATAGATAGTTAAATGGCTGAGCTTGCACCTTTTGACTGATATCGTATTCGGACTGACTATCGGCACCACAGGGTGCTATGGCGTACGGTGCGTCATCGAGGTTATAAGTCTCATAGTAATCGCGTTTGCAAATTTGCGAGACAAAGATGCGCATTTTTGTGGATTTAGCAAGGTCGCCATCTTGTTGCATCCTGGTTTTGTAAGCGTCATTTGTAGCCAGTTTGTATTCGTTGATCAGTCTCTCGGCCGGATAGCCACTAAAGCTAAAACGCTTGGCTGTGTGCTGGTGAAAAGTCACTAGATCGGCGCCCTTTACCGGGCAGTGCTGTGAGTGCACCAGATCAAAAGGACCGCTAGAGGCTAAAAGTGTGCTGGCTGCATTGTAGATGTGCACCAATCTAGCGCTTTTGGAGATACCTCTGGGGGCTTGATCAAAAGTTTTGATAGTCAGATTATGGTGACTCAGTCCACTCTCATCAGTCTGACAAATTACTGTTACTCGATGTCCACGCTGGAGCAAGCCCTGCACAAGTCTCAGAGCATATAGCTCCAGACCGCCTGAGGGGCTGAATAGCCTGACTACAATGGCAATATTTAGACTGGTCATCTTTATGAGATTGACGACAAAAGACCATCATAGAGATGGCAGTTGGCATCAAGCACTCCTTTGAGTCCTGTTGCTACACTCTGTTTGTGACCCTGCTGGCTAAAATACAGTGCCAGGCTGATGGATTCGTCGGTGTGTTCACATTCTACAGTGACATGATCAAACCATATATGGTGCTCTTGTCCAAAGCCTGCAAATGCTTTTTGTAGTGCTTTAAATTCTTCGATAGCCAGTATCTCTGTGGCAGTGATTGCCCCCGCTGACACCGCTTGCTTGCTAAGACAATTGCTAATCAGTTTGCCTTCAAGCGGATAATAAAATGGCGTCACTGCCTTGATAAACTGTTTGATGCCAGCTTCTACTTTAATTGCTTTATAGTCATTGGGGCTGACGCCACATTGCCAGGCCAGGTCTTGCAGTTGTAGCTGGTGGCGTCTGTTTTCATGACCGTTGCCGTATTCGTTGCGGACGTTTTCTAAGATAAATGCTACAGCGCGCTCCGGCATAATAGCAGCAGCTTTGAGCAAAAGTCGGCGCAAGTGAGAGGCATGCGCATCATAATTTTTGAGCAGTCTTGCTACTTTGGCTACTGTCAGCGGATTGTTTTTTGTGTCTGCCAGTCTGGCAAAGAGTGGATGGCTAAAGCAGGGATGTGCTCTGGCTGTAGTTAGTATCCAGTCACCGTCGTCAGGCACAGACTGGCGTGCTGGTTTAGCCAGCCTGTCTGTAAAGGTTGCCACTGTATTTGATGACATGACAATTAGCCTTTTTGGGCCACTGTCTCTTTGACTTTATGCTTTCCCTGCTCGGCGCTTGCTTCCTCTTCTGCTTCCAGTAGCCACTGAGCTTCTAGGGCAGCCATACAGCCTGTACCGGCTGCAGTGATAGCCTGACGATAGAGTTCGTCTTGCACATCGCCTGAGGCAAAGACACCTTTGACCGAAGTCTTAACACCATCGGTGGTTTTGACATAGCCGTTTTCGGTTAGTTCTAACTGCCCGACAAATAGCTCGGTGTTAGGTTTGTGACCGATTGCAATAAAGACACCATCACAGGGTATTGTCTGTACTTCATTTGTTTTGATGTTTTTGAGTTTGATCGCAGTAACTTGACCTTCTTCGACATCAAGGATATCTTCGACGACGCTGTCAAGGATAAAGTGGACCTTTTCGTTGTTTTTGGCGCGGTCAACCATAATCGCTGATGCTCTAAAGCTATCGCGTCTGTGGACTAGAGTGACTTTGCTAGCAAAGCGAGTCAAAAATGTTGCTTCTTCCAGGGCAGTGTCTCCACCTCCCACTACAAATACTTCTTTGTCGCGGAAGAAAAAGCCGTCGCAGGTGGCACAGGCTGATACGCCATGTCCCATGAGTTTGCTCTCAGCAGGCAAGCCTAAGAGTTTTGCGGAAGCGCCTGTACCGATGATCAAGCATTCGGTGAAAATTTCTTCTGAGCTGGTCTTGATTCTAAATGGGCGGCTGGAAAGATCGACTGACTCAGCGTTGTCATAAATAAACTGAGTGCCAAAGCGCTCTGCTTGTTTATGCATTTCTTCCATTAGTTCTGGTCCCAGGATGCCATTGGGAAAGCCCGGGAAGTTTTCGACATCAGAGGTGATGGTCAGTTGACCGCCAGCTTGCAAGCCCTGAATGACCAGAGGCTCAAGATTGGCACGGGCTGCGTAAATTGCAGCAGTCAAACCGGCCGAGCCAGATCCTAGAATTGTGAGTTTCTTATTTATCGCCATGGCCACGCTCCAACCGGACAGTCAGATTAGATTGTAGGCGGTTCTAAGACACTTTTAGCCGAGTTTCAATATAACTTAAGTGTGTTTATATGCTTGGCAGCCAAATTTGGCTCATCAGCCTATCAGCTTACTTACCTTGTAGGGTCTCAGACCAAATGGTAAAGCCTTCTTAACGAGTTGGATTTCGTCTTCCAGGCGAGTTAACTCCAGGTTGATTCTTGTCGTACATTCGGCGATTTCTTTTTGAGACTGACTGCCTTTGAGCTTACGAGCAGATTTTTCGACCATTTCTTTGAGTCTGATCAAATCATGGTGCTTGCCAAGTAGCTGCTGCGCTTTGACCAGGTCGATATTGGTGACGCTAAAAAACTCTGTCAAGAGATAACGCCAGCGTTTTATTGTCAGCCTCAGCTCGTGCAATTGCACAGGTGTTTTAGCCAGGGCGGCATGATTCTTGGCTTCAGCTTCGGCCTCTAGCAAAAACCGCTCTATATGTTGGTAGCTAGCTGCTTCCAGCGGGCTGATAAAGGGTTTTTCGCTGGCAGGCATGACGATTTCTTCTTCGGGCAAAGGCAAAAGCATGCGCTCAAGCTCGTATGCGCGCAAAGAGAGATGTTCGGCTAGATTTTTAGCCACTTTCTTGGGCTTTAGTTCTGCAATCTTTTGCACCATTTTGCGCCCGATGCGAGCGCGTTTTTTGCGCCAGGCAGACAGCACATAGAGTGGTGCTTGATATTCTTCGGCAAAGTTGATGTTGACGTCCAGATCGCGCAATTTGCCCAGGGCTTTGTTGATTTTGCCCAGCGGTTTTTTGACTTTGCGATCGTAATTCTCGTCGCCCCAATGGTCGACTTCCAGGATTTCCCAAATGGAGTACCAGCGCCTGATTACGACCCGGCATTTGTGCACTTTTGAGGGTGACAACTTGCCTTTGAGTTCCTTTAATTCGACGGTTAGATCATCAAGGATGCTGAGTGCGCGTGCTTCTTCTAGCTCAAACCAGTTAAGGGTGAGGAGATGTTCGGGGATTGCTTTGACTAGCGTGTCCATTACTTTAGTATGTCACCAAGTAGCTCTTTAGAGCGTTTCAAAATCAACTCTTGTCCACCTCTTCTATACACAGCGTGCGCGCGTTCAAACAGGCTTGGCATAGTTACTTTTTCGAAAGCGGGCAGATGATGCGGCTCTCTCAAAAATTTACGCAAAGGTTCTACATTGTCGTCCCAATAAAACTTTTCTGCCAGTCGTCTGGCGCCCTGCTGCATACTTTTTAACTCTTCTGGATTTAAGAGTATTTTTTTGATGCTGCTTGCCCAGCCATCCACATCCTGGTATGGCAGTGCCTGACCAGCTTTGTAGCCATCGATAAGCTCAGCGAGCTGATCGCCTTGGGTGGTCAAAATGGGCAGACCGCACCAGAAATAGTCCAGAATGCGGGTGCGAAACGAAAAGCGGGTCTCGGGCAGGTCGAAGTGTGCAGAGACTGCAATTGTGGCATCGAGCAAATAGTTGACCCTATCCTCATATGGCACCCAGCCATCAAGGAAAAACACGCTCTTGTCGGTGAGACCCAGCTCATCAGACAGTTGGCGTGCCTTTAAAGTCATGTCCATGATTGGCACTTTATCGTTGGGAGACTTGGTGCCCATAAAAACCAGCTTGAGATCTGGGATGTCGCTATGACATTGCTTGACTGCTTTTATTACAGTGAGCGGATCAAACCAATCCCAGATGCCGCCTCCCCAGAGTAGGACAGGGCTCTGACCCAATTGAGGGATGCGTTGCCTCAGTCCAGGGGCGCTTGTCTTTTGGGGTGGCTCTACAGGCAGACCGTAAGGCACAACGTCGATTAGTTTGCGCAAACTGGGGTCCAGTCCGTACATCTCAGGCGTGACGCGACCAAGCGCACAAAAGCGGCCAAGCCAGTAGTCGCGCTGTCTCTCGGAGGCGCAGACTGTAAAATCTGCTCTTGTCATGTGCAGCTCCAGCACCTGGTGCATCAGTCTGTAGCTGGCTGACGCCTGCACTGGGTCGTTTTTGTACTGGACTAAGACTGCAAACAGATAAGGGTCATAAAGGTCAACAATGAGATGCTTGCCCATGTTTGCCAAAAATGGAAAAGGCTTAAGCACATTTGCCTGTATAAAGATGGCTGTATGACCAAGGGCAAGCTCTGCTAAAACGCGCTTACCGCCGCCCTGCACTAGCCTTACATTGGCTGGCAAGTTTTTGGGTCTCGTGCCAGCTGCTGAGCTATAGACAGTTACTTCAAACTCGCTAGCCAATCTTTTGCCAATTTCAAGAGCACGGATGGCAGGACCGGCCATACTTTCGCCGATTGGTTCAAGAGTGATGATAAGAATTTTCGATTTAACAGTGCCCATTGCTTAGCCTTATTGCGAGGGTTTAATTATAGCCGGTGTAAAATAAGGGTCCGTTGCCGCCAGGGTATCTATGAGTCAAGTCAGTTCAAAGTCCGAACCGGTTTTAAGTCCTCAATTTGAGCCAGGTTTAGTTTCAATTGTTATTCCAAACTGGAATGGCAAGCACTTCTTGGCTGACTGCCTTGATTCACTGTTGAAGCAAACTTACACCAATATTGAGATCATTGTTGTCGATAATGGCTCTAAAGACGGTTCTGTCGAGTTTCTCAAAGAAAACTACGAGATAGTCAAAGTGCCTCAATTCGAGGTAAATACAGGCTTTTCGGTGGCTGTTAATCGCGGCATTGTTGAGTCCAAAGGCGAGTTTATCGCACTTATAAACAACGATACGGTAGTTGATAAAAACTGGGTTAAAGAGCTGGTTAAAGGTATGGGCGAACATCCCGAGTGTGGTTCGCTGGGCTGTAAAATGCTTGCTTTTGATGACCACACATTGCTCGATGGTGTTGGTGATGGCTACAGACGTGGTGGCTTGCCTGGTCGTATCGGTCACCGCGAAAAGGATACCGGTCTATTTGATACTGGTCGTTATATCCTTGGCGCCTGCGGCGGTGCTGCACTATATCGTCGCTCAATGCTAGTTGATATTGGTCTCTTTGATCAGGATTATTTTGCTTACCTTGAGGATGTCGATATCGGTCTGCGTGCTCAAACAGCTGGTTATAAGTGTTTTTACGTGCCGACAGCAATAATCTATCACCTTGGTTGCGGCACTACTGGTAGTGGCTACAGTCCATTGGTAGTCAGGTTGTCATCGCAAAACAATTTTAATACCATCGTTAAAAATATTCCGATGCCACTATTGCTCAAGTTTTTGCCACACATAGCATTTTGGCAAAGTTATTATTTTGCAGTAGTGATAGTGCGTGGTGGTCAGGTGGTGCCCTGGCTCAAAGGTGCCTGGGGTGCAGTCAAACTCCTGCCGCGTATGTTAGCTAAGCGCGCCAGAATAAACGCCAGTCGTAAAGTCACACTCAAATACTACGAAGACATTATCGTCGAGTCAGAACGCGATTTAGAAGAAGCGCGCAAGCGTCTATACGCAGCAAAGCAATCGTAAGTAAGTACTTTGTGTGTTGCAGTTTGAGCTACAAAAATCTGTAGCTCACTTGTTTTACTCAGGACTAATTGAGCCCATCAAAAAATCGAGATCTGCTACTGCCTCGTTGAGCTTTTGCAAGGCTGCTCGTCCTGGAGCTCCGGCCCTTGCAGTCTTGCGTTGCTTCATAAACTCTACTGCGATTTTTAAGTCATCGAGAGCTGACTCGGTTTTTTCTATGGCACTAAGAGCGCTGTCTTGTAAAGCGTCTAGTTTGTGGCTCTCATCATTGACTTTGCATTTTTCGCAATAGCCAAGGATGTCAAAACGGCTTGTGGTGTGATCAAAGCCTTTACGCAGGGCGACATTATGACCAAAGCCTCTTATCAACTCATCGTAAAACTCTATGGTCAGACCGCAGCCAAGGCAAATCAAGTGATCATGTGCCTGGTCCTCAACTGATTCATATCTAAGACCGCGGTCGCCAGATACGGTAATCACGTTGCCGTCGGCTTTTAGCTTGTTGAGTGTGCGATATACAGTCGACAGACTGAGCTTGAGTCCGCGCTGTTTGGCTAATTCGTAGACTTCCGGGGCGGTTAAATGGTCGCCTCGCGGGATGCTGCGGATGATTTCGGCAATCGCTTCCATGCTGGAGCTATTGCTCAAATTGTCTTCGCGGCTGTTTTGGGTTTGTTTTTCGACCATGGCCTTAGTAAAAGTGGGTAAGACAATTGAACTATCAATGTCAGAATTTGACTCAACTTATTGAGAATGATTGCATACTTGTGATGATCCGGCAACGGTGCCGCTTTAACCCTTGCCATCGGGACAGGGACTACTTGGATTCTGTAATATTTCACCTGACATCGCCCTGATTTAAGGTGGGGAGCCAAAAGTCCTAAAGTCCCAGCATTTGCGGCAAAGGAGCGTTTTGGTGGTGGGGTGGCTGCCTTAATTGTCATTTGTACTGTTGACGCACCTGTTTTCAAATGCTAATCTTTCAACATCACTAATGAGAATATTTCGCACCAGTCAGCACTCCTTGCGAGATAATCTTTTCAAAGTGACTTTGGACTCAAGCTCAGGACTGTGGATAGAAATAGGGACAGATTTCTAAGTGAAGCAGTGACCAGGTTTGTAGATTTCAAAGAGCATAGCCCAGAGATAGTTGTGTAGAATGAGCGCTCCGCTAGGGGCGCTCTTCTGCTTACAGGGTCACTATGAAATTTACTATCAATAAAGAAAGCTCAGTTCCAATTCGCGACCAGCTCATCGAGCAACTCGGACTGGCCATTGCCTCCGGATCGCTTAAGCCTCAAGAAAAACTCCCCAGTATCCGTGCTCTAGCTGACCGTCTCGGGGTGCACTACAGCACGATTACGGCTGCTTACAATCACATGGCAGAGACTGGCCTCTTGGAAGTACGTCAGGGTAGCGGGGTGCGTGTAGCATCAAGTGGTCGCAGATTTGAGAATGAAAGCACTTCTCTATCTATAGATGAGATGTTTAACGACTTCCTCGCCCGCGCCTCCGAGCGTGGCTACTCGGTCGATGATGTCAAAGCCTGTGTTAGCCGCCTCAATAGTCGCAGCCCTGTAAAACGCATCCTGGCAGTGGATGGCAATAAAGACTTTTTCCAGATTATTCAGGGTGAGCTTTCTCCACATTTTAAGGTGCCAGTGGTTTGCATTACTCCAGATGAGTTGATGCAGGATTTAAAACAAATTGATGATTCACTTCTGGTATCAAGTCTCTATCACTTATTTAGTTTTCAAAAGCATATAAAAGATCTGACCCGCCTTGTCGCATGCAATATCGAGCCCGCTCGCAATGAGCTGGAGCAGGTTGAGAAGTTGCCCAAATCAAGTCTCTTAGCTCTTGTATCGACGAGTCCGCACTTGATGGAAATGGCCGCAAAACTAGTCGCTGCTATGCGCGGAGACGAGGTCGCAGTGCGCGCTGTGCTCAAAGAAGACGAAGTCGAAGTTAAGTATCTCGTCAAGCATGCTGATTTGTTTTTGGTGGACAGTGTCTCGGCTAAGACTGTTGCCCAGTATGTGCCGGAGAAAAAACTTTTGGTATTTCACTTGTACTCGCACTCCACAATTGAGCTAATCAAAGAGCGTCTCGCTAAGTGGGGATAGATACCCTCGACCAACACTTCATTAAGTGATCTGGCAATTTGGCATATTGCCTGCCGCCATCTAGGATGGCGTAAAGAGGGCAATCAATGTTCAAATCGGTCTTACGCTGGCTAAACGCTGCTTATACCATCGTCTTTTATTTAGTTGTGACGGCTTTAACACTTGCACTCTTGCTGGTATGTGGTTTGAGTTGCTTTGGTGCAGCTCACCTCTATTGCGAGCTGAGCTGTCATTTGATTGTCTTATATCTATTGGCGGCATTCTTTGTTTTGCTTGTAGTTGGTTTGGATGCTGCAATTTTCAGGAGAATGAGCTTAATTGCAAGAATTGATATTGGTTGTTTGTTTTTGATTTTGTTTTATTGTGGTTACAAAATGGCGCCACTCTGGATGAGAGAGGACAAGGCACCACAAAGGGCTAATTTGACTTTGCTGCATTTCAATTTGCACGGCGATAAAAATAAGGACTATCAATCATTTTTCGAGCAAATAGCTGATGCTAATCCGGACATCGTTATGGTTAGTGAATCTTCAAAAGAATGGTCAAGGGTACTGGCTAAAAAACTAGAAATTAAGTATCCGTATTTTGATAAGAGTGGCTTTAAAAGTGAGTTTGGGTTTTACAGCAAGTATCCGATAAAACTGTACAACCTCAAAGAGATAGAGTTTGTTCATCGTAAGAGGTTATTTGCACAGGTGGTGCATCCTGAGCTTGGACCAATCACAATTTTGCTTGTGCATCCTGTGACGCCAATATTTAACTTTGCTGCTCGTAACGAGGAGCTGGCGCTCTATCCAAAGGAGCTCAAAGAATTTGACACACCGCGCATACTCGTTGGTGATATGAACTGCACCCTGTGGTCTCCGTATTATGAGCGCATGGTCAAGGAAGGCGAGTTAAAAGACTGTGAGAGGGGCTTTGGCTTTGCTCCTACCTGGCCTGACGTGACGGTCAAGCCGTTTATAACTATTGATCAGTTTTTGGTTTCAAAGGATCTTGCTGTTAAGGACCGTCGCGTGCTCGGCTACGCTGGCTCAGATCATTTGCCAGTGTTGGTAAAGCTTGGTCTTGCCGAGCCTCTGACGGCAAGTACTGCGCCTACTACCTACCTGACTCATCAAAGGTAGAGTGAGTTGCAGCGACTGTTACAGTGGCTCAAGGCTTTTTATACCTTTTGTCTTTGTCTATGTTTTTGCCTTTGTACACTTGCGCTTTTGGCAATCACTGCTCTTAGCCTATTTAATGGCATGGGGCAATTAGGTGAGCTTTGTTGTCATCTAAGCGCTCTTTGTCTTTATGTCTCGCTGCTTGTTCTCCTGATAGTCACTGGCGACAGTTGCTTCTTTAAGCCACGATTACTTATTGCAAAAGTGTGTAGAGTATTGCTCTTGAGCATTGCGGGGCTCTGTCTTTATCGCCTGATACCATTTTATTTGTCGGTGGATAGACCCAGAGAGTCTAATCTAAGTCTTTTGCATCTCAATCTTTTGGGGCACTACAATCACGATCAAAAAACCATGTTTGATCAACTAGAGTCGCTTAAACCCGATATTGTGCTCGTCAGTGAGCTATGTGGTGGCTGGGAAAAGTTTTTGGATACACGCATGCTTGCTAGTTATCCATACTGTGATAATTTGCCTGTGAGCGGCTTTTTGCGAATTTATAGTAAATATCCATTTAAGTATGCCCAACTGCGTCATATCACATATGGTGACCGTGCTCGTATACTCGCTCGTATAGACCATCCGACGCTTGGACCCATCACTATTATACTAGCGCACCCTTACATACCGCTGGGACCGCCTGGTCATTTTGCCGCACGCAATGAGGAGTTGGCAATCTATCCAAAAGAATTACATGAGTTTGGTGACCCGGCAATTCTTGTGGGAGATTTGAATTGCACTCAGTGGTCACCGTACTTTGGTAAATTACTTGAAGACGGCAATTTAAAAGACAGTGCCAGAGGATTTGGGTTTGCGCCTAGTTGGCCTGCTATGTATAGTCCACCTTTTTTGCCAATTGACCATGTCCTTGTCACTCAAAATATCCTGGTTAAGGAGCGCCGGTTGCTTGGTGCTGCAGGCTCTGATCACTACCCGTTGTTTGTGCGGTTGGCTGTGAACAGTAGTAATTGAACTTACAAATTTGATAGATCTTTGTGCATCTTAACGCAGAGCATTTTTTGTCCACTGTTTAGTACGTGCTCGCCAGGACCATCGTTGATAAAGCCATGTGCTGTATAAAATGGCACTGCCGTCAGTGATGAATCAAGCCAAAGTCTTTTGCAGTGGTGCTTTCGTGCTACTTCTTCCAGAGCATGCAGGAGTGCTTGACCTACTCCCTGGCGGCTTGCTTTTGGGTCCACATAGACTGCGCGCAATTCTTCCAGTGTCGGCACGACCTCGCAAAATCCCACAATTTTGCTGTTTAGCTCAGCAACGAGCATTACTGTTTTTTCAGGGTTGTCTTTTATTTGGCGTGTTAGCTTATCGATTCTCTCAGCGCTAGTGTTGGACCATTCGTCCAATATGCTGACTTCATAGTCATTTGCTGCTGTGGTGTGGACTGCGCTGTAGTGCACCGCAACGATAGCTGGGGCATCTTCTTGCTTGGCCGGGCGAATTTTTACGGTCGATTTGCTAGTCACTACTACTTCTCAAATGCTAGAAGCACCAATTATAAGCTCGTCTTGTGTCGCTTATTTTTCTGATTTGGCAAATTAAGTAAGTGCTCGGCAAGTTTTTTTATCCAGCAGTTTTGATTTTGTAAAGGCCGGGCTAAAAGACCGATCTTTGCCACCACAAAAGGCTATCTGGGTTTAGGATGCTTGCATGGTTAACAAATTGGCACTGCTCCTCCGAGAGTTTTATACAGGGTTTATACATCTGTTTGTAAGTGTTTGCACTCTTGCCTTGGTGCTTATTTGCGCGCTTAGTTGTTTTGGTCTACACAGCCGCATAGCTGAGCTTTGCTGTCACTTTATGGTGGCATGTCTTTATGGTGCTGTGATTTTGACCGGTCTAGTGGTGTTTGATGCAATTGCCTTTAAGAGACGACTACGCATTGCTATTTTAAATTTTGTGCTATTGATTACTGTACTGGGTTTTGTCATCAATAGAGTAGAGCCGCTCTGGAGCCGGGTTGATATTGCGCCAGGTAGTTACAACTTAACTCTTTTGCATGCCAATATCTGGGGCAGACTAAACTTTGACCATGAGACATTGTTTAAGCAAATAGCGGCAACAAAACCCGATATCATCCTCGTCAGTGAGCTTACTGGTAAGTGGTCGACTTTAATTACCGACAAACTCAAAGATACATATCCATACAGTTTTGCCAGACCAGCAAATGGTCTGGGTATTTATAGTAAGTATCCGCTCGAGACTAGTGACTTGCGTAAGATCAAATATCAAAGTCGAGCACGGATACTGGCTAGGGTCAAGCATCCAGATGTAGGTTCAGTGACGATTCTCGTGGCTCACCCCGTTAATCCAGTCGGTGCTCCTAACAATCTAGCGGCTCGCAACGAGGAATTTTTGCTTTATCCACAAGAGCTTAGTAGTACAGGAGATCCGGCAATCCTGGTGGGAGATTTGAATTGCACTCCCTGGTCACCGTATTTTGACAAATTGATTAAAGATGGCAATCTCAAAGATAGTGAGCGAGGGTTTGGTTTGCAACCCAGCTGGCCAGGTGTAGTGGTGCCGCCGCTTTTGCCAATTGATCATGTGCTTGTTTCGCAAAGTATCGAGGTTAAGGAGCGCCGTATGCTTGCTCCTTTTGGCTCGGATCATTTGCCACTACTGGTCAAACTCAAAGTGGGGACAAAGTAAATACTGTGTCTAAAAAAACTTTGCTTAATAAGTCGCTCAATCTTTTACTCTACACGCCACCTCTATTTATTGCCCTGTCTTTGTCTCTATGTTGCGCTCTTACCTGTTTTGCTATGGGTAATCAGGTGCCAGAGCTTTGTTGCCATTTTATTGCACTGTATATAGTGGCAGCCCTGGTGCTGGTCATTGTCATATTTGTAGACGTGTTATTCCGGCGACGGTTTACTGGACCAGCGGGAGTTGTGCTTGGATTGTCTCTAGTCGTGCTTGTCTTTTGTGGCTTTAAGATGCAACCTTTGTATCAGCGCTATGAGCCTGCGCCAGACAAGTCTGATTTGACAATGGTGCATATCAATCTGTGGGGCGGGCGCAATAATGATCGTGAGTCTCTGTTTAAACAGATAGCACCAGAAGACCCTGATGTAATTGTGGTCTCTGAGCTGGAAGGCAGTTGGTATCGCACGCTTGCCGACAAGCTGGGGCGCAAGTATCCGTATGTCTCCAGTCATCCGTATAATGCTGGAGTGGGCATTTATAGCAAGTATCCACTCCTTAAGCCGGAGCTGCGCATTGAGCCTTTGAAGAACAGGGCACGATTGCTTTGTCAGCTCGGTATTAAGGGGGACAAGCCAGTTGGGATTATGCTCGTACACCCGACTGTGCCAATTGTGCCAAAGAGTCGTTTTGATGCACGCAATAAAGAGTTGACTGAGCTTTATCCCGCTGAGATTAAGACTCTTGGTGATGAGCAGATTTTGCTTGGCGATCTCAACTGTACGCCGTGGTCGCCTTACTTTGATAAGCTCCTAGCCAAAGGCCATCTCAAAGACAGTGAGCGCGGCTTTGGTTTTACACCGAGCTGGCCCACAAAGATGTTTTTGTTTGTGCCGCTGCGTCCTTTTTTGCCAATCGATCATGTCCTGGTAAGCCAGGGCATAGTGGTAAAGGAGCGGCGCTTGCTTGGCGAAGTGGGTTCAGATCATTTGCCGGTGCTGGTTAAATTGAATCTAGCTAAATGTCGCTAGCTATTATTTATGGTAGGTTGCCGGTGAAATTGCTGACTTGATTAACACCATTATTGACGGCATTGATCCCATTATTGACAGCATTGACCCCGTTGTTTATCGTGTTAATCCCGTTGTTGACAAAGTTGGCTATGGGTTGCCGTAGGCATCAAATTGCTGGGCATAGTTGCCGTATTGTGAGCCACTCTGACCCCACTCGTCGCCGATGTATTCATCGGCTCCCCAGGCATCTGGCATAAAGCTACCGTGCCCAGTGGTTAAACCGGCGTCCCTGACGCCAAAAATACCAGCATTGATTCTGTGTTCCTTGGTAAAGTTATCGTAGGGTGGTAGACCAACTTCGCCCTCATCACCATAGATTAGTTCAGCCATGCCGCCTGCTTGATCGACAAAGCTATCCATGCGGCATGGTGGCAGGTCGCGGCGGCTCACTTGTCTGAATTGCGCATGGGCTGGAGCCTGTGCGGTCAAGGCAAAGAGTACTAGTGAAGCACCGAGCAAGAGACAAAGTTTGATTGAGTATGTGTTGATCTGGCTATTGTGTAGGGTTGTGCAATGCATGTGCTGACGATATGTCGGAAATTGGGCAAGCGCATTAAATCTTGCTTGTCTGCAAGAGCAGCCAGCCAAAGGAGATGTTTTGACCTAGCACTTTGTCGATCTGATGCGGCAGCGCATCTTTACCGCAAGCTGACTCCAAGTCCGGGCTCATAGTTTAGTGTCATATAGCCATCTTGCCAGGACGCGCCCTTGTAGGGATCGTCTTTGAGTAAGAGTGCACCATCGAGATCAAGATAATCACATAAACTTGATAGTTGGGTGGCGGCAGTCACTCCTATTGATGATTCAATCATCATGCCAAACATGACACGCATACCGTGTGCTCTGGCCGTGCCTATGACACGCAGGGCTTCCAATATGCCACCACATTTTGCTAGTTTGACCACGACACCATCTATAGCACCAGCATACCTGGCTACATCTATTGCCCGGCAGATGCTCTCGTCTGCGAGTATCGGTATAGGTGAGTGCTCTTTGACAAATCTAAAGTCGTCTACGTGACTAAATTTTGGCAGTGGTTGTTCGATAAATTCGACACCATTGTCATGCAAAAATTTGGCTGACTCCACTGCTTGTTTTACTGTCCAGCCGCCATTGGCATCAACACGGATGGGGATATTAGGTGCGACTTTACGTACTTTCTTGATGATTTCTCGGTCATAGTTTGTGCCGACTTTTACTTTTAGTAGTTTGTGACCGAGTTCGAGTGCTTCTTCTGTTTTGCGCTCAATCATATCGAGATTGTCGATGCCTATTGTAAAGTCGGTCATCGGTGGATGACCGTTTGATAGACCGAGCATCTTATATGTAGAGAGTCCAGCTACTTTGCCAGCCAGGTCATGCATGGCCATTTCGACTGCTGCTTTGGCTGCATAGTTGCCAGCTATCATCTTGTCCATATTTGCTGATACTGCCTGGATTGCAAAAGGGTCAGCACCTAGTATTTCTGGTTCTTTGGCTTGCATTTTGCCAAGTACTGCCATTACTGTCTCGCGGGATTCGCCGTGATAAGAGGCGGGGGCGGCTTCGCCAAGCCCTGTAAAGCCGTTGTACTGGAGCTTGACTAAGATGTTGAGAGTCTGGCTGCTGGTACCATAGGAGATACCAAAGGGATGTCTGGTGGTGAGGTCTAAGGGCTCAAAATGCAGACTGATTTTTTCGGTGTTCACTGATTTTTCCTGTCGAGTATCGCTTTTAGTAAGATGTCGCCGTTAAAGCGCACCGGATCGGTCGTTGGCAAACCTGTTAGTTTTTGGGCCAGGGCTATTTCGTGCTCTGCTTGCTCTTTTGACAGGTCGTGGGTATTGAGAGCGATTGCTACTACTTTTGATGGGCGCATATAAGCTGCCATTGATTCATAAGTCTCAATCAAACGTTTGTAATCACTGATAGCCATGTCAGTGCCTTTGATGTTTTTGCGGCTGGGTCTGTGGCACAGTACCATGGCTTGAGGACATGCTCCGTGGACGAGTGCCATTGTCACACCGCTAAACCCAGGGTGAGCCAGTGAGCCCTGACCTTCCACCATGATCAGATCGCTTTGCTCGGCAGCTTCAAGTACAAGCTTTTCGGTGGCGCCTGCCATAAAGTCGCCGATGACGCGGTCGATGGCGATGCCTTTGCCGCAAATCATAATGCCAGTTTGACCTGTGGCGACAAAGCCACAGCTGATGCCTTGTTGGCGAGCTGACTTTTGGATCTCTAGAGAGACTGTCATTTTGCCAACTGAGCAGTCCGTGCCGACTGTGAGCACTACATAGGCATTGCTTTGCATTACTCGACCAGCGGCTACTGGCAAATGGTCTGGTGATTTGCGTACATCAAATAATTGGCGACCGTGCTCCTTTGCCGTTTTGACAATGCGCTCGTCTTCTTCCAAAAAGTCATGGAGTCCGTTGACAACATCCATGCCATTTTCAAGAGCGCGTACTATATCGGCTTTCCATTCGGGAGGCATGGCGCCGCCCGGCCAGGCCGTACCCAGTAGCAAAGCACCTGACTTGAGGCTAGCTGCTTCCTCGATTGAGGCAACTATGGGGGCTTGGCAATCTATGCCGGTGAGTTCTTTAATTGATTTGCCGCTTTGAGTGGCATCGATGACGCAGGCTATCGGGTTAGCGCCGTAACGCAGCACCCCTTCGGCAGTCTTGGCTTGCTGCTTGCCAAACTCACCGGGAGCGTAAATGGCAAGAGGTACCGTGGGATGCAGATAAGTTTGGGTGTCGCTCAATTTGGTAGCCATAGTTTTAAGAAATCACTCATTGAAAATAAATTTTGCCGAACTAAATTATAGACCAGCTCAGGGGCGTCAGAGTGTGAATAGGCGGTCGCTGGCGTCGACCAGGTTGATTTAACGGGACAATTGAGATGTTTGTCTCTTGCTTAAGTTCTACTCTCAATGGGCGTTTTAATTTAGAATATTGATTGACCAATTCATCGGGAGACCGCTTTTCAGCCATGGAAGAAAATCAAAACAACAAAGGGGCGCAACCACCAGCTTCGCCCGCTTCCGAAGAGACACCAGCAGACAGAAATGACCGCGCTAAGGCTTTTTTTAGGGCCATGTATGCAGGTGGGGAGCCCGATCCCGACCAGTTTGGGATTGACGTCGGCCAAAAACAGCAGACAGACTCTGCCTCAGCCAGCACTATTGCCCATTTAGAGGGGCAACTCAAAGAAGCTGAAGCGAGAGCCACTGAAGCCGAAAACCTTTACAAGCGGATGGCCGCTGACTTTGAAAATTACAAAAAGCGCATTGACCGCGAGCGCGATGAGTTTTCAGCAGCTGGTATGCAAAAAGCCTTTGAAGCAATTTTGCCAGCTCTTGACGATCTGGACATGGCTACTTCCAAATTGACCGAAAAGACTGATTCCAAAGTTATGTGGGACAGTCTCAAAATGGTATTCAGCAGACTCAATCGTTGCCTGGAACAAGTGGGCATTAAGCAAATGGAAGTAGTGGGTCAACCTTTTGATCCTAGACTGCATGAGCCAGTGCAAGAAGTTGCGACAAGTGAAGTAGAAGAAGGTGCTGTTGCTCATCAGCTGAGAGCAGGCTGGATGCTCAAGGACAAGATTTTAAGACCGGCACTCGTTAACGTTGCCACCGCCCCCAGTGACGAGCAACTAGCCGCTGAAGCAGCCAAAAAAGAAGCTGCTGAAGCGGAAGCTGCTGCAAAGGCTGAAGCGGCTCAGGAAGATGCCACTAGCGCCAATAAAGTTTCGGCTCAAGACATAGTCTCACAAGCTGGTGTAGAGACCTGTGATTCGCTCGATGCCCTCGATGCCAATCGCAGTACTCAAGATCTGCCTATCGAAGAAATCAAAGCAGCCATCGCTGAAGCCGATGAACAAGACAGATTGGCCGCAGAAGCTGCTGCCGCTGTTGCTGTTAGTGGTGGTGGAGATGACGAGAAAGAAAAGGAAGCCAAAGTTTACGATTTGACCGATGTTGAGGATTAAGTGCCTGTCTATTTAGTGCTGGTCACAAAATGAGCGACGACAAGATAATAGGCATAGATTTAGGTACTACCTATTCTTGCGTAGCCATAATGGAAGGCGGCAAGCCTACCATTATCGAAAACTCCGAGGGCGCTCGTACTACTCCTAGCGTGGTTGCTTTTACCAAAAATGGTGAAAGACTTGTGGGCCAGTTAGCTAAACGTCAAGCTGTAACCAATCCTGCTCGTACTGTGCAGTCCATCAAAAGAGAGATGGGCACAAACTACCGCATCAATATAGATAATGTCTCCAATAGCCCAGAGCAAATCTCGGCGATGGTATTGCAAAAGCTCAAAGCGGATGCTGAGGCTTATCTGGGCGAAAAAGTACAGCGCGCTGTAATTACAGTGCCTGCATATTTTAACGACTCGCAAAGACAGGCTACTCGCGATGCCGGTCAGATTGCTGGTCTTGAAGTTATGCGTATCATCAACGAGCCCACTGCCAGTGCACTGGCTTATGGTCTAAATAAGTTGACTGGCTCATCTGTTGTACTGGTGTTTGACCTCGGTGGTGGCACTTTTGACGTCAGTATCCTGGAGATTGTCGACGGTGTTTTTGAAGTCAAATCCACCAGTGGTAACAATCGGCTTGGTGGCGATGACTTTGACGAAGCTATAATCCATCATCTAATCGATGTCTTTAAAGAGCAAACTGGTATCGATATATCCAGCGATTTGATGGCGGTGCAAAGGCTTAAAGAGACAGCCGAAAAGACAAAGATTGAGCTATCATCAACATTGACTTCGGAAGTGCATTTGCCATTTTTGACAGCTGATGCTACAGGTCCCAAGCACCTTGAGACAACGATAACTAGAGCGCAGTTTAACGATCTGACAGCGCATCTTGTTGAGGCCACCACTGGTCCTCTCAATCAATCTCTTGATGATGCGCAGCTCACCGCTGAGCAAATTGAACACATCATTTTAGTTGGTGGTTCGACTCGTATTCCTGCTGTACAGGATATGATTCGCCGCTATTTCCAAAAAGAGCCAAGCAAGTCAGTCAATCCTGATGAGGCTGTGGCGCAAGGCGCCGCTATTCAAGCCAGTATCCTGGCTGGTGATATGCAGGACATTCTTTTGCTCGATGTCATTCCTCTATCTCTGGGGATTGAGACAGCGGGCGGCTTGTTTACCAAAATTATCGATCGTAATACCACTATCCCGACTAGCCGCACCATGCCATTTACTACCAACGAAGACGGACAGACTTCGGTAGAGGTGCATGCTTTGCAGGGTGAAAGAGAAATCGCCTCAGCCAACAAATCGCTGGCGAAGTTTCACCTGACAGGCATCCCGCCTGCTCCCCGGGGCGTGCCCAAAATCGAAGTTACTTTTGATATTGATGCTGATGGTATCGTGCACTGCTCCGCCCGTGACTTTGGTTCGGGCATCAAGCATTCGGTGACTATTCAACGCTCCACTGGTCTCAGTCCAGATGAAGTAGAGGCTTACAAAAGAGAAGCCGAAGAGTTTAGCGAACAAGACCGCGTTACCAAAGAAAGAATCTCCAGCCGTGTCCAGGCACAGTCGCTCTGTGCTGAGGCGGAGCGCACTGTTACTAAATATGGAGAGCGAGTTGAACGCTCCCATGTGGATAAGGTGATGCGCGCTGTAGAACTCGTCAAAGAGGCTTTGGAGCGCGATAGCGGCGATGATTTGAGACCACTTATAGCTGGTCTGGATGTGTCGCTCCTGGATCTCGGACGTGCCATCCACTCAGGCAATCGCCGTATGGATAGCCCCGAAAAACCAGCTGAAAAAGCAGCGGAAAAGCCGCCAGTGGACGCCGCCAATGCCATGATCAAAAATACAGCCAGTGCTGTAAGCGATGAAATCGACCTGGCTGACGCTCCTGAGCTGGACTTAAGCCTTGATGAGCCTTGATGAGCGGCTGTCAATCTAACTATTTGTTCCTCTTGATAAAATAGCTCCACTGACGGAGTAAGGTTCTCTTGGAAACTATGGCAAAGCGCGATTATTACGAAGTTCTTGGTGTCACTCGCACAGCTTCAGGCGATGAGATCAAAAAATCTTTTCGCAATAGAGCAAGACAATTGCACCCCGATAACAAAGATAGTGGCGATGAAGCAGCTTTTAAGGAGCTAGCCGAGGCCTACGAAGTACTCTCGGATGAGCAGAAAAAAGCAGCCTACGATCGTTATGGTCATGAAGGTGTCAAAGGCACTCGTGACTACGATAACGTCGATTTTAGCAACATGCAGGGCTTTGGCTTTGAAGACATTATCGACGCCCTCTTTGGCGGCGGTATGCGCGGCGGTGGTGGCTTTGGCCAACAAGCCCGTAGCGGACCCAGACAGGGCTCTCACCTCAAGTACGATCTTGAGATTGAATTTTTGGATGCCATCTTTGGTGTAGAAAAGAAAGTTACAGTCAGACGTCTTGAAGATTGCGGTACTTGCGAAGGCTCTGGTGCATCGCCAGGCAGTCAGACCAGTACTTGCGCCACCTGCAACGGTCAGGGTCAAGTCAGACAGATGGTCAATATGCTCTTTATGCAGAGCTATCAGGTTATAAGCTGTCCTGATTGTCAGGGCGCGGGCAAAAAAATCGACAAACCATGCAAAGATTGCAAAGGTGCTGGACAGACACGCAAGCCTCGTGAGTTTGACGTAAAAGTCCCTGCTGGTATCGATGACGGTACCAGACTGAGACTCTCACAAGCTGGTGATAAAGGCGCTAAGGGTGGACCTTATGGCGATCTATTTGTGGTCGTCCATGTCAGAGAGCATAAACAGTTTTTGCGCGATGGTTTTACCATCCATATCCGCCAACCAGTTGGCTTTGCTCAAGCCGCTCTTGGTGCTGAGATCCACGTCCCCACCGTAGAAGGCACTAAAGTACTTAAGATACCTGCCGGTGTGCAATCTGGTACACAGCTTGCCATGCGTGAGCTAGGTGTGCCTTATATCGGTCAAACTGGACGCCGCGGCGATCAAATCGTCCACGTATTTGTAGAGACGCCATCAAAGCTCTCCAACGAAGAAAAAGAACTGCTCAAAAAGCTAGCTGAGCTGAGAGGCGAAAAGCTAACTATAGAACCTGAAGCCAAAGCTAAGGTGGAGTCGGATAACGGCACTGAAGCAAAGAGCGAAGGCAAAAAGCACGACAACAAAAAGTCAAAAAAAAAGAACGGCGACAAAAACGCTGACGAAGATAAAAAAGATGATGAAAATATCTTTGAAAAGCTAGTCGATGTTTTTAGACCAAAAGGCGAATAGTCAGGACTGATGCCTATGCGGGGCTCTAATAGAATAGTCTCTCTTTGCTTTTGTCTGATTGTTTGTACTGGGCTGGGATTTAGTCCTGCCTTTGCTACGCGCATGCCAGCCAATTTAACGGCCAGTCTTAAGACCTATTTGCCCAGCGCTAAAATACGTCTCGATGGTGCCATTGTACTGACGAGCGGTGAGCTTTATCTACCGATTTTGCCAGTGGGCTATACATCATCCAATCCCGGTAATCTCAAAGTAGCAGGTGTGGTGCAATCTAAAGGCACCGACCCGGACTTGATCTTGCTTGAGAACGGCATGGTTTTTGCTCGAGTGCTAAAAAAGCCTGGATTCAGGACGATTTTGCCACTGGCTGGTCTTGAAGAAAAATATAAAAAGGCTATTCTCGCTGGCAAAATGCCATCTGATTTGATTGTGCCTGAAGAATTTGTGCTCTCCCCAGATTTTAAACCAATCATCGGTGATCTGGGTATCACTATATCTGGTGACAAAAAGTCGGCTTCGCCAGCCAGTATTCCCAAGCATGGTCTGGGCGGTGTGTATATTACTTCCCCAGCATCTGGCTCAATTATCCTTGTGGATCAAAAGACCAACAAAAAAATAGCTGAATTCCCTACTGAAGGCACACCTTTGGGAATGGTGCAAATAGAGAACAATCTCTATATTGCCGACCAGACTAAATCGAGAGTTTTGATTTTTAATACAGCAGCACGTGACTTTGCCGGGCGTCAAATTGACTTGCCACCAAAATCGGCACCAAAGGCAGTGGCAGCCATACCTAATGGACGTTTGCTCTATGTCACTGAGAGTGCCACCGGACTTGTGGACTGTGTCGAGACTGAGAGCGGTCGAGTGCTGCTCAAGACCAAAGTACCGCCTGGTCCTTCGCGCCTCGTTATGACACCCAATGGTAATTCGGTGCTGGTCTTAAATGTACCTACCGGACAGGTCAGTATTATTTCGACGATGAATCAAAAGCTTATTGCCACTATTAATGTGGGAGCGTCGCCTAACAGTATTGTGGTATCGGCCGATAACAAATATGCCTATGTCTCTTGCAAGTCATCCAATCATATTGTCATTATCGATATCGTAAAGAGGATGGCTTTAGCTGGTATCAAGACCGGCAACGGACCCACAGGTCTTGCTCTCAGTAGTGATGGTAAAGTGCTTTATTTGGCTTGTGCCAAGGATAACACTATCACTGCTTTTGATACTGCCACCAAAAACAAACTCAAAGAAGTAAAACTACCTATGGATGTGGATTTTCCTGGGGCTATCAGTTTAGATGAGGCTGGTAAAAGACTGTATGTGACAAGTAATGCCACCGATACAATTGGCATACTCAACCTCGATACTTTTGTCTTTGAGCAAGCTGTAATCGGACGTAAATCAGACGATGTGCTTTATGCCAAAAGCCATTAAACCATCTAAGTTTGATACCTGCGCTTGCTATAGTGGCAAACTTTATCACAAGTGCTGTCAACCTTTGCATGATGGCGCCGCAGCGCCCGATGCCCTGGCTCTGATGCGCTCTCGTTATGCTGCTTACAGTTTGTCTCTAGCCAAATATATAGTCGACACCACAGATCCGGCTGGCGATCTCTATCAGAGCGATACGCAAAAATGGCTCAAAGAAATTTTGCTGTTTAGCAGTCAAATGACTTTTACTGGTCTTACCATAATTGAGTTTGTTGATGGTACAGACAGTGCTACTGTCTCTTTTAAGGCGCACTTAAACGCTCAGGGCAATGATGTCAGTTTGAGCGAGAAGAGCCAGTTTTACAAGCATGACGGCCGCTGGTTTTATCATTCAGGTGTTAGTTTGCAATAGGCTGCATGGCGTTGTCTGGCATAGGCTGCCAAAAGCTTGAGAGCCCATTTGAAATGTCTCGTCTTAAATCGGTGAAAGCCACAACTGACCATCTCATCGTATGCTTGATCAATTGTCCAGCCGCAGCGGGCAATGCGATAAAGTGCGATAAATAAACCAGTGCGGTCAGCGCCGTGATAGCAGTGCACAAATAGTGGTCGCTTTTGTGGATCATCGACATAACTCAAAAATTGATCAAAATGACTGGCTGTTGGCAGCGTCCAGTAATTTAGCGGAATATGGATAAAATCAATGCCAAGCTCTAAGACTATTTTCTTTTCCCATTCGATGGCCTGTCCTTTCCATCTAAGATTGACTATGGTTTTGACATTTTTTTCTTTTAGTTCTTTAAGCCCCTCTGCTGAGGGCTGACCGCCTCTCATTAGCCAGTCTTCTGTTTGATAAAAATTAGGCACAGGTCCAGGATTTTTCATTCTAGCTATTTTGTCTCTTAAAACGCAGGGCGCTGATAGAGGGTACCAGGATGGCAAAGAGTGTAAGCCAGGCTAATTCAGGCAGAGGATATTGATACCAGAGCCTTTGAGGATAACTCCCGGGCAATCACTGCATAATAGCGCAATGGGTCTATATAACTGATAGTTTGCATCAGTGCTGGCATCGTGTCAAAGGGTACCACCGTGCCCGACAACAAAATCAGCGGGATGTTGATAAAAAAGGACGTTAGCTGTGCCTGTCTCTGGCTCTGGCAAACCGAGCCCAGCAGCATACCAAAGCCGATGCCGACAAAGGCATAGAGTGCTGAGGCAATCAGTAAAAACGGATAGCTGCCTCTAATTGGCATACCAAAAAAGACATTGGCAGCTGCTAGAGCCAGTATTACATCCACAAGCAAAAAGAATACCAGAGGCAAAAACTTGGCCAGGAGTATTTCGCCAGTACTGGCTGGTGTCATCAAAAGCTGTTCCATCGTGCCTTTTTCGCGCTCTTTGAGGACAGAGGCTGAGGCTATCAATGTCGATACCAGGGTGAGGCAGGCTCCCAGTACTCCGGGCACAAAAAACCAGCTACTGACTTGACCGGGGTTGTACAAAATTTTTGTATCAGGCTCAATTGGGTTTTTGGTCAGCTCGTTAGTGGGATAAGATGAGGGACGGAAGTCATTTAATGTGCGTTGCATATAGCCATTGCCAATGCCGGCACTGTAGGCGTCTGCTCCGTCTATCAGGACTTGTACCTGGGCGGGCTCGCGCGCAGCTATCTGTCTGGCAAAATCGGAGGGGATAATCAAGCCCATATTGACTTTGCCTTGCTCCAGTTGACTTTTGATAGAGGCCTCGTCCCGGGCCGCTTTGATATCTTTAAATACAATTGCTCCCGCTAACTGGTCTATCAGCTCCCGGCTGGACTGGCTCTGACTGTGGTCTACATATAGCACTGAGGTGTTGCGTACCTGCGGATCTAGCGAAGCTCCCAGAATTAACAGCTGCACCACTGGTGGTATTGTGATCAAAAACAGGAGGTACTTGTTGCGCAATATCTCCTTGCTCTCTTTGACAGTCAAAACCCAAAGGCGACTGGCTCTCAGTCCGTTAAGTAAGTTAAAAGTCATGACTAATCCTCATATTGCATACGCCTGGTGCGCATGTACATAAGTGCTGACATAAACAGACAAAAGAGCGCCAAAACAAAGGGGACATAGAGTGTGGCATTGACTCCTTTGACAAAGGTATCCCGGGTCAGCTCGATAAAGTACCGTGCTGGCACCACTAGCGAAAAGAGCGATAGCGGAAAAGGAATATTGGAAATTGGATAAACGAAGCCCGATAGAAGCAGGCAAGGAAAAAATCCGAGGGTGGAAGTAGCTTGCACGGCGGTAGTTTGCGTACTGGCAAATGTGCCCATACAAAGACCAAATATTACTGAAGTTAGAATATAGAGCGGAAATCCAACTCCTACACCAATGAACAGTTGTAATAGCCCGCCGCGAGGATAGACGCCAAACACCAGCATCGATGCCACAAGTACCAGGATGGTCATGGCTGTGCCAACCGCTGTGTAGACTATTGCTTTGCCAGCCATATACTCAAAGGCTGACATATTAGCGGCATAGACTCTGGCCAGAGTGCCTTGCTCTTTTTCTCTACTGGCAGCCACTGCTGCAAGCAGTCCGGGAAACATCCAGAAAATCACACCAAATGATCCAGGTACTATAAATAGTGATTCTTCGCGGCCCGGGTTAAACCAAATGCGAGTTTGTGGTGCTACTATGCGCGGTGACTGGTCTGGCTCTCTAACAGTCTGTAGGATGGCACCAAAATATGAGTTGGCTGCTTTGAGGCTGTTAAATATTATCTGGGCGTTGGCAATGTCAGTACCGTCTATTTCAATTTGGACCGGTGCCTTTTCTTGTCTTAAGACGTGCCGGGCAAAGCCTTCGGGCACAGTCACTGCCGCTTTGGCTAAGTTGCGGTCGATGTTTTCCTGTAGATTACTGTATTTGTTTGGCACTGGTCTAAAGAGATTGGTGGCATAGAGTCTTTCGACATATTCACGACTGATAGATGTGTTATCGAGATCTCTCACTACTAGAGGCACGTTTTTGGCTTCCAGTCTGATGCCCCAACCAAAAATAAGCAAAGCAAATAGAGGCAATATAAAAGCTAGTGAGAGGCTGAGCTTGTCTCTTAAAAACTCGCGCCATTCTTTTTTTACCTGGACGCCTATTCTACTTGTCTGCATAATTGCCCCCTTCTGCTCGGCGAGCTTGACCCACTAGCTTGATAAAGGCGGCATCCAGACTGTCATCTAAGCCTTCGTCCTGAGACTTTATGGCTTTGCCCTTTTGTCTTATTTCGTGAGGACTGCCTTCTACAATGAGACGAGAGTCTGACATAAAAGAGAGCCTGTTACAGTATTCAGCTTCATCCATATAGTGTGTGGTAACGAGCACAGCGGTGCCATCTTGTGCCATTTTTTTGATCATAGCCCAGAGTTGCCTGCGTGCTACTGGATCGACTCCAGCGGTTGGTTCGTCTAAAAACAAGATTTCTGGTTGATGCATTAGAGCGCTAACAAAAGCTACACGCTGCTTCCAGCCAAAGGGTAACTGACCCACCAGACGATTTTCTTTGCCTGCCATATCGGCTGTTTTTATTGCCCACTGGATGCGTCTTTGCCTGTCATTTACAGGGATTTCATAGATGCCACAGTAAAATTCCAGGTTTTCTTTTACAGTCAATCCGTCGTAGAGAGTAAATTTCTGGCTCATATAGCCGATTTTGCGTCTCAAATTTGTTGAGCGCAATTGTGAGTTTTCGCCTCCCAGAGTGATTGTGCCGCTATCAGGTCTGAGCAGCCCGCAGAGCATCTTGATAGTGGTAGTTTTGCCTGCTCCGTTAGCACCTAAAAGCCCATAGATTTCGCCATAGGCAATATTGACTGAGACATCCTGCACCGCACTAAAATCTCCAAAAGTCTTATTCAGTCCTCTGGCTTCAATGGCATTTTGATTTTTGTTGGGGGCAGTTCTATTTTTTATTTCTAGCGCTTCTATTGGTTTTTCGCTCAGTCCGAGCTTTTGGAGCTTGTCGACAAAGACGTTTTCCATTGTGGCTTCAGTTTGTTTGACCTGGCCATACTGGCTGAGCTGCTCCTTTAGTTTGGACAGTTCAGCCGTGTCATTTTGATTTACTAGGATTTCGAGACTATCTCCAAATGACTGGATTGAGTTTATCTTGTGATGCGTCTCGTTCTTTAGTCGATCTTGCAGTTGACCTAGTTTTTCTCTTTCTTCGCTTACTAAAAGCAGTCGCGCTAAACCAGACTGTTTTTTTAGATCATCTGGAGTGCCAATCACCTGGATTTTGCCTTCGTATATCAGTCCTACTTTTGAGCAGCGCTCAGCTTCGTCCAAAAACGGCGTGGCCACCAGGATTGTAGTACCAGCCGCCGACAGCTCCAGTAGAGTCTGCCATAGATTGATTCTGGCAATTGGATCAAGACCTGTAGTGGGTTCATCCAGTAATAGGAGGGCGGGACTGCCGACTAGAGCCATGCAGAGAGCTAGATTCTGTTTCATACCACCAGATAGTTTTGCTGCCTGTCTGTTTTTAAAATCGGTCAGGTGGAATTTCGCGAGAAACTTGTCGCTGTGCTCTTTAGCTTCTTTTGCATTGATTTGATAAAGACCTGAGGCATATTCGAGGTTTTCTATCACAGTAAGCTCTGGATAGAGAGCCAGATCTTGAGGCACATAGCCAAGTTTATGTCTGATTTGATGGGGCTGGCTGCTCAGTACCTGGATATTACCGGAAGTAGCGTTTGTCAGTCCGGCCAATATCTCTATGGCGGTGGTTTTACCGGCACCATCGGGACCGACTAGACCAAACAATTCACCTGCATTAACTTGGAGTTCAAAGTCTTTTAGACCGACTGCACCACTTTTAAAGGTTTTATTGCAGTTTTTGACCGTGATAATTGAGCTGCCAGTTTGAGTTTGGGCAGATGACTGAGTCGCGGCGCTTACTGTCATTTACGGCCTGCCTTGAGGTCAAAAGTTGCCTCCGCTGGCATGCCGGCTTTTGCCGAGCCATCTGGATTGACAATACGCAGTTTGCAGCCAAAGACCTGACGCTCTCTATCTTCTTTGAGGTAGACATTTTGTGGTGTAAATGATGGCTCTTTGTCTAGCGCAGACAAAGTTGCTTCGATTGGTTTTTGGGTTTTGTTGTCCAGTACTATATGAGCTCTGTCTCCCAGTTTGACATGAGCGATACTACCTTCGGGGATAAAGCCTCTCATATAGACAGCTGAGGGATCAGCTAAGGTGACGAGGACCTGCCCGGCTTTAACTACTTCTCCAGGATCGGCACTGCGGATGGTGACGATACCGTCAATGGGGCTGACTATATTAAAGTACGATAGTTTTTGACCGGCCTCACTGCGCATACTCTGAGCCTGTGCCAGACCGCCCTGTGCCTGCCCTTCCATCATTTTTGCTTGCATGTATTGAGCGCGCAGACGGTCTTCTTCAGCCTGTCTGCCTTTTTTTGTACTAAAAATCTTGCCAAAAATAGATTTTTTCTTGGCTTTAGCTATATTTTGCTGTACTGCCTGCACCTGTTGCTGGGCTTGGGCCCTGGCTCTTTGTGCCTGTTGTATGGCAGAGCCTGTTTCTTTTAGTTTGGTTTTAATAATACTAGAGTCAAGTGAGACAATCAGCTGACCTTTGCGCACATGGTCGCCTTCTTTAACGTGTACTTGATTGACTCTTGATGAAGTAGCGGCGGTTATATAGGTTTCTGGTGCTTCGATACGACCACTGACTACGAGCTTGTCAGATTGAGTCGGCATATCTGCTGCTCTTAAACCCAAAAGTACCCACTGACCGAGCCCAGTGCCAGTACTGCCAGGTGGCTTGCCACCAGTATCAGCTTTTTAGATTGGACTTTGCTTAACGGTCCCTTGTTTTGAGCATGCTCTGGCTCTTTTGCAACCTGTGTATTCATTGATTCCAACACCCTGCATATGACGATGTTGTAGGGACGGAGGTGGCATTGTTCAGTTCCAGCCCTCGCCAAAAACGGTGCCACAAGCAAAATAAAAAAATATCAGAGGAGGGAACCGCCTGCCAGCTGCTTACGACCTTACATAGGGACCCCTAGAAAACAACAATAATGCCTAAACACGCTTTAGTAATATTCAACCCAGCCACCAAGACTCAGCTCGATAGTGAGATGTGGCTCGGTCGTGTAATCGAAGAACTCAATCGTCACGATACCTTTTTGGTGACCTTTTATCCCACCACACCTGAGACTCGTCCACAGGACCTTGTGCCTCTGCTCAAGCCGCCTCTCGATGTGGTCATAGTCGCCGGTGGGGATGGTACGGTGAGATTTGCACTGGCAGCGCTGGCTCAGGCCAGATCGCCAATACCAGCTGCTATCTTGCCTATGGGTACAGGCAATGTACTGGCGCGTAACCTGGGCATTGTTGAGCAAAAGTTTTTTGCTAATCCCCTTTCTCATGCCTTTGAAAACATCGTCCATGGGCGCTCTGTGCGCATAGATATGGGCATGATGAATGGTGAATATTTTGCTGGTATGGCTGGCGTCGGTCCTATATCAGATGCCTTTGTCACACCAAGACGTGCTTTTAAAACTAGCTTTAAACTCTTTGCCTATGTGCATTCAATGCTTGATAGTATCACCAAGCCTTCTAGTCTATTTAAGATAACCACTAGTGGTGTCAGTTTTGAGATAGAAGCATCCGGTGTTTTTGTCGCCAATGTGGAAGATCTCGGGCTTGCTAAGCCTTGTGATATTGAGACACTGACGGATGGTTATCTCAATTTGCATGTACTCAATCCTAAGCAATTAAGGGATTATGTCGACGTTGGTGCCAAATTTGTTGCTGGTATGGAGACAAGGGCGCCCTATTACATATTAAAAGTAAAAGAAGCGACAATCGAAACCTGTAAGCCCCATCGCAAAGATGGCAGCAAAGCCAGGGTTAAGCCTATGCCGGCAATGATTGATGGTGAGTTTCACGGTGTTACTCCGATGCGCATTACAGTCATACCAGGGGCTGTAAATGTACTGGTGCCACCAAATTCTGATGCCAATCCTGAGGCCCTGGGCAGTGCCTTCCGCTCCTGGACAGGCGTGCACAATGTGGTGCAATTGAGACCAGATGAGTCTGCTAGCGTGCCAGATCCAATTGAGAGATCCGGCTAGTTTTACACTTTAGTCGTGGCGACTTATTGAGGACTGCCGTCAGGATACTGGTTGTGCACTTTGTTGAGAAATCTCGTGATACTGCCTTGATACAAGAGGTCCACTGTGCCTACCGGACCGTTTCTTTGTTTGGCTATGATGATTTCTGCTTCGCCGCGCTTTTCGCTTTCGGGGTTGTAGTATTCGTCTCTATAAATAAACATCACAAGGTCAGCGTCTTGCTCGATTGAGCCGGATTCTCTCAAGTCTGAGAGCATGGGGCGTTTGTTTTGACGGGCTTCAACAGCGCGTGATAGCTGAGAGAGAGCCAACACCGGAGTTTTTAATTCGCGGGCTAAAGTCTTTAAACTTCGCGAAATTTCTGATACTTCTTGCACTCTGTTATCTGTCGCTTTGCGTCCCTGCATGAGCTGGATGTAGTCGATGATAATCATACCGAGTCCTTTGGCTTCGGCTTTGAGGCGGCGGCACTTTGCTCTTAACTCCAGGACGTTGACCATGGCGGAGTCATCTATGTATATCGGGGCATCGCCTAATTTGCCCATGGCGCTTGCTAGATGAGTCCAGTCATTGGTGTGCAAGTGTCCAGTACGCAGACGATTTGCGTCGATTTTAGCTTCAGAGCAAAGCATGCGTTGGACCAGAGACTCCTTTGACATTTCTAGACTAAAGATGGCGCATGGTACGTTGTTTTCGACGGCGCAGCTGGTGGCGAGGTTAAGCACAAAAGCTGTTTTACCCATGGATGGACGAGCTGCAATGATGACCAAGTCACTTGGCTGAAATCCGGCAGTCATGGCGTCCAGGTCATAAAATCCAGATGGTACTCCAGATAATACGTCGCGGTTTTCGTAGCGTTGCTCGATTTGCTGGAAGGATGTCTCGACGATGTGCTTGATATGCACCATGGCTTGCATGTTGCGGTTTTGAGCGAGGTTAAAAATGAGGTGTTCTGCTTTGTCGAGAGCAGCGTCAGCATCGCTTTCTTCGTAGCAATTGGCGACAATCTCAGAGCCAGCCTTGATCAAGTTGCGCAAGACTGCCTTTTCGCGGACGGTCTTGGCGTAATACTCAAGGTTGGCTGTGGTAGCTACAGACAGTGACAGGTCAGTAATGTACTGACGTCCGCCGACCATGTCGAGTTTGCCCTGGTCTTTGAGGAATTGCGAGACCGTGACGATGTCAATAGGCTCGTTGGCGTCATAGATATCGAGCATGCAGGCATAGATGACCTGGTGCGCTTTACGATAAAAGTACTCGGGCTGGAGCTGGTCCACCACTCGCGATACGCCATCGCCTGAGACCAGGAGGGCGCCCAACACTGCCTGCTCTGCTTCCAGTGATTGGGGCGGCAGCCTCTCTAATGTAGTGTCGTGTAGGGTGGAAAGTTCGGCGCTCATACTATTACAAACGCAGTTAAGCCCTTTCGGGTTCAATTGCCAGGGAAATTTCTTTTAGTCAAGTGTAACCAAAAGTCTGTGCCCTGTCAGCAAAGAATTACAGTATGAGACTTATCTATCAGTCATCTTCGAGAGAGGATGTATCTCCGGTAGGCAGGCCAAGCTCCCAGGCTTTGAGGAGACGGCGCATGATTTTACCTGAGCGAGTCTTGGGCAAAGTATCTTTGACTTCGATTTCGCGGGGGTAGGCATGGGCTGATAGTTGCTTTTTGGTGAAGTTCTTAATTTCTTCCAGAAGCTCATCCGATGCTGTCACACCGTTTCCAAGCACGATAAAGGCTTTGATGATTTCGCCACGTTCTTTATCGGGTTTGCCGATGACACCGGCTTCAGCTACAGCCGGGTGCTCGACCAGGGCTGATTCCACTTCAAAAGGTCCGACACGGTGGCCAGATGTATTGATGACATCATCAGCCCGGCCCACAAACCAAAAATAACCGTCTTCGTCTTTCCAGGCATTGTCGCCGCTAAAGTACCAGCCGGGGATTTTGAAATATTCTTCGAATTTTTCTTTGTTGCGCCAGATGCGGCGCAGCATGGCTGGCCAGCCTGGTTTGACCACTAGTTTACCCAGTTCGCCTGCTTTTAGCTCTTCGCCGTTATCGTCAACGATAGCGGCATAAACTCCCGGCAAAGGTTTGCCCATGGAGCCAGGGCGGACGGGATTGCAAGGCAGGTTGGCAATAAGCTGCATACCTGTTTCGGTTTGCCACCAGTTATCGTGGATTGGCAGTCCATAGACTTTCATGCCCCAGCGCACCACTTCTGGATTGAGTGGTTCACCGACCGAGAGGATATGACGCAGGCTATCCATGCTGTGTTGATAGACCACATCATCTCCGGCCTTCATGAGCATGCGCAGAGCTGTGGGGGCCGTGTACCAGACAGTGATTTTGAGGTCGTCGATTAGTTTGTACCAGCTAGCAGCATCAAAGCGGCCCTCGTAGCTGACCACGCTGGCTCCATTTGATAGTGGTCCAAAGATACCGTAAACGGTGCCTGTGACCCAGCCTGGATCGGCTGTACACCAGTAGATATCGTCCTCTCTCAGGTCGAGCACCCATTTAGTGGTCATGTGCTGACCGATGATGTCGCCGTGCACGTGGACCACACCTTTGGGCTTACCGGTGGTGCCTGATGTGTAGAGCAGGTAGAGTGGATCTTCGATATCCATGCGTTCGCATTCGAGTTCGCTAGATTGGCTTGCCACCAGTTCTTCGTAGCTAAGCTCGCCTTTGCGCAGGGATTTTTTGTCGGCGCCGACAACAATGACGTGCTCAAGCTCTGATAGCTCTTTGCGGATGCCGTCAATTTTGTCTTTGAGAGCGGGATTGGTGATTAAGATTTTGGCTTCAGAGTCCATCAAGCGGTCTTTGAGAGCGTCTGGTCCAAAGGCGCTAAAGAGCGGTCCGGCAATGGCACCAATCTTGGCAATGGCTAAGGTAGCGATGTAAAGCTCTTTGACTCTGGGCAAAAAGACAAAGACGCGGTCCCCTTTTTTGATGCCGAGAGATTTTAAAGCGTTACCCATGCGGTTTATCGCTTCGTACATCTCTAAATAAGTGTACTTTTCGAGGTGGCCAGTAGGATCTACGCTGTAGAGTGCTACTTTGTTTTTGCGACCGGCAGTGAGATGTCTGTCGATGGCGTTGTAAGTGGCGTTGACCTTACCATCATGGAAGTAGGCGATTTCGCTACGGGCCTGATCCCATGTAAAGGTATTGTAGGTGGTGGCATAATCTTCGAGATTGCAGCGCACCGGAAACTTTTTGATAATTTCTTTGCGCACACCTTTTGATGAGGTTTCGCTTTCCAATTTTTCCGCTGGACTGCTGGCTCCTTTTTGAGCTTCTTTACCAGATTTCTTGCTCAGCGACTGTTCTGCGACCTTCATCACATTCCTCCCGGTGTCATATATGCAGAGCATAGTGTAACGCTTGCTAAACAAAACTACATGCTTTTAAAGGTTATGGTGGTCTTAGATTTCTCCAACTAACGGGTAAAATAGGTTAAATCAATGCTCGCGTCGCTTATAAGGAACTGACTATGTCATCTGTCTGGACAGACCTCAAAGAATCCGCAAACAAGGCAATCAACGCCTCAGACTGGGATTCAGCCCTTTCGGATTGGGAATCAGCACTCAGTCTTGCCGAGAAATTCCCCGAAGGTGACGGACGGCAAGTGGCTACATTAGAAGGTCTGGCCCTCACCCGGTTTGCCCGGGGCGAATACGGCGAAGCTGAGTTTCTCTATAAAAGAGCACTTGTCATAAGAGAAGCCGCCCAGGGTAGTGAGCATAAAGACGTTGCCAGCCTGGTCAATAACCTTGGTGTTGTGGCTTTTACCCGCGGCATGTACAAAGATGCCATGAGCTATTTTGAAAAGGCACTGGGTCTGCGCCGCAAGCTCTCCGGTCCTGACAATCTCGATGTCGGTCGCACGCTCTACTATTTGGCACTGACTTGTCACGGTCTAAAAAAGTACGACGAAGCTGATGGCCACTATAGAAAGAGTCTCGATATCAAAAATAAGACACTCGGCAATAGTCACCCGGAGCTAATCAATCTACTGCGCAACTATGCCGATCTCTTGCGCAAGACCAGTCGAGATGGCATTGCCAGTCAGATGGAGCAATTTGCCAGCGGTATTGAGGCCAAACAAAAGAAATCTTGAACCAGGATAAAGCCAGAGAAATACTGGAAGCGCGCTGTCCTTACCCAGATTGTGCCAGCTTTGGTGAGCTAGAGTCCATCGAGCTGACACAAGCCGGTGCTATTTGCACGCATTGCAATAGACCTTATACAGCGCGCAGTCAGTTGCATCATCAAGAAATGGTCAAAAAGATAAATGCGCTACCCCCTCAGCTGGAGCCGGTAGGTAATACAATTGCGCCACTGGTAGTGGTGCTGGAAGATTTGCGTAGTTTGCATAATGTCGGAGCTACCTTCCGCACTGCTGATGGTGCAGGCTTTGGTAAGCTCTATTTGTGTGGTATCACGGGAGTGCCACCACGCAATCAAATTACCAAAGTCTCTCTGGGCTCAGAAGAGACTGTTGCCTGGTCCTTTTATCCCTGTATCGCCAGCTGTTTGAGTGATCTCAAAGCGCTTGGTTATCTGGTGGTTGGCCTGGAAAAAAACGAAAGCTCCCAGTCTCTCTACCGTGCTCTTGTAAGCGGCAAAGTCAAAGCACCACTGGCACTTGTCATAGGCAACGAAGTGGCGGGGCTATCTCGTGAAGCGCTTTATTTAAGCGATGTTGTCTGTCATCTCGGTATGAAAGGCATGAAAGAATCACTGAATGTGTCCGTAGCATTTGGTGCTGCTGCTTATATCATCAGTGAGTTTTTTGATGCCGCGAGCTAGCGGTACATAGTCAACTGTAATATTAAGGCCAGCACAGCTCCAATAGACAAGATCATCGATAGCATCAGAGCATTATTTGAGCCACTACTGACTGTTTGACCTTTGTGGTTGACTCCTTCCATGCGCGAGGCCATGAAGGCAAAGACAGCTAAAGTACCGAGCACTATAGTCAGGCTGTAATGAATTAGAGATAGAGGAATAGGGGCGTTGGTCATGATCCAGATACGAGTCGGTTTATCGGTAGGTACTGTCATTACTCCACGGATTAATTCATCTTCGGCTGGCACATCGGCAAATTTTTTGGCAGCCGTTGTTTGCTTAGCTGGCACTTTGGCCGTTTTGCCTTTGCCTTTGGCCTGCTTGACTGGCTTGGCCTGTGCTGTTGTTGCTGTTTGGGCTTGATAGTCTGCTTGATCTCTAAATAGCGGTTTAAAGTTGAGATACTTTTCGCTGGCTTGCAAAACCAGGTTGTTAGCAGGTTTTGAGCTACCTATAAAATGTCCTTCGCGATCCAGTCCTCTAACAAAAAAGGCAATTGATTTGGGCTTGCCACTATTTGGATCGCCCATTATTGCCGAATAGCAAGCAATATAGCCAGGCTGGCTCATGGATTCGTTGAGAATCATGGCGCCAGTATCGAGCATCAATCTCAAATTATCGAGTTTTGGATCTGTCTCCGGTATTTGTCTTATCGGTATGCTCTGTAGTTTGCCGTTAAAGGGACATAAAAAAGTGAATTCTTGATAGGCACCAATTGGTGGCGTAATAGGGTAACTGCCTGAGCGTAAAAACACACCTTGAGCCAGTCCTGCCAGGTAGCGCATTTTTTCGATGACGCGCCGCTCTGGCTCGCGCACACCATAATATGGCACACCGTCTTCGCCCACAATACCCCAGGGGCGTTGATTAAACCACAGTTGCTTCTCGGAGAGTGAGGCCATCATTAGATCAAAATAGGCACCCCAGTCGTTGCCAACCCGCTTTACTCTTACTGGTGTGACACCAGCCCTGGTGACTATAAAGGCGCGCCCGTCAGGTAAAAGTCTGATTTGTTTTTCACCATCGCCAGTCTCAAAAATGGCATCAGTTTTTTCTTCTGACGGTGCTAATGGCTTTGTTGCTTTTGCCTGTTTGATGTTTTCAGCTTTTTGACCATTGAGAGCCGGTAGCACTGCTACAACTATCAATACACCGATGACAATCAGCCCCACTACTGGCAAAAGTATGTCTTTAGCCAGGCGACCAAGTACGATGCGCTGATTGTCTTGTTGATTAAACTTGCGCGATTTGCCGGCGCCGTGAGTCACTTTGGGTGTTCGTCTGCCGGTCAAATTTTCGATTTCGTCAAGACTATAATCACTATCAAGACTGTCTATTTGCTCTACTCTTTGACCCAATACTGAGCTATTTGTCAGATGACCATCTTGCGGTTTGTGAGCATTGCGCGCCATGAGATCGGCGTCGAGTACTTTTGCCTCGCTACTGAGCGGATCTAGATTGACAAAGGATGCCCGGCTTGCCGCATTGCCCAGGGCCTGACCAAAAGGATTGCGCTCTACATCCTGATAATTGAGATGAGCCGGTAGATCTACATTTTGTTCAGGCTGAGCGTCTTGATAGGATTGCTCCTGACCGGGCGGGACATACTCTCCTCGTCTTTTAAGCTCATCGATTTGACGCAATAGCTCGGAGAGATAGTTGTAGCGCTCCACCACCTGTACAGCTAGTTGGTCATCCGGGCGTAAGCTCTCACGGGCTCTAGCCAGAGCCTGATTGATCATTTCAAAACTATCTTCGTTATTACCTATCCGTTCGGCCAGGATAGACATCTTCCAGAGTATTGAAATAATCTGGGGGTGATTGGGTCCGATAATTTGTTGACCCAATCTAAACAGTCTGTCGTAAACCAGCAAAGATTCACTGGCTCTTTGTGCTCCAGCATAGGCGTCGCCTAGCTCTTGCAAATACTCAGCTAGCTCTGGGGCGCTATTGCCAAAAGTACGTTCGGTGGCCTTGAGAGCCTCCTCAAAATAAGGTATCGACTCTGCAAAAGCACCCTGATTGTAAAGGGCGCGACCCCTCTCCAGATTGTTCAAACCGTCAGCTGACGGCATCTTAAAATTTCCGCTTTGCATTCAGGACAAATGCCTTTCTACATAAGGCGCCACTTATAAAGGCTATACCCACTATGTTAATCTCTTGCACTGCAAAAATCTGGAGGCTCAAATGCAAAAACAAAAGACCAATATAGATTGGCACTATCAGCGTAAAAATTGCCAAACTTGCCAGAAGGCCCAGGATTATATAGATAGCGCTAAAGTGGCTGTTAGCGAAGTGGTCGATGCGCGCAAGGTAAGAATTGATCCGCAGGCTGCTGTGGCTATGGCTCGCAGTATGGAGCAAATTCACGCTACAAAGGGCAGCAAGCTGGTTTGTTTTGATCTTAAAGCCGATAAGCCAAGCGACGAAGATCTGGTCAGCCTTTTAATCGGACCGAGCGGCAATCTCAGAGCGCCCTCAATAAAGGTCGGCAAAACCCTGGTGGTGGGCTTCAGTCCTGAAGTCTATAAGCAAGTGCTGGGTGACAATTAGTCTTCTTCGACGAAGTGTTTGTCGTCTGTGCAAAAACCCAGGACCAGTCCGCAAATGGCTCCGACGATAGCGCCCCAGACAAGACCACCCTTCCAGGTGTACATGGGCACTACGCTCGCTGGCAGGGGCCATACTTTGATTATTTCAAAGGAGCCTGCGACGATGAGAGCAGAAAGCACTGCCACATAGAACACTGCTGAAATAGCTAAAGACGAGCCGGCTTTTTTCTTGTCAGCCATGAGAAACCTCTAACAAACTCTCCAGAGAGAATACTTATTGCAACCAAGTAATTTTATCACCGGCTAAGGGCAATCTACTCTCAATAGCCGTAGATTATTGCAAACTCAAGTTGAGCAGTAGTCCAAGTCCGGCGACGGTCTTGGCATCACGGATTTTGCCCTGTGCAATCATGCTCCAGGCTTCTTTTAAGCTCAAGTCCAGGACCTCAGTTTCTTCGTCAAAATCGAGATTTTTGCCCACAAATTCCAGCTCTTGGGCGTGGTACATGTATAAAACTTCGTCACAAAAGCCAGGCGCCGAGTACAAACGCCCCAGTTCTTGCCACTGCCCGGCTTTAAATCCGGTTTCTTCAATCAGCTCACGTTTAGCTGCTGGAAAAGGATCTTCACCCTTTTCGATGCGACCAGCTGGCAGCTCAAGCAGCTCAGAGTCTATAGAATAGCGATATTGACTAATAAGTAAGACGCGGTCGGGGGCTGGCTGGCTGGCTATGACAACGCCACCATTATGTTCCACCACTTCTCTAATAACACTTTGCCCATCTGGCGCTACTAGAGTATCTGCGCGCAGATTGATGATAGAGCCTTCATGAATGCGTCTTGTATCTTTCAGGTGGGCTCTCGTAAATAGAGTCAAAACTTACTCCTCAATTAGCATCCTGAATGTTACCTTAGGCAATCGAAATAAATGACAAAGGCGGCAAAGTTGTGAACTACACAGAGGCACTTGAATACCTTGGCGGTCTGGTGCCAACCCTTGCGCGTCCCACCATGGAGCGCATGCAAAATTATTTTGGCATTTTGGATGATCCGCAAAATCGGGTGCCTGTAGTGCATGTGGGCGGCACCAATGGCAAAGGCAGTGTCACCACAATGGTAGCGGCAATGCTGACAGCTCTTGGTTTTAAATGCGGCAAGTTTACAGGACCCCATTTAGATAAATTCAACGAGCGCTTTGTTATTGATGGCAGGATTGTCGATGACAGTACTTTTGCCAGTCTGGCAAGTAAAGTGCAAGAGCAAAGTCATGCTCTCATTGAACAATACGAAGATAGTGTCAGGCTGACATGGTTTGAGTTTTTGATGGCCATGGCTGTTGCTTATTTTAATCAAGAGTCAGTGGCTGTAGCTGTTTACGAAGTCGGACTGGGAGGCAGGTTTGATGCCACCAATGTCTTACAAAATGTTGCGGTATCGGTGATTACTAATGTAGATCTTGATCATGTGCATTTACTTGGTGACACAAGAGCCAAAATCGCCTCCGAAAAGTCAGGCATCATGCGCACTGGCGTGCCTCTGGTTACGGCTTGTAGTGGTGAGGCACTGGAAGTGGTGCGTGAGCGCAGTCGCATACTTGGAGCACCGCTGCTGATAATTAGTAATTTGGATGCACAATATCAGCGCATCTTTAGTGATTATGACCTGGCTGTAGAGGGCACCCTCGATGCCCTGAGTATAAAAGGTCTTTGCCACCTCAGGCAGTGGCTAAGTGTGCAGGGTGATAAACTCGATAATCTTGGGCTCAAGGGGGCCTATCAAAGAGTCAATACCCTCACTGCTCTAATTGCCGTAACAGTCTATATGAGCCGAGTGCACAGGCAAGCACTGACTGCCGAGCAATTGGCAATTTGTCTGGGTGCGCTGCAAGTGGCTCAGTGGCCTGGTCGCTTTGAAATCCTGGAGAGTCAGCCGATAATTGTTGATGGCGCTCATAACGGAGCTGGTGCCCGTGCTCTGAGGCAGTCGCTTAATCAGTACTACCCGGGCAAGAGCCTGATCTTTGTCTTTGCTTGCTTCGAAAATAAAGACTATAAAGCCATGCTAAGTGAGCTTTTACAGCCAGGCGACACTATTTTTGCCCCACTTATGAGTCATAAAAGACCGACCAGATTTGCCCCTGAGATCTGTCAGTACGCGCAGAGTCTGGGGGCTCAAAGTCAGTCATGTCCTGATTATCAGAGTGCTTGTAAGTTGGCGATAGAGCGATTGAGCCGTGAGCCAGAGCGCTTTGGCGACCGCTTTGTCGTTACCGGTAGCTTTGCCCTGGTCAAAGAGGCGCAGTCAGGAAGGATGAATATTTGCTCTAAGGAGGGGTAAAATATAAGTTACTCCTTTTGGAAGCATAATGTCCTCTACTTTGCTCAATTTATACGGTCATGTCAAACATCAGGGTTTACCTGTAGCACAGATGACTGTTGCCATCTTTGATCACTTCGCTGCTTCGGATCTGGCAGTAGAAGCCATTATGACGACAAAAACCGGTAGCAAGGGTGAGTTTACTTTTGCTGTCAGACCGGGTGTCTATAATCTCAAAGTAATACCAGAAGTCGGTCAGGGTACTCGCTTTCTGACAAAATGCGTAGAGCAGGTCAAAGTGACAAGTAATACCAATACACTGATTGCTTTGCAGACCGGCTGTGTCGTCAGCGGTGCCGTACTGGCGCCGGAGTATCAAGGAGAGCTATTAGCTCAGCTTTTTGAAGGCATTGAAGTAGTGGCTCTGGGCATTGAGCCATCGTCTTATAAATGTGCCTGTGCTCTTGATAGCAGTGGTAAGTTTTCGCTGGTTTTGCCCAGAGGTAAATACAATTTTGTTTTAAGGGCGACGAAGCGCTCCTCATAAATTCAATTTTCTCTCCACTCACAGTGAGATTGTCACGCTCCAGTCTGATTCGGCAATCAATCTTGACTTGCCTGTGCTGCAGGGCTTTGGCGGCGAAGTAGTGGATTTTTTTGGTAAGGCGGTAGAAGGGGCGCTAGTCACTTTGACACCGTCGGCCCCTGGGGAGCTGGGCCGCGAGCTGCAACTTAGCTCTGAGACTGTCACTACCAGTAGTGGCAAGTTCCAGTTTGCCGTAGAGCAGGGCTATTACGATCTGAGGATTGCTCCAGCTCCGGGATCTGTACTTTTTGGTTTAAATCACAAAAAAGTCTGGGCTGGTACGAGCGAAGCCGGTGTCAAAAGTGATGATGGCGATCGTTATATATTGCTTGAGGGTCATAGACTGAGAGGGCAGGTGGTATTTGAAAGCCGTCTTTTGTCTCAAGCACTGGTTAGAGTATTGTCTATAACCAGTACTCAAGAATTTACCACCAGGACTGATGACGAAGGGCAATTTATGCTCTCAGTGCCAGCTGGCAGTTATAAAATTGTCGTAGTCGCTCATCCCAAAGATGCACCGACAATAATTATCGAGGATGTCTCATATGCCAGTCTTGCTCCATTTGCAAAAACTGTAGTGGTTGGTGGCGATACTCATGTTGCCGTTAAACTCAAGCAGGGCACAGCCCTTATGGGCAAAGTGACTGATGATGCTGGTAAGGCCAGACCGGGAGTAAATTTGTCGATTTATTCTCAGGCTAGTCTGCCTGAGCTAAGTCAAACTCTGCCGCCGGAGAGCGAAGCCCTTGTGCGTGGTATCACAGATGGTGAAGGACGCTATTGTGTCTTTCTTTCGCCAGGGCGCTATACTCTCGTCCTGCAGCGCGATCTGGCATCAGCTAAGCGTATTGACCTTGGTGAGGACCCTCTCAATCTCGACATCGTCTGGCATGGCTGGTCGCAAATGGGTTTTGTTGTGTCGGGCGAAGATGGACAGCCAGTCAGCCGTTGCCGTGTTACCTATGCACCTTATGGCCAGGACGATAGTGATAGCAGTGGCGAAGAAAGCGATCTCAGTTATCCCCATGGCTACGTACTCACACAAGATGATGGTGTTTGCCGTCTGACACTGCCTTCTGGCGTTTATACCTTTAAGTTTATACCGCCGGCTCAAGGCTCTTATAATCCTCGTTTGATAAGACAGTTGTCTATCAGTGCTGATGTCACACGCAAAGTCACTCTGGAGTTAAAAGACAAAAATAATGACCAGACTGACTGAGCTTATTGCTTTATCTGCAATTTTATTGGGCTCAATCAGTGGTTGTGCAAGGGCACCTCTAACGGTCAATTTTAAACCTCTGAGAGTAGAAACTATCTACTTTGAAAATTTGCCTCCCAAGCAGCCGACCTTTAAGGAGTTGGGATTTGAGGCATACACAGTTTGGTTTTATCACTGCGTAATCAATCTCGAAACAGAAGACGTGGAGCGCGATGATACATCTGGTGCCAGCAGTGTGCTCATCAAAGTCAAATCAGTAGCCATGGATTTGAGTTGTCCTATAAAGCTTTATATCTCAAAAACAGCACCAAAAGAGACTCACGACCACGAGCAAGGGCATATTGAACTCTGTCGCAAAATTTATAGTCTGGCACCAGAGGCGGCGCGAGTTGCTGCCAGTATGGTGCAGGGTCAGACCTTTTATGGCATGGGTGCTAACCCGCAAGAAGCAAGAAATAATGCAATTAACAAGGCTAAAAACGAAGTTGGTGAGAGTTTTAGAGCGGCAATATCTGAGCCTTGTCAGGATGCCAGTGAAAAATACGACAGACTGGCTGCCAAATATGAAGGCAAACCTGACTTTACTCCTGCCCTTTTGAGCGAAATGGCTTATGCCGAAATCATTAACGCGAAACGCACTACTATCAAGTAGTGCGTTTTGCGTTGAACTAGTTGTCGAGTTTGTTATTGCTCAGTCCAGCCGTTTTTGGTGAGGATGTCCCAGTAGCGCCCCGCAAATTTTTGGGCATCACTGGTACGGTTGTTTTCAGCAAGTGTGTAATACACAATCGAGAGCACTTTGAGGAAGTTTCTATCCTTTTCGGCGGTGCCATTGTATAGCGCTTCGCGTCTTTGAATGAAGAGATCTGGATTACTCAAAATGTCATCTGGCTGGATTACACCCTTACCGTCTCCCCAGCGCGACGAAGCATATTTTTTTGGTGGTTTAACGTTTCTGGTGGCCACTGCAGTTGTTTGAGGCTTTGGTGCTTTGGCCCCTTTTGTGCGTGCTTCTTGCTCATCTATAGCACTGCTCAAACGCTTAACAGCTGCATCAGCTTGTTCGTCATTGCCCTGTGCTGCTAATTTTTCGAGTTCGATAAATTGTTTGACAAAAGGTCCGACTCCTACTCCCTGTTTATCGAGTGCTTGCAGGCGCACTAGGAGTTTGTCGCGTTCTTCCTTAAGGGCACCATCGGTAGTGGTCAATGTTTTAATGTCTATTGCTTGACCGACTGAGGCAATCTGCACTGTGCCCAGAGATGATTGCAAGGATGAGTTTAAGCTATTGACCTGATTTGCTGTCAGTACGATTTGTTTGATCTGACCAGGTGCAACTGGGTCGTTAAAGTCGACTTCTACTTTTGCTGCCTGACCGTTAGCGCTCTCCAGTGCCTTTGCTGCAATTTTTATGGCTTCGTAGCGCAGGTCGGTTTCGCTCATATCTGATTCAGCATCAGCTGTCACAACCATGGTGTCTCCGCGCATTGCCGTTTCGATGCGCTTTCTGGCGTGGGCGTACTCACGTTGTTGCAAATAGGCTGATAGTTTGGCGGCGGGATCGTTCACTTCTTCGTCTTTAAGAGAGATAGATGTAAGCAATTGATCTTGCGAGAGTTGTCCTGCTCCAAAAGCTTTGACATCGCCAGCGCTGACTGACACGACTTTGCGGCTGCTGCGTCTCAAGGCGTTGTAAAAGTAAACTGTTACTCTGGTGATATCAGCTGGAGATAAATCCATAACTGTTTTGGCAATCAATACTGCTTCGATTTTGCAGTCGTTGTCATTGGCTTTGGCGTTGCGATAGGTCGAGATATAGACTTCAGCGCCATTGACAGCTGCCGCAACTCTTGTGTTGCTCGAGAGTATTTTGGCTTTGTCGATAGCGCTGGTGATGTCAGTTGCCGAGGGCGCTGCCAGTACCTGGGAGCCTAAAGGCAGTAGCATTGCCGCCATTACGATAGGCTTTTTGCTCCTGGATAAAAAACTAAAAACGGACATCCAAAATCCTCCAGTAACGTCTTTGCCTTATTTTAGCAGTGTGGACCATTAAAGACCTGAAGAGCAGGCATTAACTGCCTGCTCTCAAGAATTTGTTTTGCTCTTAGATCAAGGTACCGGCACTGGATCTACTGGAGGTACAGGATCAACTGGAGGCACTGGATCAACCGGGGGAACTGGCACTGGATCAGGAATAGGCGGTGGCGGTGTGTAAGGTAAAAGCTGGATGGCTGTTACCGCATCACCATATTTTTCGCCAACATAACCGACTTTGTAGCCTAGTGATTTGGAGAATGTATTTGTGTCCACCTGTCTTCTAAATCTGATATCAGCTACCATTCCGTTTTCGGTGTAGGTGTGTCTGATACCAGAGCCAACATCATACGTGTGATAGAAGTTTTTGGGGAAGTTGGCTGTCTCGGCCAGGTCCGACTGGTTTGTGATCGCTGGAGGAATGCCCTTACCTGTCACTGTAGGAGTGTATGGATGCGGGATGCCAACGGATGGTGGGCCATGTCTGGCACCGAGGTAGCCGCTGCCTACATCTTGAGCGCCGAGCTTAGTAGCAGGCAATGCCATGGCTGTCTTGGGGTGATCAAGTGGTTCGCCACCATGAGAGCCGCCCCACTTGCCACCAGGCTGATAGGAGAAGTCTCTGATATAAACGTCCCAGGCATCGGTCAAATAGACCTTATCGAAAAGAACACCAGTATTGGGAAATTCAAATGGTCCTACGGTCAGTGTGCCCACCGCGCTTTTGGTGATAGCACTGAGACATTCTGAATAGAGTTGGTTTTCGCCAGCTACAGGTATTTCGATAGGATCCAACTGTTTTGCCTGATAACTGACCTGTCCAGTGGTGATATCGACTCTATAAATGTGGATATTGCCATTGGGTATTGGACCAAGGCTATAAATTGTGCGTGAGCCGATTTCTGCAGGAGCCTTCCAGGTCACATTGGCTGGGTTTGGTGCCTTAAAAGTGTAGTTAGGATCATTCATCATGGCTACAGCACTGGCAACATTGAGTTTGGTACCAGCGCGTTTCCACCAGTCAAATAGTGCCCGTCTAAAAACCACACCGGTGTTGAGTGGTAGGGTCGGGTCATAGGGGAAGTCCAGGTCTTTCATTGTGGCAATGCCATCCACTGGGAAGTCTCCGCCATCAGCATACTGATATGAGCAGTTATATCCAGCCTTTTGGAAGCTACCATGTCTAAGCATATCGCCAGGGCTTACTACTTCTGGGCAAAGACCATCGGGAAAGCTGAAGGTAAGTGCTCCCGGGCAGGGTTTAGGGTCAGTGACGTTAGCTGGCTGAGCGCATGCTACAGCAGTAGTTTTGTAGCCCTGCACTTCGTGACCGTTCAACTGTTGAGTCGCTTCGGCTCTGACTACTGTGGCAAGCTGATAAGGTAAGCCGGGGACAGCTGCTACCCAGTTTTTGGCGTCAAATAGTTTGATACTATCGCCGATACCAGCAAAGACATAATCAGTGCCGTCTACTGGCAAATTGATATAAGACTTGTAGCAACTGTTTTGTTGAGCACCAGCTGGCACATTGGCCATATTAACTGGTTTGGGGAGTTTGAGAGATGTCGGTGCACCACCATTGATACCACCGAGGCTGAGCCTGAGTGTACCAGCTGTATAGGCTGAGCCTCCGGTCATACGGATACCGTTAGCTTGATAGGCTGCTTCAGCGTCTTTGTATACTTCGACGTTGTTGCCATTGATATCTTTGGCGACATAACCTGGGGCGATTGACTTGTTAAGTTCGACCGCTAGTTTGCCTTGCGCTGTCAAAGCAAATTGCATGTCCTTTTTGATTACTTCTTTGAGCCAGTCGTCGTTTAGTTGCTCGGCAATGATATGGTCAAGTCTGTTGGTGCCAATAATTGTATTGATACTTTTGACAGGTATATAAAAATTGTCATCAGAGGCGGTACCGGTGCCCACTGGCGCTGCATCAGAGATGGACACCCAACCATACTCGGGTGTTTCAATGGCAATCCGGCTCAGGTCTCGTGCGGCTGCCAGAGCTGCTGCTTCGATAGCTGTGCGCTGCTCGCTATTACTACCAAGTAACCTGGCAAAGCCCAAACTAAAAAACGCTATGCCACCAATAATAATAAAGCTGGAGACAACAATAAAGATGAGCATGTTGCCACGCTCGTCTCTTCTGGGTCTCCGCCTGCCGGCATTTACCGGCAATGAATAGAAAGGCATAAATTTTGGACCCCCCCAAAAACGCCAAATGCGTCAAAAAATCGCCAAATCTTAGACGCCGCTCATAATTTATATTAGTACCTGCTCATTTTCCTGTCAAATGTTATACCCGCTCAAGTCAAAAACCAGCGGCAGCAGGTGCCACTGGTTTTAGTGAAGATTAAACTGAAGATTAAACGGCGATTGGTGGTGTTGTGTAGTTGGAGATAAAGGCAGGCTCAGTAACTACAGTCTGACTGGCCAGATTAAATGCCTCACCCCGCGCAGTTTGCCAGCCCGAATCAAGAATACCTTCGCGGTAAAGATCTTGGTGGGTGCTGAAAAGTGCCTTATCAGAAAGACAGCCCTGAGCGACAAATGCCATTTGTGCTCCTTTTTTGTCGGCTTCTTCTCTGGCGATTACCAGAGTATGGTCCAGTCCTTCGCTGACTGCTGACTTGGTCAATTTTTCGTTTAGACCATCAACCATGGTCCAGTGATTGACCAGACCAAGAGTGACTGTTTTGCCATTTGCTTCAAAAGTTACTTTGGCGTTGAGCCCGGTGTCTTTTTGTCTGTCCTTTTTAAAAGTAGTCCAGGTGAAGTTTTTGATTTGACCATTTTTTTGAGCCACCAAAAAAAGCATGCGCAGATTGGCAATCTCTAAATGGTGTCTTTGAAAATCGTTGTCCATCACATCGTCCTGGTTTTCTTCAAAGCCGTTGGCTTTGCGTGCCATGGATGAGAGTACATAGACGAGTGGTTTAGTGGGTGTAGTCCACCAGGGCAATTTGCTGCCATGTCTGTGGCAGAGCAAATAATCCAGATAAAAAAGTTTGCGTAGTCGGTCTCTAATCAAAACCGGTTTGTCATCCCCTGCGATAAACCAGGAGATGTGCTTTTCGAGCAGCACTTCGTGCTCATCAATCAGCTTAAAAATCAACTGATCTCGTTCATTTAATTGAATCGCCATTTATATCGCCTCTTCTGGGTGTTGATTTTCGCGCGGTGGGGGTGGGTGGAAGAAAATTAGGAAATTATTTGTGGTTTTGATCGCCCTGCACGTATCCAGTAAGAGAGTCGGTGTGTTTGTCTGCATGCACTCTGTACAGCTTTCTCAAGCTGCGATCCATGCTAAGTATTGTCTTCTTTTGTGCCGCAACAGTATCCGCATCACGGTCCACTTTTGCTAGCTGCTCTTCTAATTCCTCCATAGTTTGAGCGGGTCTTTTGGGCTTATACATTTGTTCGTAGACATCAGCAGCATTGTCAAACCACTCAGCTCGCATGTCTTTGTATTGGGCCAGGTCGTTGCGACTGTCTGGTACCTCAATGGCACGCAGGGCTCTGGCTGTGTCACGGTAGCGCTTAGCGACTACTTTTGCTGTGCTGGTCCAGCGCTCTACTTTTTCCAGCTCTTCGTTGAACTTAGCTTGCAATATAAATCGTTCGTTGTCTCTGGGGAAACCACTAAAAGCAATATCGTCCATCGCTTCAAAAAAGCGCCCAGCCGGAGTATCTCCTCCATTCATCATTGACATAGCACCGGGAGCTGCCACTGGATTGGATGGCTGAGGCGGAGGTGCCTGTTTAATCACTCTGGGCAGTGGTTGCACTTTGGTAGTTTTAGTCGGCATTGAACTAAATATTTCGTTTGCAGGTGCTGCCAGCGCCCTAGTACCGGCTGCTGCACTGACTGCCAGGAGCACCAGTGAGGCTAACTTTTTATGATTGCTAGAGAGTTTTTGCAGTTTCATTTTGGTTAGTTGCCAGAGTTAAAGAGCGGTTGAACAGGTACGCCAGAGCGGCCAGTGGAGGTCTGATTGATAGCCGGTGTGGCTGGCAGTTGAGGATATTGCATAAAGGCATTGCCGACTGGTGCTGCGTCTGCTTTGGCTCTTATTTCTGCGGCACGGTCAGAGTTTGCATTAAATGTATTCATCTGGACGACCTTCCAGATGGTGTAGGCAGCCAGGAGCATAAACAGACCGGAGGCTGCTCCCAGTACCCGGGCGGCACCATATTGACCACCGTTGACCATGGAGTAGGCTGCCAGAGCCATAAATATTGTCGCTGCCACCACTCCCAGGATGACCAGATAGCGTCCAAAAGTAGCTACTGTAGGGATTACTCCAGGGAAGCTATAAATAGACTCTCTACCGGGCAGTGGTCTGCCGGCAGCGGGGGCATCAGTGGTGATTTGTTTGCGACCGCCATTGTTTGTAGTCTGCGGATAAGCAGCCATGGCTTCGTTGATTTGCTCTAGCTGAGCGTCCGAGACGGTGACGTCGACTGATTGAGCGCCGTTACCTGCGGCACCGCCGAGGATACCCATAATGGCACCTTGCTGCTCGGGAGTGAGAGTATCAGGACGGATGGTCTGCACCATACGTTGACCACGACCATTGGTATCTTGTTTGTAGAGTCTATATACAGTGCGATCGGCTCCTGTGCCTACCGGGAAGTTAGTGCCAGAAGTGACATCAGCTTGACCAGATGGGACTGCCGGAATACCACCTGTATCGCCAGGATTGACAGGCGGTGCATTGTCGCCTGCGCCAATTGGTGGTGGTTGAGGCGCTGTAAATTGAGCCATCGCAGGGCTTGTGGACAGCGCTAAAAATGATGCGAGTGCCAAAACTAGCATGGAAGGCAGATGCTTTTTGCGGAGCATTTCTAATACATTAGAAATCGAACTGGGCTTCATCTGTTTCCTCTTTAGGGTGACTCTTTATCCAGAGTCTCCCTCTGTGCCTGGTCTTCTTTTAAAGTAACCACTCAAGTCATTAGCCGGTATTGGAGGACTTGCTGGTTTTTCTTGCTCACTCTTTTTAACAAGATCACTGGCCAGGAGTGCTAATTCAGATAGTGAAGGGAATTGCATGCCTACAGGAGAAAATGCCATTCCAATCTCTTCAGTTAATAGCTCGCTTAAGGCAAGGGCTTGTTCTGGGAGTGGTTGGTTTTCTTCTTCGTCATCATCACCCAGACCAATCTGACTGATGAAGTCGTCTACGAAAGAAGGGGTTTTGTCGGGAGACTGGCCCTCAGACGATAGCAAGGGGCTCTCGTCTATGTCATCAAACAATGGTTCCTCCGACATTTCAATACGTGGTTTCCCACCGTGTTTACCACTTGTCAAAGAAGTGATTACCGGAGGCGCTGCCGGCTTGGTGACTGGAACGTATTCCCCTGCGGCGATTTCGAGGATTTTGGTGCCGTCTTCCGACTCCAATTTATGCACTTTTGAGACCTGATATTGCTCTTCCAGAGTCTTCGTAGTGTTCCCACCTTGTCCACTCAAACCCTTTTTAGCAGCTCCAGTTTCTTTAAGTGGAATGGCTTCGAAGCTATCCACAACTTTGCCCAGGGTAACTTCCATACCAAGTCCACGGATTTCACAACAAAGTCCATCAAAGGCGGCGGTGCGGCCACCAGGCTCAATCTGGTTGCCCTGCACCATATCGGCATAAGACTGGTGTCTGCCCTGGATGTCGTCTGATTTAATGGTCATCATTTCGTGCAGCACTGTGGCTGCACCATAAGCCTGGATGGCCCAGACTTCCATTTCACCCATACGTTGACCGCCATGGTTGGCTTTACCGCCCACGGGTTGCTGGGTGACAGCGGCATAAGGTCCGCCCAATCCAGAGCGGGCGTTGATTTTGTGCAAAACTAGCTGGTTGAGTTTGAGCATGTACTGTCTGCCCACCAGTACTGGTCTATCAAAAGGCTCACCGGTGCGGCCGTCGGTGAGCAATACCTTGCCGTCTTCGCCCATCCAGTGATAGCCTGGTAATTTGCGTACTTCTTTGAGAGCGTCTGTAACCAGGCGGAAGCTCGCATCAGGAGCAATTGATTCGTCAAACTGGTGGATGCGGTAATAGCGGTTGAGAATTTGAGCATAGAGCCCTAGCTGGGTATCGAATACCTGGCCGACATTCATACGGCTGGGTACGCCCAGAGCATTGAGCACTAGATCTACAGGAGTGCCATCCGGCAGGTAGGGCATGTCGCAGTCTTTGACCACAATCGAGACAATACCTTTGTTGCCGTGACGGCCAGCCAGTTTGTCGCCCACTTCCAGCGGACATAGTCTAGCTATCAAGACTTCGATTTCGCAGATGATGCCTGCTTTTAACTCAGGTGTAGTCTCGGGTGTAAAGATGCGTACATCGATGACACGACCGCCAGAGCCGTGCGGTACGCGCAGACTGGTATCACCCATTTCTTCTGCTACTTTGCCAAAGATTGCTTGCAATAGTTCTTCTTCGGCAGATAACGCTTTAGCTTCTTTGGGTGACAGCTTTGCCACCAGAATGTCGCCTGGATTGACATAACTACCTATTTTGGCGATACCTCTATCATCGAGATGATCGAGACCGCCACCGCCAACGTTAGGCAGTTCTGGTGTCAAAATTTCTGGACCACGCAGAGTCTGGTGCACACCTACTGAATGTTTTTCGATTTCGATATGGCTCAGTTTGTGGTCTTTAATTAGACCTTCGCGTACAACGATAGCGTCTTCAAAGTTGTAGCCATTCCAGGGCATAAAGGCGATAAGCAAATTGCGACCAAGCGATAACTCACCAGCATCAATAGCCGGTCCATCAGCAATTATCTGTCCTGCTTCGACCTGCTGACCGACCACTACAGAGGGGCGCTGGTCCAAAATAGTATTCTGGTTGGTACGGTCATAACGTATTAAGTTATAGCCGCGAGATTCGCCTGATGCCTGGGTTACGATTATTTCGTTGGCAGTTACACGAGTGACGCGTCCGGCTCTTCTGGCAATCACACTGTGACCGCTGGAGCGAGCGACGATACGCTCCATGCCGGTACCGACACGCGGCCTCTCGGGGCGTATCAAAGGCAGAGTCTGACGCATCATGCCACCGCCCATGAGAGCACGGTTGGCGTCGTCGTGTTCCAAAAATGGAATCAGTCCGCTACCTACCGAGATAAAGCCCTGAGGGGCAATACCGATCATATCTACGTCTTCTGGCGCCACTTCCATAAAGCTCTCACCACGACGAGCAGCAACGAGCGGTCCAATTATTTTGTCGCCATCTAGTTTGGTATCTGGTGGTGCTAGTGTGTGTTGCTTGTCTTCGCTTGGTCCCAAAAACTTTACTTCGTCAGTAACTATGCCGTTTTCGACGCGGCGGTAAGGCACTGTCATAAAGCCATCATCGTCGATGCGGCAGTACGTAGCCATGTATGACACCATGCCGCAGTTTTTACCTTCAGGAGATTCGACCAGACAGACACGTCCAATTTGCGAGGGGTGGATGTCGCGCATCTCTACAGGCGCAGCAGCAGGGTCGATACCACCAGGACCAAACGAAGTAATACGCCGTCTGTGAGATAGCTCAGATAGAGGGTTTTGTTGGTCGAGATATTGTACTAGCGGGTTGCCGGTAAAATATTTACTGATGGCATTGGCAAAAGGTCTGGTATCAAGTAACTCGTTTGGCGAGCCGATTTCTTCGTCTTCGTTTAATTCCAGACGAGTGCGGATAGAGCGTGTCATCTGACCTAGCGCCGGTCTGACATTGCGCGTCATCGTCTCACCCACACCGCGCAGATGTCGGTTTTCGAGAGAGTCGATATTATCCATGGTGCCCATATCGAGAGGCAGTCCAAGGAGATATTCCACTGCTGCCAGCATGTCAGAGGCTGATATCTGGTGGCTTTCGCCTTCGATGCCTAGTTTTTTGTTGAGACGACGTCGTCCCAATTTGCCCAGCGAGTAACGCCGTTTATCTGTCAATTCTTTGAGGGCCGTAGCACCACCGCTAGCACCACCACCGCCATCAGGTTTCCAGGCACGGCCAATAGTGCCGAGCGCTTCTGTCTGCGAGATAGGTTTAAAATCAATGCGATTGCGCTGCAAAAGATTGCCGATGCGTTTTTGCAAGTCGGCGGTGTCAACGCCCATGGCAGTAAGCACTGTGGTGGCAGCGACCCAGGAGCGTTTAGGTAGTTTGATACGACATTTAGCCCGGCTGGTTTTGCCCATGCTGGGATCGAGTTCAAGCTCAAAAGCTACTGGTGCTCCCATTTCGGCTAGCATCAAAGCTTTATAGCTGGTTGGTCCAATAGAGCTAAAATATATGCCTGGTGCCCGCACCAGCTGTCCCAATACAACGCGTTCTGAGCCGTTAATGACAAAAGTACCGCGGTCGGTAATTACTGGCAGATCGCCCATATAGGCGGTGGATTTGCGCAATTCGCCAGTTTGAGTGTCTCTCAACCAGACTTCCATGAGTAGTCTTTTGGCATGAGTCATGTTTGATTTACGGGCCATTTCAGGCGATGTTGGATAACCCGAATCCGGTGCGTAATCTTCAAACTTCCAGTGTACTTTGCCGTCTTGTCCGACAAAAGTAAGCTCAAAGCGATGGGCATAGTCACTGGTTATGGGAGAGATTTCGGCAAATAGATTGCCGAGGGTTTCTTCCAAAAAGCGGCGGTAAGAGCGGCGTGGAAATTCGGCTAAGTCTGGAGCTTGAAAGTAAAAACTCATTGACCCTCTCCGCTACCACTGCCTGAGGTCAGACTGCGCTGGTGAATACGCAATACTCTCGCCAGGTCATCGGCAAAAGTTTTGTTGGCCGGATCAAGAGCACTGGCAATGCGCAATTCAGATAGTGCTTCGCTAGTTTGTCCGAGATTGACCAGAGTCAGACCCAGTCTGTGGTGCACTTCTGGACTCTGTAAATTGGCATCCAGGGCTTGTTTTAGCAATGTCGCTGCGGCAGCAAAATCACCTTTGATTTCTAAATCTGCTGCTTGTTTTAAGACTGGATTATTAGCGTCGCTGTTAGCGGCTTGTACTGGAGGTTTGCGACTTGAGTTGTTTTCGGCGGTGTTAATCACTTCGCGCTTATCGGCAAATTGATTGACTGGACGACCTTGAGGATCATCATGAGTGCGAAACGCCCCAGTAAAAGCCGGAGCATCAGGACGAGTCAGTCCTTGTGGTGTGCCTTCAAACATATTTTTGGCAGGTGCTGTGGCACTGTGTTGTGGTGCTAGAGATTGCCCCTGATTGCCCTGGTTTTGCTGGACTGGAGATTGTTGTTGTTGGTTTGGTCTGGCCGCACCACGCGACATCAGGTCCCGCATGCGTCTTGCCCCTTCTTCGTTTTTGGGATCGATGATGACGCTCTTTTGATAGGCTTGCAGAGCGGCATTGTAATTGCCAGCTGCCTCTAGATACTCGCCCATCTGAAAGTTATAACGGGAAGAATTAGGCTCAATCATCAGTGCTTGAGTCATCTCAGAGAGTGCTTCACCCTTAAGACCCTGGTTAAAAAATGTCTCTGCCGCTTCTTTGTGCTTTTCTGCTTCGCGGTGCTTGCGAGCGCGAGCAAGGCTATTGCGAGCGGGAGCGAGCTTGGCATTTTGTCTATCAAATTGTTCTACTTGAGCATACTCTGATTCGGCTCCGTCAAAGTCTCCAGTTAGTTGCAGAGCCGCTCCTAGACCAAGGTGGTTTTCGGCAAGTGATGGCTGTGCACTGACTTGTTTGCGCCAAATTTCTACTAGAGATTGTCCAGCTCCGGCATCCGCTGGATTGATAATCACTGCTTTGCGCAACTCAGATACAGCATTAGGAAAATCTTTGGCCATTATATAAAGGTAGCCCAGTCCGCGGTGGGCTGGACCATAATCTGGATCTTTAGTGATGGCGTTTTTGTACCAGCTAAGGGCTGTTGGATATTGCTGAAAGATGACATTGATGTCGCCCATCTTTGTATATGTGCGAGCATTGGGTTCGACTTGATAAGCAATCTGATACTCGATATAAGCGCTCTCTTTGTCTCCAGCTGCTTGTAATTGATCTCCCAGACCGATGCGATTATCGCCCAATGCCGGGTCCAGTCCCATTTTTTTGATGGCAGCACTGAGCATGTTGCCGGCCATGGCATTGTCTGAGCGCGCCGCCAGAGCTTTGCGAAACATATGCGCGGCACCGGTGACGTCGCCTTTAGCCATTCTTTGTTTGCCACATTCGCAGCGGGCAGCAGAAAGATTTTTTCTAAACTCTTCATTAGCCGGATCGATTTTGACAGCCAGTTCGGCCTGACCGACAGCTTCTTGCCAGCGTCCCTGTCTGGCTAGACCAACCGCCTTGTTGTTGGCATCAATACCAGATTGTTTGTACTGGTTTATGGCATTGATTTGATCTTGCTTGGCTTTTTCAGACTTTTCTTTGGCTAGTTTGGCTTGTTTTTCTTCGTCTTCTTTTTTTTGTTTAGCATCATCGCGGTAGTCTGAACGGCGGGATGACCAGAGGCTTGGCGGTAGAGCTTCTCTGGGGTTTTCGCTGTCAGCAGCGCCAAAATCTTTGGTGGGTCTATCCCAGGTGGAGGAAGCACCGGCATGGGGCAGAGGTTTGGCATTGAGCTTGGTAGCCTGGCCTTCAAGGCCGACAGTAAGAGCTAGCATGCCACCAATAGCAGTAGCAGTGCATAAAACACTGGCAGTTCTTCTTACTAAATTTACGGCGGCGGACTTCATTGACTCCAACTAACCCTGCTCTCAATACTCCAATCTATGTCACATAAGTTTAGATTAACCAGATTGAATTACAACAGCCATGGGGGATTTCCCCCACTTCTATATTTATTCAATCAAATTTTCAGTCTCTTTTCATGCTCTTGGCTGCTTCTTGCCCATTTTTCTTGTTGCCAAAAGCTGACAAGAGGTCTACTCCGTATATACATAATGGACGATTGGAGCGCTTTTGTTTGACTAAATTCAAAGAAGCAAAGAGGGGGCAACAGCTCAAATACAAACCCTGTGGGGCTTTTGCACATTATCAGCAGCTTGCTAATTTGGCTATTAACGATTAAGTTGAGTAGAATATCGGGAATATGAAGTTAGCTCTTACGCAATAGCCTGACCTTGTTACAATAAACACCGGTAGCCCTCATCAAGAGCTTAAGGCTGACGAGGGATAGACGGGAGACTTTCTTGGATTCATCCGCAACTGTTCAGAGGCATTCTGTGTTTCGTCCACGCACTGTCGTAGTTGAAAGGCACGAGCTAATTCGCTTTGGTCTTAAACGCGTGGTATCTGAAGTGGTTGAAATCGTCGGCGAAGCGTCCGATGGTATGGGCGCCATTGAGATGATTCGTCGTCTCAGACCAGACTTTGTCATCCTTGATGTTGACCTTGATGTCCTAAACGGCGTTGAAGTCTGTCGTCGGGTTTATCAAGAAGTGCCCAACGCCAATGTCTTGATTTTGACGGACAGCTATCACGCCACCAAATATCACAACCAGCTCAGTCGGGCTGGCGCCAGGGGCTTTTGTCTAAAGAGCTCCGGTCCACGCACTCTATTTGAAGCAATTGAGCAGGTGACAAGATCGCTGCCTTATTGCGATCCCAAAATTACACAATTGGTAAAGCAGACTCCCACCACGAGTATGCCTAACTGCAATTTGACCGACCGCGAAATCGAAGTGCTGATAAGACTCGATTTGCGCAATAAAGAAATTGCTGAAGAACTCGACATGAAGCTGAGAACAGTCGAAAAACATATCGAATGTATCCTGGCTAAACTAAAAGTGCCAACCCGTACTGCTGCTGCCCTCAAAGCTGTGCAGCTAGGTTATGTGCTTTTGCCCAAGATGCCCGGTCGCGACCCAGTTACTGGCGTCAGCCACGAGCAAACTGTGGCTGAGTTGCAAGCTGAACTGGCAATCGCCAACGAGCACCTCAAGGCACTTTTGCGTCAAAATGAGTTGCTCAAAGAAGCTCTCAACGAAAAGATGCGCAATCCTAATCCCAATCCGTCAACTAATCCGGCGCCAAGTCCGCAGCGCCGTCCAGAAGACGAAGACCGCTAATTTTAGTACCGCTTATGGTGCTAAGTTAGAGCCATCGTCTTGGAGCGGGGGCGCTATTTTGCTATATTTGGCTCTCAAGAGGAGCTAATCATGCGTCACTTAACTCTATTAATAGCTACCATTGTTATGGCTACTGCCCCGAGCTTTGCTTCTGACTCTAAGGCAAAGCAAACCGAGCCACCGGCGCCTTATCCGATTGGGTCTAAATTTTCGCGCACGGTGCAAAAGGTTACCGGCATCAATATCATCACTCAATATGTAGCCAGCAAGGCGGCTGAGGCAGCCATCAAAAAGAAAGTAGGCGGTAAGGTCAAAGTAAAGGTCAAAACATACTCTCTCACTTCGCTTATCTCGGGCAAGGTCAAATCAGTCGATGTCCATGTAATCGACCCCAGTGTGCAGGGCGTCACAGCCGGCGACATCAATGTCAGCTCCGATAGCCCATTTTGGTACAACTACAAAAAATCAAAGACAATCAGTCGGGGCATGCAGACCCCAGTATTAATGACTGTCAAAGCCAAAGTAAGCGAAAAACAAATTGCTCAGGCGCTAAACAGTCCTAAAGTGACATCATCTTTGCGTGGACTCAAGCTTGATTTGCCCGGTCTTGGTGAAGAAGAACTTGCCGTTTTAAATCCTAAGGTGGACGTCGAGGGCGACAGAATCACGCTTGATGCCATCCTTGCTGTAAAAGGTGCCAGCGTTGATACTGGCGTGCCTGTCAAAATTAGTGCAGTGCCTCGCCTGGAAGGCGATAGTAAGATCCTTTTAGAGCAATTAAAAGTTGATTCGGACGGTATTGTCGAGCCCGAAAAATTTGCTGCTTTTGCCGAGACTCTGCTCAATCCAATTATTGATTTTGGGCGAATGGATCGTAAAGACCATGCTTTTAGACTGAAAAGTTTTAAATTAGAAGGCGACAGCGTCTCTGGTGATGGCAAGCTTTTGCTGGCACCCCGCGGAGGTAACACCAAAGTTGTTGAAACCGTCAAATAGAAGGCTCCTGGTTATTGGAGCTGCCTCGATTTTGTTACTTGGTGGCTGTGCTGGCAGGCAAGTACTCAGTCCAGAAGTAAAAGTGGCGCCAGGCAAAGAGCAAAAGATGCTAACCGGGCGTCTAGTGCCCATGCGCGACCAAATAGTGGTCTGGTTTGTTAAACCAGAGGCCGGTGCGCTAACCTTTGTCCCAGTCGAACGTCCCTATAAAGGACAGAATACCCGGGCTGATTATCTAGATTTTGCTCTCAAAGAGCTTGCTCGTGGACCTAATGGTACTGAATCAGCCTCTGGCATCGGCAGTGAAATACCGGCAGGGACTGTCCTTGTGGATGTGAAGAACCTGACTGGTGGGGCGATAGCAGTCAATCTCTCCAAGCACTTTGTCCAGGGTGGAGGGCTTGAATCCTTTGAAACTCGAATGGAGCAATTGAAGCGTACGGTTAAGGACCTGGCCTTTGACCGCAAAGTCTATCTTGAAATCGAAGGCAGCCGTCTGACCAGGACTGTGGGCGAAGGCGTGGAAATCAAACAGCCGATAAATTGAATTTAAGGGCAAAGCTGTTAAGTGACCTTACGAAAGTCCTGAAGCAGCTAGGTTGCCCGGGTAGTCGTATGATATCTTTTGTAGTGTGTTTAATTATATGTTTAAAAGGGTGCCGTCATGAAGGAAGGAATTCACCCCAAGTACCATGAAGTTGTTGCCACATGCGTGTGCGGAGCTTCGGTACAGATGGGTTCCACCAAAAATCAAATCCGTGTTGAAATCTGCAGCAATTGCCATCCCTTCTACACTGGTCAACAAAAGATCATCGATACTGAAGGTCGCGTCGATCGCTTTATGAAGAGATACAAGCGCGATACTGCCACAACAGCTTCCTAGGAGCATTGCGGTAAGTATTGTCACGGCTTGGCACTATTGGTGCCAGGCCGTTTGTCACAGCTATGCATATTTAAAATGATTACTTGCTGGAGAAATGCAAATGACCGGTCTTGCACTCAAAAGGGGCAAACTTCAAGCTAAGGAGCGTTTGATTGTCGCTCTCGATGTCTCAAGCAAAGACGAGGCAATTAGACTTATCGAGCTGCTCAAAGATGAAGTTGGCATGTTCAAAATTGGTCTTGAGCTGTTTACCTCCTGTGGCACAGAATTGTTTGCTGTGGCAAAACAACACAATGCCAAAGTGTTTTTTGATGGTAAGTTTCACGATATTCCTAACACCATATCCGGTGCATGTAAGGCCGCCGTCGCTCACGGTGTCGAGCTCTTTAATCTGCATGCAATAGGCGGCTCAGCCATGATGAAGGCCGCTAGCGAAGCTGTTAAAGCTGCTCATGGCGATAGCAAGAGTCCTCGCCCGGCCTTGATTGCCGTCACTATTTTGACCAGTATGGATGCCCGTACTCTGCGCGATGAGCTAAAAGTAGAGTTGCCACTAAGCGAAATGGTGCCTTATCTGGCAAAAATGGCAAAAGAAGCCGGTCTTGATGGAGTGGTCGCTTCTGCTCTGGAAGCTAAATCTATCAGGGACGCTGTCGGAGAAGACTTTCTCATTGTCACACCTGGTATCCGTCCTGCTTTTGCCAGTACTGATGACCAGTCTCGTATTGTCACTCCCGCTCAAGCTCTTAGTTATGGCGCTGACTATATTGTCGTTGGCAGGCCAATACTCAAACATCAGTCGCCAGTGGAAGCTGCCAGACTTGTTGTAGCCGAGCTTGGCAGTTAGGCCCTATTGCGGACTAATTCTTACATTCTTTTGGCGCAGTAATTGATAGAACGGGCAGAATTTGATCTGCTCCCAGTCCAAGAAAAGTTGGTCTAACGGCGTTTAAAGTGCTGACTCTCTGGTCACCTTGCTCGGTCACCTGGATGGCATAGCGTCCGTTCGAGAATGGATCCTTTTGCATTCTTTCGTTGGCTATTCTGACTGCTTCAATCAGCACAGCCTCTCTGTCGCATGGCGTAATTTCATCTAAAAGCTTTTTTGCACTGAGTCCATCTTTGGTGTTTGCCACGCCAGTGGCATGAGCCTCGATTTGTTCACGATTCATAATTACACCTAACTAAAACAAAGGGTGGGGCGGGGTGGGGTGAAAGTCTATGATTGCCTGAGGCAATGACTCTAATCTACAAGTTAGAGGCTGCTCGATTGGCAGTCCATGTTGTTACTACGCAGTCTTGTTTGGTTCTTACGTATAACATTGCCTAAAACCGCACGGCTTTCTTATTTCTCTTGTCACATATCTTTCACTTGGGTTAGTAGATCATTGTCTCCTGCGTTGGAGTGACAATGGACGAGGCGGAAGACTTGTTAAACCAGCATTTGCTTACTAACAAACCAGAAAGCGGCTCTGATTTTGGCGCGCTAAATGGCGGCACAACCCTGTTTTGTCGCAAAACTGGTGTAAGTCGGACCTTTGTGGCTGGAGAGATAGTCGACAACACTTATCGCTTGCTTGAGCCTATTGGGCACGGCGGTATGGGTGTTGTCTTTAGCTGTTATCACATCATTTTGCAGCGCAGTTATGCCATCAAGATACTGTCTGGTGATGATCTCAGTGGCGAGCACTGGGCAAGATTTAAGCAAGAAGCCCAGACTTTAGCTCGTCTCAATCATCCGGGCATAGTGACTATCCATAACATGGGAGTTGAAGGTGGGCAGTGGCCCTATTTTGTTATGGAGCTTTTGACTTGTGAGAGTCTCAACGAGCAAATCAAAAGACTGGGTAAGCTGACGACTAATCAGGCTTTGCCTCTCTTTATCAAAGTGGCTGATGCGCTAGCCCAGAGTCACAGTCAGGGCATTGTCCACCGTGATATCAAGCCTGGCAATTTAATGCTGGTAAAGGACGGTAGTGGGGCAATCTCTAATATCAAAATTGTGGACTTTGGTATCGCCCGGGTTTTGGGCAATGATCAAGCCTCTCAATCTCAAACGGCCACCGGTATGATCTTTGGTACGCCTTATTATATGAGCCCCGAGCAGTGCTCAGGCCTCAAGGTCGATCAGCGCTCCGATATCTATTCTTTTGGTTGTGCATTGTATGAGACCCTGACGGGTCGACCGCCTTTTGTTGGTAACAATGCTTTTGAGACCTTTTTACTACATCAGACTGCACCAATTCTACTCAGTACACTAGATCCCCGTCTCACAGTAATTATGGAGCGCCTCCTCGCCAAAGAGCCATCAGCGCGCTATCAGACTATGGCTGATGTCAGTCGTGACCTCAAGAGAGTGCTCAGAGGACCTGGTACTGCCAGTAGTGCTGCGCTCAAACCAGCTACAGTGCCAGTTGAGGTGGTTGCTGAGCGCAGAGGCAGATTTACAAAGGGTCAAAATATTATGATGTCGCTTGCCGCAATTGCTATTGGCATCATTACTTTGCTTTGTCAGACTTACCATCAAGAAGCAAAAAAAATCGTGCCTCTATTGACTGATAGTCCCAGACTCACTGCGCTGCCAGTGCCTCTAGAGGGCAGTGCTGCTCCGCCGGAAATGTGCGAGTTGGACAATATCAAAGTTTTGCTCTACCGCGAGTCGATAGCAAAAAATGCCTTTAGACGTTATGGTGGCACCGAGCAACAGTTAAAAGAAGCACTGGCACTAGACTATGAAAAAGTCTTGAAAAGACAGGAAGAGTTTAAAAGGCAGATGCAGGCCTATCTGGACCATTTATTCACTCATAACAAGAAGCTCCGCAGTGGTGATAGTTTTAGTTTTCCTCCGGATCTCATTATGGGTACAGTAAAAATAAATGATCAGGTCCTGCCTGCTGTTGGCAAAATTAAGGTACCGGCCAATAGCCATGTCACGCTTGCACTTGGTTATAGAGTTGATGGACTCAAGCATCTATTTGATTTACTTGGACCAAGAGATATAAATGGACTTGAGATTTCTAGTGAGAACAGTCGTGAAATGCTCTATCAAATTGATAAGTTTAGAGATTTGGATGAGTTGTGCCTTTTTAATCCATATATAAAAATGGCTCCAGGACAGGATGTTTACGATGAGTGCACCATAGACGATAGCGATCTGGTGCGCATCAATGAGTTTAAACACTTGCACTCATTGGGTCTGTCTGGGCTTGATTTGACCTGTGGGGCGATACTGCGTATGCAGATACTCAATCAACTAGATACACTCAAGCTCAAGCGAGTGGACGAGCGTCACATCCACGATTTGCTTAACGCCTTGCCGCGCTATAAGCGCCTTAAAGAAGTCTGGCTTATCGCAGAAGACCTGTCTGATGTCCACCTCGAACCACTTACTAAAATGGCTAATCTGGAGACACTCCGCCTTGAACGAGCCAACATCACTACGCAGTCTTTTACATATTTTGCCAGGATGAAACATCTAAAGCATCTATACGTGGATGATAAATTTAGCCGCTCAGAGCGAGCCAGACTACTTAAAATAGTGCCAGATTGTCACTTTGTGCCTGTGCTCGACTACACTTACTGGCAGCTTCATCCCCGCGATCATCTTTTGGGCACAAAAAGTACTGATTACAAAGCTGAATTGCGTTAGTGCTTATTGAGATAGTTTGTCCTGCCGTCCATGGATTGCCCGCATAAGCTCCAGTAGTTGAGCAAACATCAAACTAACTGTTGCTTTAACGTCGTATAGCATTGCCACTCGGTCATCGAGCAAATCGATATTGACTGTATTTACCTGAGGCACTGTGCCACAAAGCTGGGCTAAATGCTTTTTGCCTTGCGGTGTATTGATTTGCTCCACACGCTTAAGCTCCACCCAGCGTTTAAGCAATCTGTCTTTGCGTGATTCTCTGGTGGCTGATTGCGGCATAGGATCTGTCATAAATCGCCAGATTTCTCTAGGGTAGTCGTGATCGCTATCGACTGGTTGATTAAATAGTTTTGCCAGCATATTAGGATGGATTTCGGCTGACCGTTTTTCGCCACCACTTATTTTGAGGGCCCACCCTGAGATACCAGTGGTGACACCACCAGCGACTGCTCCAATAATAGCGCCTATGGTCTCCGGGGTCTCTCCAGTAGGTATTTCCCAGCCATTTGAAGCCATGGTGAGGGCACCGTTGCTTAAAAAGTTAGCAGTATTATTGCGTCTAATTGCCTGATCTCTTCTTTCTTCCAGGTAGGATTTTAGCTCACTATATGCTGCACCTTCTTGATCGATGCGGGCAATAATTACGCGCAAATCGAGAGTACTTGCCAGTATTGTTTCTGAGATTTCCTGGCGTAAAAGCAAAATACGTATAGTGTCTGGATCGTCGACTTTGAGTGAGCTCGCACTAGTATTGTCGTGTCGGCCCTTTGAGCCGGTACTGTCTGTAGTATCATTTGTTTGATTGGAGCGCTTGGCTTTGAGTGCTAACAGTTCTTTTAGTTCGTCGTCAATGCCGATATCTTGAGCTACTTCTTGGGCCGAGGGACTGAGATCACTAAATTGATTTTGAGCTAGCACTGTCAGTGAGCTGCCAAACGACAAATATAGTGCCAGGGGGAGCGCCCAAAATCTAAACGGCCTGTTCTGATTCTGGTTGCTTGAGCGGTACTGTATTTGGCTTGTTGTCTGATTCTTTAGCTGCATTGTCGCTGTTAATTGTTTTGCGATTGCCACCAGTGGCACCCTGAATCGCTTTGAGATCTGTTTTGCTCTCGCTTACGCTTTTGATGTTAGTCGGAGCTTGAGTTGTGATTACGCCTGGCTCTGCGCCTTCATTTTTACCACGTCCAAACAGTGACAGAAAAGAATTGAGAGGAGTGGCACTGCCTTCATCCTGTCCCTGGTGATAGAGATAAGCAAGTGGTTCGCTTAAATCTTCGGCATTATTGTACCGCGCCAGCATGCCCCGGCTGGCAGCAGATATAGCTCCGGTTTCTTCAGATACGACTATGCAAAGACCATCATAAGTCTCAGACAATCCAATTGCTGCTCTATGTCTGGTGCCGTATTTGTAGCTCAGTTTTTGGTTGTCGGTCATAGGCAAAATCACGCCCCCGGCAACGATTTTGTCTTTGCGAATGACCACAGCGCCATCGTGTAGTGGAGACTTGGGAAAAAATATTGACAATAGTAATGTGGAAGATATATCGGCGTTGATTGGCGTGCCTGGGCTCAAATAGTCGCGTTCGCCTTCTGGTGGTTCTATCACAATCAATGCGCCGGTTTTACTGCGCGATAGCTCTCTTACTGCCTGGATTATGCTTTGTATATCTCTTGCTGCTCTAGCTTTATCGGTATCAGATAGAGACAGGTCAAATTTAAAAGTCTGCATGCGACCGAGATAACCCAGTCCACGTCTTATCTCCGGCTGGAAGACTATGACTAGTGCCATCGCTGCTACAGGGATCATGTGCTGCAGCATGGAGTTGATAATAGTCAGCTGCAAAAGCCAGCTAGCCACTGCAATAGCAATTAAAAGCAAAATGCCTTTGACCAATCGCTCGGCATGGGTGCCAGCAATACGGCGCCAGAGCCAGAGTACGGCATAACAAAGCACAAAAATCTGTACGATAACTTTGGCCAGCACAAACCAGTTAATCTGATTGATTAGCTCGCCGTAGTCATTCATCTAACTCTGGCTCCTCTCATTGCCTGCTATAACCAGCTGGCAATCCGGTCCTGCCTCAACAAATCGGACACGCTTTCACGCTCGACAATTACCTCCGCCTGACCTTTATAGACAAGCACGCAGGCCGGCCTGGCAGTACGGTTGTAATTGGACGCCATACTATAGTTGTATGCCCCGGTAGCAAAAATCGCAATGATATCGCCCGGGTCAACATCCAGGTTGGCCTCCTCTACGATTATATCCCCTGACTCGCAGTACCTGCCCACTAGTGACCACTGTTTTACTTGGTCTAAACGAGGCTCCATGCGGTTTGCCACCCTGGCGGTATAGATTGCCTGATAGGTTATCGGTCTTGGATTATCTGCCATTCCCCCGTCCAGGCTCAGATAATTTGTGCCATCTGGCAGGTGTTTAGCCCGACCAGCCTGGTAGAGAGTGACCCCGGCTGTGCCCACCAGGCATCGTCCGGGCTCAATTGATAAATGGGGCAGTGCGAGAGCCTTTTGCTCAAAAGCTTCTTGTACTTTGACTGCAATAGCTCTAGCCCAGTCCACCAGGGCGATTGGCCTGTCGGACTCGACATAAGCTATACCCAGTCCGCCACCCACATCCAGATGGCTCAAACTGAGTCCGTGCTTTTGTTTGATGCCGCTATATAGGCTGGCAAAGACGTCAATTACATCGATAAAGGGCGCCAGGTCCATGGCCTGGCTGCCGATATGGGCATGCAGACCAAGTAGCTCAATACTTGGCTGGCTTTTGATGTAGTCGATGGTGCTGTCAAGATCACAAAGCGGGATGCCAAATTTGCTTTTGTCATGTCCTGTTTTGATGTGGTCATGAGTGTCTAGCTCGATACCAGGGATGATGCGTAGCAGCACCTGGCAAGGGGCTGGACTGTGACTTGCCAGTTTTTGCAAGTCTTCTAAGTTGTCTACTACTAGTTTGATTTTGTGCTCAATAGCTAAGGCTATCTCGCGATCTGACTTGTTATTGCCGTGCAAATAAATATTGTCTGGGTTAAAACCCGCAGCCAGAGCTGTTTGTAGCTCTCCTTCGGAGACAACATCAAGGCAAAAGCCTTGTTTGTCGATTAGTTTGACCATTGCTTTGCATAAAAATGCCTTAGCCGCATAGCAAGCACTTGTGCCGGCAGGATAGTTGGCCAGTCCTTCTTTTAGTTCAGCGGCTGCCTGCTCAATTGTTTCCTGACAGATGATCCAGAGTGGAGTGTCGAATTTTTTTACTAGATCTGTGGCGCTGATGCCGCCAATTTCTAATTGGTTTTGTTGATTTATCCTGGCTGAGAGCGGCATCACGCTCTGGTTGGGACTTTTAACGGAGTTTGCTGTCATTAGTCTATGCTGAGTTTCTCGCCTTTATTTTTCCAGTAGCTCTGCTGTATACGGTTTGTACTGGCTCCGGCTACAAATTTGTTGATTGGAGGGGCTTCGTGTTGTTCACGTTTGTGGGAGGGATCGTTTTTGTCCTTGCCGATATTGTCGATTTCGTTGTAATCCAGCGAGATAGACGAGTATGAGCTGCGCGGATTGCCGGAGATGGGGTCCTCCAGTCCAGTTAGTGAAAAGGTGAATTGTTTTAATTCCCAGATATTGCAAGCCATCAGTTTTGAAGCTTGTACATCGGGTTGAGTCAAATTGGCAAAGAGTGCGGTGGCTACTTCTCTGGTGGGCTCTAACCAGCCTTTTTCGAAGGAAAAAATACCGTGTACTTTGCCTTTGAATGTGTAGATAATGGCGGCGTTGTTTGGTCCCTGATTGAGGATGATAGTGCCTGGCATGAGGCTTTCGAGCAGGTGATTGAGCGAAAATTCGAAGACCTCGGGTACTGTCATGGTGCTTTGTGGTTGATAAAGCTCACCGTGAAAAATAGAAGAGGCCGCAATGGCTGTCTTGTCGTCAATTTTGTAGGTGTCGATAATTGTGTCGGAAGATAGGACCTCGAGTCCCACTCTTTGAAAGGCCTCAAGACCGATTAAGTTGAGCAGATTGCCGTCGTGCTCTTTGCGTCCGTAAATACAGCCGAGGACGCGGCCTCTAAAGATAAGGACGGCGGCCCGTGACTTGTTGCGCTGTGAAATCAGTCTCATCACACAAGTCTCTTCGTTGCCCTCCATGGAGACAAAGAGCTGGCGGCATTTGACCTGGCTGGCAAAATCTACCCGTCTTGGTTCTTCTTCTTTGGGATGAGGGAAGAGCCCCATGGCGCGCTGGTTGAGACCATCCTCGCCGCTGGTTATTTGAGCTAGACGCTCTTTGTCATCGAGTTGATTTTTACGGTCGGACCAGACAAACATGTGTTTTTCTCCTCATCAACAGCCTAAGTGTAGGGCATGTAGATAGTCGGTCAACTTACAACCAGCTCAATTTAGGCGAAATGTGCCTTAAGAAATTTCAATGCTGGCGCTGTCAAAAGACACTCTTAAGATGAGTAAGTTTTGATTTTTGCGAAAGGCTCACCAGGTCTTGCTCTCCGAGATAGCTGTAAAGATCCGGCAGGCTCATCAGTAAATCCACCAGGATGAGGTCAAATCTCATCTCCAGCTTGGCACAAAAATAGCCAGTCTCCGGATTTTGTCTCAGATAAGCAAAAGCAGCAGAGACTATTTTTTGCCTCTTACGCCTGTCGACAGCCAGTTGTCCGGTGTGCTCGCAGGCACTGGTGGGACGGTCGATACGCCTGGTTTTGACCTCGATAAAGACGAGAGCGTCGCCCTCTCTGGCGATAATATCAATCTCGCCGTCTTTGCCATTACGGAAGTTGCGCTCCAAAATCTCGATATGTGAGTCTGTGAGCCACTGTGCTGCGACATCCTCACCTACCTTGCCCAGCGTTTGTCTACGCTTCTTATCAATCGCCCCCTGACTCATGCAGTCCTCACCTTATGCCTTATATAATCGACTCACTTTTATAAACGTCGTTTCTTCCCAAGAAGTTCAAAATGCTTGACCTAAAATTTATCCGCGAATATCCCGACAAAATCGAAGCTACTCTGGCCAGGCGCCATGCTGGCTTTACTATCAAACCGATAATAGAAGTCGATGCCCGTCACCGCAAAGCTCAGGGCGAATGGGAGAGTCTCAATCGCCGCCGCAACGAAATTTCGGAGATGTTTAAGACTGGTAAGCTGCCCAAGGAAGAACTGGACAGCCTGCGCAAAGAAAGCTCAGAGACTAAAAAGCGTCAGGATGAAGTCAATGAAGAGCGGGTCAAATTAGAAGAAGAACTCAATGTGCTGCTTTTGTCAGTGGCTAATTTGCCAGCTGATGAAGTGCCAGACGGTGAAGACGAAAACGGCAACAAAGAAGTATCGAAGTGGGGCACCATCCCCAGTATCAAAAATCCACGTCATCACTTATGAAATTGGCGCTGATTTGGGTGTGTTTGACTTTGAACGCGGTGTCAAAATCGCTCAGTCACGCTTTACTGTGCTGATGGATTGGGGCGCCAAAATCGAGCGTGCCTTGATGAATTTGATGCTCGATAGCCACGGCAAAAGAGGCTATACCGAAGTATTTCCGCCAGTATTGGTAAACCGTGATTGTCTGGAAGGCACTGGTCAGTTGCCTAAATTTGAAGGCGACTATTACAAGTTAGCTGATGACGATCTTTATCTCATCCCTACAGCCGAAGTGCCAGTCACCAACCTCTATAGAGGCGAAGTACTGGAAGAAGATATCCTGCCACTGTTGCACTGTGCTTATACGCCAAACTTTAGAAGAGAAGCAGGCTCTGCCGGTAAAGACACCAGAGGCTATATCAGACAGCACCAATTCAATAAAGTCGAACTAGTCAAATTTACTTTGCCCGAGACCTCCGAAGAAGAGCATGAAAAGCTGACTCGCGATGCCGAGATGATTTTGGAAGCACTGAAGCTACCTTATCGCCGCATGCTACTTTGTGCCGGAGACATGGGCTTTTGTGCTCGTAAATGTTATGACCTCGAAGTATGGTTTCCCGCTCAAGACAAGTATCGCGAAATCAGCTCTTGCTCTAATTTTGGCGACTTTCAGGCGCGCCGTGCTGGTCTTAAGTACCGCCCCAAAGATGGTGGCAAGGCTCGTTACTTGCATACAATCAATGGCTCGGGACTGGCTATTGGCAGGACTCTTGCTGCAATACTGGAGAATTATCAAAACGAAGACGGCTCTGTCACAATCCCGGATGTACTGCAGCCCTATCTCGGTGGCGTAAAGAGAATCGAAGCCAAGCTCGCACCAGTGAGCTAATATGCCCGAATTTAAAACCGATACCAGCGCACTTTCATCGGCCCCGTCGCCGATGCGACGCCATCGGTTTGTCCAAGCTACCTGTCTCTTTTCGGCTATCGCCCATACAGCAGCCACACTAATATGTGTCTATGCTTTTAGAGAGGGCAATTTCGCTCAGTTTTCGCCAGCCAAGCTAATGCAGTTTGTGCCTGAGCACATGTTTTTATGGCGCACTAGCTGTTTGCTTGTGCTTCTATCCAGTATCTCTACTCTTGTTTTTATCCTGGCTATGCGCGAGGTATTGGAAGAAAAATACCGCTATCTAGTTGGTATTGCTGTTTGTCTTTCGATTGTGGCATGTGGCCAGGATGTCGAAGCGATTGGTCGGATGATGGTGCTCTTTGGTGATATCGCGCTGCAAGGCTATATCCGCCAGGACTCAGTGCAGCTCGGCTGGCTACTAATCAACCAGTCATTGACTGAGACATTTATGATGGCCAATCTACTTTATGGTATGGCTGGTCTCTGTATTGCTCTTTGTCTGACTAAGACTAGAGTATTGCCGCGTACACTTGCCATTGCTCATTTGCCGGTCTGGTCAATAATGTTGCTTGCCAGTGTTTCTACATTTCTTGGCTATCTGCCAGTATCGATCGTTTTAGTTTTTACGTCCAATCTGGCTCTATCTGTCTTGTCGGCTTTTTCGGGAGTGGCTATTGATGCCATGCTGCCCACGCACGACCCTGTCGCTGCCAAAAACAATAAATCGACCGAGAGTACAGCTACAATTTCTGCCCCAGAGCACGTTCGTGAGCCTGGCAGTGATGAGCCCTCTGATATGGATAATTCGGGCTTCTTTTAAAATTGGCTGGGTTGCTCCAGTCTGAAACAACTAATTGGCTGGGTTGAACCCTTAAAATAATTCAATTGGCTGGTAGTTGCGGAGTGATTGACTGGATTGGCTGGTCGATCTATCATGGGTTTTAAGGGTTATTGGATCAATTGGTATGTGCTGCGCGCATATTGGCTGGTAAAAATTGGATTGGTTGGACCTATTTGACATAAATCTGAGCCTCGCCGATGAGCGCACACCGCTTTACCGTCGCATTGTCGATGCCATAAGCGGTGCCATTGAGAGTGGCAAGCTCAAAGCCGGAGATAAGCTGCCCACTAACAGGGAGTTAGCCAGCAAGCTCAAGATTGATAGGTCCACAGCTTCCCGAGCCTATGATGAGTTATCCAGTCGGACTTATTAAGAGCCATGTTGGCCGTGGCACTTTTGTCGAGTCCACTGCTATAAAAGTTACCGCACCAAATCCAGTGTCTTATGCTGCCATGCCTGTGCGCAGTGGTGCTATCGACTGGCAAAACCGCTATTCATCATATGCTTCTGAGCTTTATAGCCTAATGGAAAAACAACCACGCTTGACTCAAGGCGGGGATGTTATCAATTTTGCCGCTGGCATACCAGCTCGCCATAGCTATCCCCAAGAAGAATTTGTAGACATCATGCAAGAGCTAATCAAAAGCTCGGGTGAGTCCAGTCTCTTTGAATTTTCACCGGCCTCCGGTGAACCAGCCTTGCGCGCGGCTGTAATCAAACATCTAGAAAAGCGTCAAGTCATTGTGCGTGATAGCGAACTAATGATCTTGAGTGGTTCTCAGCAAGGCATAGACCTGATGAGTAACCTATTTCTCAATACTCATGATCTCGTTGTCACCGAAAACCCCACGTACTTTTGGGCCATATCTAATTTTAAAGCCAGGCAAGCAGATATAGTCGGTTGCTCTTTAGATGATGAAGGCATCAGACTGGATGAGCTGGAGTCAGCTTTGATGAGCGGCCGTGTCAAATTTATCTATTTGATGCCATCAGGTCAAAATCCTACTGGTATCACTATGTCTTTTGAGCGGCGCAAGGCTGTTTTGGCACTTGCTAGACGTTTTGCCACACCAATATTTGAAGACGACTTCTCTGGTGATCTCTTTTATGATGGAGAGCCTCTGCCACCACTGCGCGCTATCTCAGCCGATGCCAGTGAGCATGTCATCTATCAAGGCACATTTAGCAAAGCGCTGGCTCCCGGTATCAGACTGGGTTGGCTTGTGGCACCACCACCGGTGATTGAGCGTCTCAATTTTGCCAAGCGTGGAGCGGATCTCTCGACCAACTCTATGGCTCAAGCCATGCTTACTGAGTTTTTGCGCAGAGGCTCCTACGACCGTCATCTCGCTCGTATCAATGCTACTTATACTCTGCGCAGAGATGCCATGCTCAGCGCTCTGGCTCAATATTTTGCTGGTACTGGTGTTACTTTTACCAGACCAAAAGGTGGACTTTTTCTCTGGCTCAAGCTGCCTGACTATATGTCAGCACGCAATTTATTGACCTTTGCCCAAAGGGCTGGAGTGTCGTTTTCGCCAGGAGATCTGTGCTACGTCTCTGAGCCTGATGCCTCCACTATCCGTTTATCCTTTATCCAAAATGATCAAGACACCATCAAAGAAGGTGTCAAAAGACTTTATAACGCTTACAAGCTCTATCTCGCTGAGCTTGAGGATAAAGCTCCTAAACAAACATATGGAGCCAATGCCGAACACGTTTTGATTTGATGTAATACTACTAAGGAGTAAGTTATGACAGCTGTTGCTAAAAATAGTGAATCCAAACCAACTAGAGCCACTGGCACCAAGCTGGTCAAAGAGTCACTGCCCGCCATGCTCAAGGGCGGCGTCATCATGGACGTAGTCAATGCTGAGCAAGCCAAAATCGCAGAAGAAGCCGGTGCTGTAGCGGTTATGGCGCTTGAGCGCGTGCCAGCAGATATCAGAGCCGATGGTGGTGTCGCCCGCATGAGCGACCCAGAGCTAATCACTCAAATCATTGAAGCAGTATCTATCCCTGTTATGGCTAAAGCCCGTATCGGTCACTTTGTCGAGGCTCAAATCCTGGAGTCTCTCGGCGTCGATTGTGTCGACGAGAGCGAAGTATTGACACCAGCCGATGAGGAATACCACATCGACAAACGCAAGTTTGATATCCCCTTTGTTTGCGGCGCTCGCAATCTTGGTGAAGCCTTAAGACGTATCGGCGAAGGTGCCGCTATGATCCGCACCAAAGGCGAAGCTGGCACTGGTGATGTGGTAGAAGCAGTCAGACATGCCCGCACAATCCTCGGCGAAATCCGCAGATTGACTGTTATGCCCCACGAAGAGTTGATGACCTATGCTAAGTCAATCGGCGCTCCTTTTGAACTAGTGGAGCTTGTGGCACGCGAAGGCAAACTGCCTGTAGTTAACTTTGCTGCCGGTGGTATTGCTACTCCAGCCGATGCTGCTTTGATGATGCAAATCGGTGTAGAAGGTGTATTTGTTGGCTCCGGTATATTTAAGTCCGGCGACCCGATGAAGCGCGCTCTGGCTATTGTCAAAGCGACAACCTTTTATAGCGATCCTGAAGTCCTTGCTCGCTAGCCGTAACCTCGGCGAAGCTATGGTCGGACGCAATGCCAGAGAACTTACTGGTAAAGAAGCTCTCGCTACTCGCGGCTGGTAATCATGTACAAAATCGGGATACTTGCCCTGCAGGGTAATTTTGCCGAGCATCAGCACAAACTGGAGGCTCTTGGAGCCTCCACTGTGCAGGTGCGCTATGCCCATCAGATGGCTGATAGTGCCGCTGAGAGGCTGGATGCTCTGGTCATACCAGGTGGTGAGTCCACCGCTATTGCGAGACTGACCGATGAGGGCAATGCCCCTATATTTGGTGCGATAAAAGAGCGTGCTCTGGCTGGTATGCCCATCTGGGGTACTTGCATGGGCTCAATATTTTTAGCTAAAGAGATAGAAGGCTCCAGTCAGGGACGCCTCGCTCTCATGGACATAAAAGTGAGACGTAATGCTTTTGGTCCGCAAAAACGTAGTTTTGAAACACAGCTGTCTATACCTGCTCTGGGTGAGCCCGACTTTCATGCTGTATTTATCCGGGCACCGCTGATAGTGCAGGTAGGTAAGTCGGTAGAGGTACTGGCCTCCCTGGGTGATGAGCAGATAGTGATGGCACGGCAGGGACATCTATTGGCGTCGTCTTTTCATCCAGAGATGACTGATGATGCGCGTGCATCAGTATTTTTTGAGCATGGTTGAGGCGGCTAAAAAGATAGCAGTGTAAGGCTCTCTCACTTCACCTCACGCATAGCTTGCTCGATTTGATTCTTTAGCGCCAGGCGTTCGTTTTTGTCTTTTAAATAGCTCTCTTTGTGGTGCTCTTTATCAGCGTAAGTTTCTAAAAATTCGAGATTGACCTTTAGTGCGTTGTCAGCCGCTGTCAGGCTGCTTTTAGCTAGTCTCGGCTCGAGCTGTACTAGATAAGCACGGGCTTTAAAGTATTCGATGCGAGCGAGTGGCCAGTGCTCTTTCTTGTATTCAAATTCATCATCTTTTTTGGCATTGATGCGCTCTTTTTGTATGGTCAATGCTTCAGCCAGATTGGCGAGACTTGCCTTGGCGTCCACATATTTCCCAGACCCTTGGTCTGACTGGACTTGACCCAGTGCGATACAACAGTCTCTCATGTTTTCTTGTTGATCTAGCCCAGCTTTGCGCAGCTTTTGGTAGAGATCGCGGGCTGTATTTAAAAGACGCAGACGGACATTGATTTTGTCCGGGCTGATATAAAGATTGGACAAGTCCCTTGCCAGTGCTGCCGCTTGACCAATGCTGCCATGAGCGAGGTAGATACCTAGAGCCTGTACCAGGCTCTCTCTGTCATGATTGCCACTTTGACCGTTCACCAGGTCCAGGGCAACTATGTGTCTGGCATAGGACATGCTTGAGTTATCACCATCTTTTAAAAGCAAAGCAATGCCCTGTTCTATGCTTCTCTTTGCTCGTTCTGTAAATTCAGCTGGCTTAGCCTGCACCATGCGAGCCAATAGCTCAGCTCTGGCTGTGGAGGCAAGGGGTACATGATCATTGCGCGCTATGAGATCGTCGAGAGCATCTATTGTGCGGTTGCAGCGTGCGATACGTTTGCGCAAGGAGGTGTCGTCCACTTCGCATTTGTATTTTTGAGCATGGGCTACCGCGGTGTACAAAGCCAGTGGACCAAATTGTTCGTTAAAGGCATCGGCAGCATGGTCATATGCTTTTCTTGCATCCCAGTTGTCGCCCAGACTGTGATAAAAGTCACCACAAAAAAATGATGGCCAGCCTTTGTTTGGATCTGTATCCTTGAGCTTTCCTGCTGCTTCCATAGTATTCCAAAAATAATGATGCGGATTTATATCTGGTAGCCAGACTGCTGATTGAGCGGCAGCTAATAGATAGAGTGTCTTAAGTCGCTCAGTCTCAACTTTTGTTGCTTTGCTGTCTTTTTCGCTGCTACGTTTGCTCGCTAGATCAAAAATCGACTTTTGTAAGCTGAGTCGACATAGTCTCTATCATCAAATGCCAGCTTATCCAGTCGGCTACTAAGTTTGCTATTGAGTGTTGCTGCCAGATTGAGGTCCTGTAACAGTGACTCGGCCTCGCGCCTGTACTTGTTATCTCTCATCGCTGGGTATTTGGTAATTGCCTCTATGTTGTCGCTGGAGTCCAGCATGCTAGAGACAAAGGCTGATATTTCTGGAGTGATTTTACTGATTGTGTTTGTTGCTTTTGTGGCATTGGTGTTTACTAAACCGGCAGCTGTGCTTGAGCCTTTTATAGTCTGGCTGAGCATAAAACCACTGGCAAAGGATACTAGTAAACCACCGGCGGTGGCAGCTACAAACAGTTTTACTTTGCTTTTATTCTTTTGTTTTTGTTTGAGCGCTGCTCTTAGATCGCTTAGTGATTGATAGCGCTCGTCAGGATCTTTGGCCAGGCAGTGGTGTACCACTGGTGCTAAGGCTTTAGCTTCGGAGCTTTCTACCAGACTGGCTAGCGGTCTTGGCTCTACTGATGTTTGCATGCGCAAAGTATCGAGCGCATTTTTGCCCTGTATGGGTGGCTTACCCGATAACATTTCATAGAGTATGCAGCCCAGACTATATATCTCGGAGCGCTCATCCATAGGCTCTCCAGCACATTGCTCTGGGCTCATATGCTGGGGCGAGCCCACTATTTCGCCTGAGGGTGTGACCAGTCTGGAGTCTTCTTCATCGTCAATGAGTTTTTTGGCGATGCCAAAGTCAATCAGTTTGATTTTGCCTGAGACCTGAGTGTTGCCTCTAGCGTCTGTGTCTTTGAGTAGTATCAGATTGGCTGGCTTGAGATCGCGGTGGATGATGCCTTTGCTATGGATATACTCGAGGGCATCTATGACCTGATTGGCAATGATAATTGCCCGCTCGGCAGACAAGCGTTTAAACAGAGCAAGCTCCTGCTCCAGGGAGCGTCCCTCGATATAGTCCATCACCATAAAAGGCTGTCCGTCAGCAGGATAGGCAAACTCCAGGACGCGCACGATGTTGGCATGCTCTAGCTGCATGGCCAGGCGCGCTTCCTCCTGAAATCTCAAAAGCGCTCTGCCGCCTGGATCGTTTGGTGCCACAAGCACTTTGATGGCCCGCAGTTGGTCGATAAGGGCATGGCGTGCTTTATAGACCAGGCTCATGCCGCCTTTGCCTACAAGTTCCAGGATTTCATAATGGCCAGAGACAATTTGACCGACCTGGTAGCCAGCCGGTTGGATTGGCCTGTTTCTAAAGATTGCCTCCGCCGATGCCATGCCGTCCACTCTTGCCGTACTGGCTTGCTCTTGATAATTTTGTGGAGGCCTCGGCTGTGCGCCTGGCCAGATATTTTGTTCTTCTTCTGGTCCAATCGTCACGGTTATTTGCCTTTAGACTTTATGCTATTCATATTATCTGTTTTACAAGCGGGACTTGATGCTCGGATTTTACGTCTTCCAGTTTTTTCCTATAGTAATTGTAGAAGCTATTGTGCTCTGGCGGATGCATTGGGGCAGTTTGCCGCGTTGTCTTTATGACTCTTTGATGATGAATTTTGCCTCTTTTCTGGGGCTTGTCCTTGGTCTTGGACCTTATATGACTGGCAGTATGCCCTGGGGGCTGACACTCTTTGGTACTTATTCGGTGATGGTAGAAGGCACTATTTTGATGTTGCTTGAGCGGCGAGAAGCAAGGCTAGTCTGGGCCTGCGCCCTTACTGCCAATCTGCTTGGCTGCATCCTGCTGGCTATAGAAGTGCTGATTCGCTCGATTCCGGATGTATTGCATCTGCAGTAGGATGCCTAAAATCTAGTAATTTGTAGGTCAAATGCCCTTGTAAAGAGCCCCTTGGGGGTAAAATCTTTAGCGGTATTTATCAGACCAGGCATCACTGCAAGCATTTGTATTAGTCACATCCAAGTAGAGTACTCATGAATAACACAGTCACCCAGGAAATTATTTGGCAACCCTCCGGTCAATATCTCGAAAGTCGGGTGACGGACTTTATGAAGCTCCACGGCATCAAAGACTGGCGTGCTTTGATTGAGCGCTCCAATAGTGATACTGAGTGGTTTTGGGAAGCGGCTATCAAATATATGGGCTTTGAGTGGAACAAGCCTTACACAAAGCTAAAAGACGATAGCAAAGGTTTTGCCTGGACCAAATGGTTTAAGGACGGCGAGCTCAATATAGTTAGTAACTGTCTGGATTTTCATCAAGAAAAAGGCAAAGTATCTGGTTGCCGCACCTCGGTTGGCAAAGATCATATGGCAATGATCTGGGAAGGCGAAGACGGTAGAAAGCGTAAACTGACTTATGGTGAGCTGTCTGAGCTGTCGTCCAAAATCGCTGGTGCCATGCTCAAGCTCAATGTCAAACCGGGCGATGCTATTGGTATCTATATGCCGATGGTACCGGAAGTAGTGGCAGTGCTCTTTGCCTGTCTCAAGATTGGTGCTGTGGCTGTGCCTGTCTTTAGCGGCTTTGGACCGCACTCTCTGACCAGTCGTCTGGTGGACTCTAAAGCCAAAATATTATTTACAGCTGATGGCGGCAAGCGTCGTGGCAAATTGATACCAATCAAAGCCGAAGCCGATGAGGCTGTAGCAAGCGGTACAGAAGTAGAGCATGTCATCGTCTACAAGCACTGCGATAACGAAGTAAAAATGCAGGCTGGTCGCGATCACTGGCTCCATGATTTGCTCAAAGACGCTCCAGTGGCTGAGACTATCAAAGACCTCTCGGCGGAGCATCCCAGTATGTATCTCTATACATCTGGTACAACAGGTAAGCCCAAAGGCACAGTACATACACATGCCGGTGCTCTGGCTCAAATTGCTAAAGAGCTTGGTTTTGCCTTTGACCTCAAAAGCGACGATGTTTTCTTTTGGGTTACAGATATCGGTTGGATGATGGGACCATGGGAAATGATCGGCACTATGTTTTGGGGTGCCACCATGGTTGTCTACGAAGGTCACCCTGGCTATCCCGAACCAGACTGTGTCTGGCAAATGGTAGATAGATACAAAGTAAACACTCTGGGCATTAGCCCCACCCTCATCCGTGGTCTAAGAGCTTATGGAGATGAGTGGGTCAAAAAAGCCGACCTCTCCAGTCTGCGTCTGCTTGGCTCCACCGGCGAGCCCTGGGACCACGATAGTTATATGTGGTTTTTTGATAACGTAGGTCAAAAGCGCTGCCCTATTATCAATATCAGTGGTGGCACCGAGGTCGTGGGCTGTTTGCTTATGCCACTGCCTGTGATGCCGCTCAAGTCTTGCTCTCTTGGTGGACCTGGACTTGGTATGGATATTGATGTATTCAACGAGGCTGGCGAAAGCATCCATGGTGAGATTGGTCATCTGGTCTGCAAGCAGCCCGCACCGTCCATGACTAGAGGATTCCTCGGCGATCCCCAGCGCTATGAAGATACTTATTTTGCTAAGTATCCTGGTATCTGGTACCACGGCGACTGGGCCAAAGTCGATAGCGACGGCTCCTGGTTTTTGTATGGACGCTCTGACGATACAATCAAAGTGGCTGGCAAAAGAGTTGGACCTGGCGAAGTAGAGTCAGTACTGGTCGAGCATGCCCAGGTAGCTGAGGCTGCTGTTATTGGTGTACCCCATGAAGTCAAAGGCGAATGTCTGGTTTGCTTTATTGTGATGATGCCTGGTGTGAGCTACTCCAAAGATGTGGAAGCACAGCTCAGAGATATGGTCGGCAAGCGTCTTGGCGCCACTCTCAAGCCCGATACTATCATCGCTATACAGTCACTACCTAAGACACGCTCTGGCAAGATTGTACGAGCCTCTATCCGTCGCAAATATCTGGGTGAAGCGGTAGGCGATCTTTCTTCTATCGAAAATCCTGATGCCCTTGAGCTTATTGGCTCAAAAGCTTAGCCTCACGCTCAGCACTCAGACCAGCTAGATATTCAGCTTGGCTGCGACTCAAGTCCCAGTCGTAGGTGTCTTTTATCGTACTTTTGAGCGGTCTAAATTTAAGACCGGCGGCTCTTGCTTTGCTACTATCAATGGCCAAAAAACCAGCCAGGTCTGGTTCGTCTTCGGGCACCCAGAGGGGCATTTCACTCCATGGCGCCAATACCTTACCACCTCTGGCGATGCGGCCAGGCCAGTAGGTAAATCTATCGGTCGGGTCGTATGGTCCTACTATTAATCCGGGTCTCAGTATCTGATGATTTTGCCGATAGAGTTTTTCGACAATGGCTTCACATGCCGCTTTAAGAGATCCGTATTCTCTTTTGTCTGTGTCGATATTTTTGAGCGTCAAGCTCTCGCTCTGGTCTGGACCGGCATAGTCTTTATACACTGAGATTGTCGAGATAAAAGTGTAACTGTCTGTTAGCTCCAGTAAATACTCGCAAGACTTTTGTACAGACTCAGGATCGCTGCCGCAGGTGTCGATTACGGCGTCCCAGCTTTGAGTTTTAAGCAAACTCAAATCCTTATTGCGATCACCAATGAGTTTTTTAACGGCACTCTGTTCTTTTAGATTAGCGGTACCTCGATTAAAGGTGGTCACTGTGTGTCCGCGCTTAAGGGCGGCTTGCACAATATGTCTGCCTAAAAATTTTGTGCCGCCGATAATCAAAATTTGCATGACTTTTGTCCATTTTTAAAGCGAAGGGACGATGATAAGATGTTTGTATTGGATAGCAGTTAATAGTGAAAATGCAATTCAGGGTACCACTAATTGTTAGGCTAATGGCTCTAATAACAGCCAGTCTTTTTGCTGCCAATTGTCAGTGTCAAGCGCAAGTCAGTGGTGCCACTGTTACGGTCAAATTCCCTCCGCACAAAGCTGTGGGACGGATTATTGATATGGGCGTGATTAAAAGACAATTTCCCACCGATCTTAATAAGTTTCCCGCTAAGTTAGCTCAGGGTGAGCAAGTTTATCCAGCAGATCACAGTTTGCATCTAGAACTCAACTTTTATGGTGCTAGCGATCTTGGTTGGCTCGATAAGCTTGATAAAAACGCACTGGCTTCGATTGATTTTAATCAGCTAGTGGTCAAATCACATAACTACAAGTATCTGTCCAGGCTGGATGGTTTGGGTCGCATCATTATGAGTAACACTGAGGTTGATGATAAAGATCTGGAGCAGATTGGCAAAGTCAAAAACCTAAAAGACTTAGTAATCAATAAAACCAATGTCACCGGTGCCGGGCTCAAATATCTGACTCAGTCAAAGTCCCTCAAGCGGCTGGATTTGAGTTTTGATCCCATAAACCAAGCACAACTAAAATCTATTTGTGACCTGCCAAGCCTGGAGACTTTGTTTATGGCTAACTGCCATCTCACTAATGACAGTCTCTTTTATATAGCAAAAGCTCCAAAGCTTAGGCGACTGTCCTTAGGCTTTAACAGCCACATTAATGATAATGCGGTGGAGTTTTTGGCCGCTTGTCCTCGTCTTGCCAAATTAGAAATCAATGGCACTGCCATAACTTATAACGGTTTGGCCAAACTGGCTAAGAGGCGTAAGCTAGCCAATCTCAAGATATCGTCCGAAAAATTTGACGAGGAGAAGGTCCGGCAGCTAAAAATATTGATGCCCGGATGCGATATCAAAGCAGTCAAAAGTGAGGGTAAAATGGAGCCTGATTTGTTTGCCCCTTTGCACTGACAGGTAGTATGACTGATTTTATCGAATATCTGAATGCCAATGCCCAGGCTAAAGCCGGTGGTAAGCCGCTCTTTGAGCCTGGTATCTATAATGAGGGCGCCAAAAAGACTTGGACTGCATTGCCCTCGCCGAGAGTTGTCACTGACGCCGAGCTATTGAGCTGTGAGGAGAGGCTTGGCATAAAGCTGCCTGATGGATATCGTGCGTTTATGCAAACAATAGGCCCGGGCATCTGGGCCCTGGCTGGAGTGGCCCATCCTGACCATCTTTATGCCTTTGATGCTGATTGCGGCGAGATGGAGGGCTATATTGCACTAGCTTTTAATGTGGACGGCTGTGGCAATAGTATTGGTATTAGCCCAAAGTCAGAGGATCAGTCGATTTACTACTTTTGCCATGATCCTTTTGGCTATGCTGTGACTGCCCCCAGTTTTGAAGACTGGGTCAAGGCAATCGCTGACTGTCAGATAAAAAATCCCACCAATGGCACTGAGCTTTACTACGATAGTGTCGGTCGCTTTACCGAAGTAAAGTTACCTGGCAGTGCTGACAAAAAAGCGGACGGCAAGCCCTGGTGGCAATTTTGGTGATTTTAAAATAGTGCTTCGACAAAGAGACCAGGCTCAAAGTCGCGCAGGTCTTCCATTTTTTCGCCGATGCCAATCAGTTTGACTGGTATTTTAAGCTCTCTGGCGATGGCAAAAACTACGCCACCTTTGGCGGTGCCATCTAGTTTTGTCAGGACAACACCAGTAAGACCGGCTACTTCGCAAAAGACTTTTGCTTGTTGCAGTCCGTTTTGACCAGTGCTGGCATCAAGCACCAATAGGCTCTCCAGTGGCAGATCGCTGGCGTGTTTTTCGATGACACCGCGGACTTTTTTGAGTTCGTCCATCAAGTTGGTTTTGTTATGGAGACGTCCGGCTGTGTCGATTAAAAGGACATCGTAATTTTCGTCTCTGGCTTTTTTTACTGCCTGAAACACAACAGCGCCAGGATCGGCTCCCTCTGCCAGTCTGACTATGTCTACACCAGCTCTATTGGACCAGATCTCTAGTTGAGACTCTGCCGCTGCTCTAAAAGTATCACCGGCAGCCAGCAAAACTCTTTTGCCTTCGCTTTTAAATCTGCTGGCAAGTTTACCAATACTGGTAGTTTTGCCTACGCCGTTTACGCCCACTATCAAATAGACATTGACCTGTCCGGCTTTATAGCCCAGTGTCGAGCTCGGTGCGCTTGCTAGTAGTTCACTAAATTGACGTTTTAAAAAGGCGTCTACATCTTTACCGGTCCAGTTTTTGCCTTTTGATTCTTGTTCCAGTTTTTGGATGATTGGAGTAACTGTAGCAAGACCGAGGTCGGCTCTTATCAGGCGCTCTTCTAAGTTTTCGATGTAATCTTGATCGACAGATTTGTGCCAGCTGTCTGGCTTGGCGATTTGTGCCACAGCCACTGGTTGTGGTGCCGGCTGTGGTGCTGTCTGGGTGTTTTGAGTTGCCTGGACTGGCTGTGATGTACCGGCCGTGGCTTCGTCATTTAGCTCAGCTTCTGCGTCCTGTACTTGTTCTTTGGTTTTGGCCAGGACTGATTTTAGCTTGGTCAGGGTGGTGCCCCAAAAGCCTCTTTTATTACCCTGTGGTCCGTTGTCGCTCATTTTAGACCTCTAACTTTTTGTCGTCAGACTGTTTCTTGGCATAGACTCTTCTTACCGCTTCGGCTTCTTCTACAAGATCTCCGAGGATACCGTTGATAAACTTGGCGGCTTTGGCGTCGGCAAAGCGGTGGGATAATTCCACTGCTTCTGAGACTGCTACTTTGACCGGGATGTCGTGCATAAAAAAGGCTTCGGCACAGGCTAGTCTGAGGATATCTCTATCGACTGAGACCATGCGCTCTACGCGCCATTTTGTGCGGGCTCTTTTGATAAATTCGTCAATCAAGTCTTTGTTGTCTAGATAGTTTGTCACCAGTCTGACAACAAAATTGCGGACTTCTTCTTTGTGTGGTTTTTCGACACTGATATTGATACCAGTACCGCACTTTTTGCAATTGGCATGGAGATTGACTGAGCCAGATGCCATCGCCATATCTGGTATGTCGAGTGCTTCTGAGACGAGCGATATAGCAGTCTCCAGTGTGCGCAATTTTTCTTTTATTTGCCCAGAGTTTAAGGGTACTGCTTTGAGGTCTTCGACTAAATTTTTATTCGATTCGTGTTCGACTTCAATTTCGGTTAATTCGTTGCTGGCGGTAACCACAAGAGCCTGAGCATCCATAAGATTTTGTCTGGCATAGTCCACCAGCATATGGATTGCTTTATCGGACAACTGCATGATCTCGACTTCATTTAGCTTCTCAGTATTCTTGGGAAGCTGCGGCATTACTATTATTGCCAGTTCTCGAGCTATACGGCGGGCGCTCATGGGGTTGCCTCATTGTTAGGGTGCAGAAAGCCTGTGCAAGCCAGTCCATGTTAACATGAGAGCTTCTGAGGTATTTTTGTGCGCATCACTGGTGGAGAGCTGAGAGGCAGGTTGGTAACGTGTCCAAAAGGGCTCGCTGTCAGGCCCACAGCTTCAAAAGTGCGGCAGGCTTTTTTTAACATTTTAGGACACAGATTGAGAGGTTTGAGCTTCCTCGATCTCTTTGCTGGCACTGGACTGATGGGCTTTGAAGCACTGAGTCGCGGGGCAACCTCTGTTACATTTGTTGAGCAAAACCCCCATTCAGTGCGGGCTATCACTCAGTCAGCGAGCAATTTTGGTCTCGAGGACAGTTGTGTCGAGGTTATCCAGGGGGATGTTCTCAAGGTGCTGGGTCAGCTCAATAGTAACGGTTTTGACATCATTTTTGCTGACCCGCCTTACAAGCAAAAACTCGGACCCAAGCTCGCTAGCCTTATCGTCGAAGCAGATCTTTTGAGAGCAGACGGGCTCTTTATCGTTGAGCATATGACTGACGATCCTTTATTGGGGGTAAGTGATAGCCTAGTAAGAGTCGATACAAGGCAATATGGTCAGACGACAATCAGTTTTTTTAGAGAGCAATCTTGAGTCAGGGCGAATCCAATAAACCTAATCTTTCGTTGACCCAGTCCTCCCTGCCTGCGCAGGTGCGGCGCGAGGGCTTTACCGCTTCGGGTATTAACGACGCGCTGACCATGGCCATTGGCCATGTGCGACTTGGCGATTTACTCAAAGCATCGGGCATTATCAGTTATGAGTTTCTCAAAGAGGCACTGAGTAACTTTGAAGAAAAAGGTATGCCTTTAGGCAAAATTTTAACCACATCTGGCTATTTGACCGAAGATCAGCTGCGCATCGCTCTCGATATCCAGGCTCTTATCAATAATCGACAACTGCCTTTTAACATGGGTGTGCGAGTACTTGCCACTGCCTATAGCGATGGGCTGGAGCTATCTGAGGCCTTTACCAGGGCTAGTGTAGTCCAACCAGAGGACCTTTTAAGCAACAAATTGGGTCAAATTTTGACTCAAGCAGGACTTGTATCGCAAGAAGATCTGGACGAGGCTCTTGCTGTCAATCAACGCACTGGTCTGCCTCTTGGTCATATATTTTGTTACCGGACTTTGTTATCGCAGCAGTTATTAGATGCGGCCCACCATGCGCCGCGGTACGCCTCGGCTTGGTGAGTTACTATTTGCCGCCGGCATGATTGACGATATGGGGCTGATATCGGCTCTGCAATTGGCTCTGACTAAGGCTATACCCTGTGGTCAGGCTTTTTGTGAGATTACTGGTATTGGTCCTCATTTGATAACTCGCTCTGTCGAGATGCAGGAGATGATCGATAACGAGACACTGACGATGGAGCTTGCTCGTGATGTCTATATGCGCATCCGAGAGCTTGAGCAGGGCTTTGTCCAGGCTCTGTCAGAGAGCTGTGCTCAGGCCGCTAGCGGTAATCCAGCGCGTTTGATGTGTCAGCTCCTCAAAGATTCAGGGCGGCTCAAACTATCAAATGATGAACTTTCAAAAGATATAAAAGAGCGTTTGGAAGTCAATTACAATCAGTCTTCATCGGTGGCGCGGATCTTGATAGACAACAAGCTTTGCGAGGAGCATGCTGTATATAACTCTTTGCGTCTGAGCTGTTTGATGTTGCAACAAGCTATTCCATATGAGCGCGCTATTGTGGCTCTAGATGGTGCTGTGAGCGAAAAGATTGGGGCTGACGAAGCACTAATTCGCCTGGGTGCATTGCACCGTACCAGACTTAAATATCAATAGTTATGGCTTTGGGTTTTCTTCTTCGTTAGCACAGCAATCAGCTTGCAGTGCGCTCTCTGCCGCTTTGTCAGCAATTAGCTGGCGGTCGTTCTTTTCTGCTTCTAGAGCTTTTTCGTGGGCTGGAGCGATGGCCATTTTGCCAGTTGTAGTAGAGGGGTATTTCAGTCTTTCGTGGTGCAATGTACGCCACACTCTGGCAAAGCCACTTTTGACTTTTTGCATTTCTTCGTAGCTGAGAGTGCTTTCGTTAAATTGACCATCGTCCCAGCGGTTCTGGAATACTTTGGTGAGAGCCTCATCTACTTCTTCCTGACTGGGATCGCGCATGGAGTGAGTAACGGCTTCGGCTACGTCGGCAAGCATAACTATCGCTGTTTCTTTGGAGTTTGGCTTGGGACCAGGATAGCGGTAAGTGCTGGGATCAACATTGTCCGCACCATCTCTGGTGCAGGCTTTGTGATAAAAATAAGCCATCAAAGTGGTGCCCTGGTGCATCGGGATAAAGTCTTGAATTGCTTTGGGCAGTGAGTATTTTTGGGCCAGAGCGATACCATCGCTGACGTGTGCCAGTACCCTGGCTCTGCTGTCTTCTGGTGACATTGAGTCGTGGGGATTGGTGGCACCTAGCTGGTTTTCGATGAAGTATTTGGGACGTACCATTTTGCCAATATCGTGATAAAGGGCACCAGCTCTGACTAAATTGGCATCGGCATAGATGGCTTTGGCACCGGCTTCGGCCATATTGGCTACAGCCAGGCTGTGTTGATAAGTGCCCGGGGCGTTTTCTTCCAGTCGGCGCAAGAGAGGCTGGTTGGCATCGGTTAGCTCGGCCAGTCTAAAAGGTGTGATTAAGCCAAAGAGATTTTCTAAAAATGGCAAACTGCCCACTGCCACAATAGAGCTCGTGATACCACCAGCAAAATCTAGCAAGAGTCTCTTACCAAAAGAGCCCCAACCCAAAAAGGTATGGTCAAGGGCCGTAGCTGCCAGGTCGCCGACCACAAGACCAACTGCTACCAGTATGCCGGTACTAAATACCGCTGAGCGGCTCACCGATGAATAGGCCCAGATAGCGCCTAAGCTAGCCAGTGTGTGTGCCCCAAGGCTGTGCAAATCCATCAATCTATCGACGGCTAATAACAAAATCATTGGGATAGTCAGAGCCAGCGCCGCCCGTCTGCCAAAAAATATGGTGAGAATCAGTGCGGCAGCTGGTATTGGCACAAACTGCGGATTGGTCTTACCGACCAGTGATGCCACCGAAGCTACCACCACCTGTACTGTAAACATCAGTCCAATAGAGCTAGGCGAAAAAAAGTGTTTGGTCTCGTAAGTGTAGAGATAGAGTCCTACCAGTATGAGTGCTGCGCCAAGCGATATGGCCATACTAAATATAAAGGGCCAGCGGTTGACATGGGTGATACCAAGCTCTTGCAGTATGGATAGTTTGTCTCTGGTGATAATCGAGCCCTGGGGTACGATTATTTCGCCTTCTTTGATTACTTTGAGGACTGGCAGGACAGCACTGGTTACTTCATCAGCTTTTTGTCTTGTGCTCTCGGGATCGATTACTAGATTTGCTTCTAGATTGCTAGCGATGATATCGGTAGCGGCACTTTGCGCTTGGGGGGTCCAGTTATAAGGCAAAAACTCCAGGACTACGTCGTGCCAGACACTCTTGTCCATTGCCGGTTTTAGTAGCGCCTCAGCAAATTCACCATCGGGTAATTGCAAAAGGCGATTTTGTTCAGCAGCACTTATTTTGTTTGTGCTTGCCAAAATCTTTTTAGTAGTTATGGCTTTATCTGTTTTTTTTGCTACTTCGTTACTGGCCCCAGCCGTCAGTGGCACTGGTGTAAGAGGCACGATACCCATAGCTTGCAGGCTCTCTGCCCGAGCCAGGGTCCTGGCAATATTATTGATAGAGAGCTGGTCGCGGCTTTTGTCCACCTGAAAAATTGGGACAATGCTCTGTCTGGCTTTTTCGCGTACTTTGTCAGTCTCACCGCGGTCTTGTACCGATACTGTGCTCGGGGCTTTGAGATCGCGGTCGGCAATGTCTTGCTCTTGCAGCCCGGGACTCATGATGTGCACAGCCGACAGGGCCAAAAATAGACAGGCAAAGCCACTAAGCGCTGCGCCTACCCAGCCAGCCAGAGAGCGTGCTGTCCAAAAATCTTCTTTGATTAAGGCCGCCTGCGTATCTGTCAGAGTCTGCTTGACCTGGCCTGAATCTTGTTTTTGGGAATCTTTTGCCGTCGAAGTCACTTGAGACTGCTCTTTGGCTCTCTATTTAGGAACTGCGGTAAGCTACATCTTCAATATTACTCTGTTTCGGTTAGTTTCAGCCGTGTCCGTGCTAATTTTAGATTGTTAACGGCTGATTATCTCTAAAGGAGTGTTTTGTGTTTCTCGTAACTGGTGCCTGTGGCTATATTGGGAGCCATTTTGTCCGCTATTATCTGGATAATTATCCGGACAGGCAAGTAATCGCTGTCGACAATCTCAGCGAGGGCCATCGCCAGGCAATCAGCGGCAAGCACGAGGCTCGTATCCGTTTTTACCAGACAAATATCGGCGATCGCCAGGCCATGAGCCGTATCATGAGCGAGCATCAAGTGGAGGGCGTTGTCCATTTTGCGGCTAGCGCCTATGTCGGTGAGTCTCAAGAAGTCCCATTTAAGTACTTTGACAATAATGTAGGCAATACCACAGGGCTGTTAGCGGCAATGGATGAGGCTTCAGTCAAACGACTGGTTTTTAGCTCTACTTGCGCCACATATGGCAATCCAGAGTACAGTCCTCTGGACGAAAAACACCGCCAAAAGCCTATCAATACCTATGGTGTGACCAAGTACATGGTCGAGGAAATGCTCAGGGCTCTAGCTCTTTGCAAAAATTTGCGCTTTGTTGCCCTGCGCTACTTTAATGCCAGTGGTGCTTGTCCCTCCGGAGATATCGGAGAGAGTCATGATCCTGAGACCCATCTTTTGCCTTTAGCTATTAAAGCGGCTCTAGGTAAAAGTGAGGGGCTGAGAGTTTTTGGTAATGATTACGACACACCTGATGGTACTTGTGTGCGCGACTATATCCATGTAAATGACCTGGCCGCTGCCCATTGCCAGGCTCTTGAGCTGATTGGTGGTAGTGATTTTAAAGGAGACATGGTGCAGTCAAACGATCACGGTATGGCTATCAACCTCGGTACATCCCATGGAGCCTCGGTCAAGGAAGTAATTGCCGGGGTAGAAGCAGTGACAGGCAAGTCCGTGCCCCATAAGTTTGAAGCAAGACGTCCGGGCGACCCGGCTCATCTAGTGGCTAATAGTGCCAAAGCCAAAGCCATACTTGGCTGGGAGCCTAAGCACGATCTCAAGTCTATTATTGAGTCAGCCGCTCACTGGGAAGCGAACCGCCGCTACTAGATTTTGTTATTGATGCTGAATTAGTCTGGTTCGCCAACAAAGTTGATGGCGCTCTTTACTTTGTAGATGCGCTTGCCCTGCGACTCGTGATAAGTGCGCATGAGGATTTCGGATTGCAGACCCATCAATATAAGCTGGGCTCCCACCATAAAGAACACCGCCACCATGACAGGCAAGGGGGTTTCGATAAATGATGTGTGATAGAAGTACTTGAGCACCACCATCCAGGTAAAGGTCATGGCCGATAGAATAAGCGACCAGATACCGGCGGTACCAAATAGATAGATAGGTTTGGTGAAGTAGGTGGACATGAATTTGACTGTGATCAAATCCAGTACAACTTTAAATGTGCGAGAGATACCGTATTTGGATTGACCAAACTGTCTGGCCTGGTGATTGACTGGGATTTCTGAGACTTTAGCCCCCAACCAAGTGGCATAAATTGGCACGAAGCGGTGCATTTCGCCATAGAGTCTGACGTCTTTGATTACTTCTTTGCGATAGGCTTTGAGTGAGCAACCATAGTCGTGCAGTCTAACTCCTGAGATAAAGGAGATGATGCGATTGGCTGTCCATGAAGGTATTAGACGCAAGAAAAGTTCGTCTTTTCTTTCTTTGCGCCAGCCACTAACTACGTCAAAGCCTTCATCTAGTTTTTCGAGGAGACGTTTGATATCGGCTGGATCGTTTTGTAAGTCGGCGTCCATGGGGATAATCACGTCGCCGCGCGAATGATCGATACCAGCTGCCAGTGCGGCAGTTTGTCCAAAGTTTTTGACAAAGCGCACTACTTTGATGCGCTCATCGGCGGCAGCAATAGTAGCTAGCTTGGCATAAGAAGTGTCGGAGGAGCCGTCATCAATGATAATGGCTTCCCAGGTGCGACCCAGTGAGTCCAGCGCCTGGCAGAGCTTTTGATAAAGGATAGCGATATTGTCTTCCTCGTTAAACACGGGGATGACGACCGATATCTCTGGGAAAGTAGTTTTAGTTTGTGGCACGTTGGCATTATACTTGAGCGCATAATCCGATGCTGAGCCAGTTTGATTTATTGTGGACTGTGCCGTAGTCATATCAAACGTATATCCTTAAGACTGCTTGCCTCTATAACCCTTCGTGTACCGGGTCCCACGAATCATGACAATCATAAGATAAGAACTCTCCCTACACCTTGATTACTTCTCATCAACTTTACACTCCGATTTTAAGGCAAGCAGCGATAATTGCTCTATGACCATCATCAAGACTACTTCTAGCTCACAAGCTGACAATGGCGATGCGGCAAAGCCAGGCTCAGCGCCAGCTAAGGATAAAGCAAAGAGCCCCAGCAGGGCCGCGGGCAAGACTGGTGGCGAGGCTAAGGCGCCCAGTAAGGCAGCTCAGCCTTTGTCCGCTCCGGCTGATATGGCAGACATGGGGCAATCTATAGAAGAAGTTAAGCAAAGTCAAAATCGACGTTCTTCTTTACTCTCCTGTGAAGAAACAACCTCTGACTCCAAATCTGATCAGGCAGTAAGACCAGACAGTCTAGGCGAGTACATTGGTCAATCCAGGCTCAAGTCGATGCTCTCAATGTCGATATCGGCCGCTAAAGGGCGAGGCGAAGCCCTCGATCATGTGCTTTTTTATGGACCGCCGGGGCTTGGTAAGACAACACTTGCTCGGGTCATCGCCAACGAAATGCAAGCGCGAATCCATCTCACCAGTGGTCCCAGTCTTGAGCGTCCGCGCGACATTATTGGACTGGTGCATCAATTAGAGGAGGGCGATGTCCTCTTTATAGATGAGATCCACAGGCTATCTCGCATTGCTGAGGAATTGCTCTATCCGGCTATCGAAGACTTTGTTATCGATTTGACCACTGGTAAAGGCCATGCTACGCGCACTATGCGTTTGCCATTGCCTAAATTTACTCTGGTTGGTGCCACCACCAAAGCTGGCATGTTATCAAATGCATTGCGAGACAGATTTGGTTTTGTCTGCCGACTGGATTTTTATACCCACGAAGAATTGTCGGCAATTGTCGCCCGTACTGCCACTATCCTTGGTGTGACTATGGACGCTGATGCCGTCTCGGCTGTTGCTCGCCGGGCTCGGGGGACACCGCGTATTGCCAATAGATTGGTCAGGCTGGTGCGCGACTTTGGTCAGTATCAGGGGGCAGCGATTGTTGACGGTGCTATTGCCTGCAGCGCGCTTGAATCCTATCAAGTTGATGAGCTTGGTCTTGATGTCACCGATAGACGCTTACTTGAGATCATCATCGATAACTATGATGGCGGTCCAGTGGGACTGGAAACACTTGCCGCTACTATCGGCGAAGACAGCGATACTCTAGAAGATGTCTGGGAACCATTTTTAATACAAAAGGGTTTTATCCAGCGTACTTCGAGAGGGCGCATGGCTACTCCTTTTGCCTACCAGCATCTGGGGCGTGAAGTATCGAGTAAAGTCAAGGCTCTGGCTGGCAGTCCAGTACAACAACTCGATCTTTTTAAACCCGTCGATAAATCCGGAGACGGTCTCTAATGAGCGACAGTGCTGGTGCAACCGTACCGGTCGTCAGTGGCACTACGCCAGTGACCGGTGAGGAAGAGTTTGCCGCTGCCCGAGTGCTCAGCGTGGGGCAGGGCACTGTCAATCAAAAACTGCTGGATGCTACCGGTGTGGTGGCAAATAGACAGGAAGCCGAAGTGGAGATTATTGAAGGCAAACAGCAAGGTAAGAAAGTCAAAGTCTTAAACGAGATAACAGACAACCCGGTTTTTAATATCAATATCAAACCGGGCAGTGAAGTCGTTCTTTCTATTTCCAAAGACGTCAAAGGTAATGACGAATACAACATCGCTGATTATCATAGAGCGCCAACTCTTGCTATTTTGCTCCTGGTCTTTCTTGTTGCTTTTGTGTTTTTTGGTGGCAAGCAAGGCGTCAAGTCGCTCCTTGCTCTTATTATCTCGGTGTCACTGATAGCCTTTGTGCTATTGCCTCTCAGTCTGGCTGGTATCAATCCCTTGCTGGTGGCAGTGGCTATTTGCATTGCCACTACTGGTGCCACCATGTATTTTGTCTCTGGCTGGAGCAAAAAATCTCTGGCTGCCATACTTGGCACCATTGGCGGTGTGATTGTAGCCGGGCTTGCCGCCCAGATGGTGATTGTGGCCGCACCTCTTACTGGACTATCTTCCGAAGAAGCACAGATTCTGCGGGGTTCGGTCCTGGTGCAGAGTCCAGAATTTTATAAAGGACTTTTGGCTGCGGGCATGCTGATTGGTGCCCTCGGTGTAATTATGGACGTGGCCGTGTCTATTGCTTCGGCTGTATTTGAAATCGCCCGGACCAAACCTGGAATGACTGAGTCTGATCTCTATACATCTGGTATGAATGTTGGCCGAGATATCATGGGGACAATGACAAATACATTGATATTGGCTTATACCGGTGGTGCGCTACCACTTTTGCTTTTGACAAGTCAGATTCCCGTTAGCAAACTTGTAAACCTCGATTTGGTAGCAACTGAGGTGGCTTCGGCAATTAGTGGTAGTCTAGGATTGGTTCTGACCATTCCTCTAACGGCATTTATTGCCGCCCAATTAATAGCTAAAAGTGATACCGGACAGTGATTGCTAGTGCCTTTCTAAGATGAGACTTTTCTTTGGCTGGTTATTATTTGCGATCTCAGTTGCCAGTGTTTTAGCTGGCGGTAAATTTTTGGCATTGGTCCTCGGTGCTGCCTGCTTTATGGGTGGCAAAGAGTTTATCGGCATGGCCAAACGCAAAGGCATTAACCCCTCCAGTCGGGTAGTGCTTGGCATGATTATTGCCTTTTTTGTTGTTTCTGCAATTCCCGATTTTATTCCAGGACGTGGTCTCAATCTTGGTTTTATCAGTAATATGGGATTTTTTGCCCGCCTGCCTGGAGCCGAGGAGCAGCGTTACTGGTCCACTTTTTCGATAGACCATTTTCCGCTGGTCCTATCTATAGGTATATTTCTTTCGTTCTTTCGTCTTTTGTTTCGCAACGCCGATCCGCCTGCCACCATTGCCGATATTGCCTCGACAATACTGGGCTTTATCTATGTAGGTTGGCTGCCAGCCCATCTTGTACTTTTGCGCAACTTGAGTCCGCAGGGCATGCCCATGAGCGACAATCCCCTGCATCAGCCTGGACTGGCTTATGTCTGGGCAACTTTGTTTATTATTTGGGCCACCGATGTCTTTGCTTATTACTTTGGTAAGCGTTTAGGCAAACATCTACTCTATCCCCAGATTAGCCCCAAAAAGACAGTAGAAGGCGCTATTGGCGGTCTGTTAGCCAGCGTAGCCCTGGGTACAGTAGTGGTTTATGTGGCTGACAACTATCTATTTGCCTGTCACCCATTTCACAATAATCTCTGGCAGGTGCCAATCATGGCTACTGTCATCTCTGTAGCCGCTCAGATAGGCGACCTGGGTGAGTCACTGCTTAAAAGAGATGCTGGCATCAAAGACTCCAGCGATTTTATCCCCGGTCATGGCGGCTTCCTTGACCGCGGTGATAGTCTGATTGTGGGAGCAGCTGTGGCTTATTACTGGGTTTGTCTTGTGGTGATCAGACAAATATAAGCTGGGCAAAATACAATATTTTGCATTTGTAATAGTTCTAGATGCTAATCCTGGTTGTAGGCTATGATATATGTCGCGGACAGTTATGTCTTGGAGAGGTGGCTGAGTGGTCGAAAGCGGCTTCCTGCTAAGAAGTTGTACGGTCAAAAGCTGTACCGAGGGTTCGAATCCCTCCCTCTCCGGATTCTAAAAAGAGCCAGGTTTTTGACCTGGCTCTTTTGTTTTTGCAATTGCTTAAAGCGTCTTTTGCCAGTCCTTGCTAATTTGCACTACGCCATCTCTAAGCGTTTTGAGAGTTTTGGCATGGCGCATGATTTCCTGTACACCATCGATGTCATCGCGGTGCATGGCTTCTACACCGAGTTTGGTCAAACTGGCGATAGAGCCATCAAGGGTATCAAAGAGATTTTTGATGCTGTGAGCTACTTTGCGACTGATTTCGGCAGTGTTCTTCTCTCCTCCGATGGCTTGTTGGGACAGGTCCTCGCTCTGGGCGGCATTAAAAAACTGAGGAGCGGCCGGGGGCAGAGTCGGTGTTACTGGTATTTGTGTGGCTGGTGCTGCCTCAACTGCTGCTACTGCACTTGGTTGGGGCAAAACTGGCTCTATCGCCTGGTTAGCTAAGGCTGCTGGTGCCGACACTTGAGCCGGCTGGGGCTCTGCAAGTTGAGTTGGCTCCTGGGGTAGCACCGGCAGGGCTAGATCCGCTGATTGTCTAGCATTGGAGCCTGGATCTTTGTAGACCTGACCAAAAGTGCTTTGATTGCTGTCAGCTGGTGGTTTAGGCAAATTTTGTTGGGCCAGTGCTGCAGCATTAGCGGCTTGCCAGCGCGGTTGCGCCTCGCTTTCGAGGGGGTTTTTGGGCAAGTCATCACTGACTGGTGGCTTTTGCGCTCTAAAATAATCAGCTTGATTGGGCGCAGTTGCCGCTACAGCATAGGCACCAGGCTTGTCTTGAAAAATACCGATACCTTTTGAAGCATCAACTTTTGGTGCTTCGCCCACATATGCTGGTGCTTGACTGCCTTCAAATGAGCGGTCTATATCTTTAGACTTTGGTGCTTCTTTTTCTTCTGGGTTAAAGACAAATTTCTCTTCAAAATTGCTCTCACCCTTGGAGACTTTGATTAGCTGTGTAAATAGTCGGCGCGATAGCGCTGGCAAACTGGCTAGAGACAAAATTTGACCATCAATAAGCCAGACAGCATCGGTGGCTGAGCGATCGGCTGCTAATTTCATGTCAAGGTGGGCTTTAAATTCAGTTTGTCCTGGTTTAAAGCCGATCATGTATTCCACCGGCACAATAAAGGCTCTGATGCGTTTTTCTTCACCCTGCACTATGAGTGAATACTGTCTTGTACTAAGGGTGCCCAGACAAAACTTGATTGGTACACCAAGCTCCATGTATTCGGCTGTCATGCGCATGCTTGATGGACGCTCGCAAAAGACTTCTAGCTCACGGTCTTCCTGGGTGCGATTAAACTCAAATGAATAACGTTTGAAATTGTCAAACAGACGCTCAATTACTTTGGTCATGCTTGTGGCGTTTTGCCCGTCGCGAGCCCCCTGAGCAATGGGTTCTTCAGCTGAGACAATATCGTCTTCTTCTAATGCGACAATCCATCTGCGTGTTTCTTCGCCACTAAATGATTGATTTATGGATGACAGGATCTTGTTGTTGAGCTCTTGCTCCTGGGAAAACCTCTTGTTTTCGTCGCTCATTGCTTAACCTCTGCACCTTAACGCATGGCCCAGGTATCCACTGAGTCATGACTTCCATAATTGACAAATGATATCGTATTTTTAAAGCAGGCATATTACAGAGGTATACCCGGCTCTGTCTGTCCCCTATCAGGGCGCTGGCATTTGACACTATTGGTAGTGGCGTTAGCTGCCTTGAGTTTGCTGTACCAGGAGCCCACCAAGTACCACCAGGCTCACTCCAATCAAGCGTGATTTTTTGATTTTTTCTTTGAGAAAAAATACGGCGCAAAAGTACATAAATAATGGATAGCAGCCAGTTATGACAATGACATAACTGGCCGATGCCATGGTCATGGCAAACATATAGGCGATTGTGCCAAAACTGAGACAGAGACTGCTTAAAAATGAATATTTCCAGGCACGCTTAGCCGTCCAGTTGAATTTGTGTTTGAGGGCAAAGGCCGTTGCCATAAACACGGCCAGAATAAGTACATCCCAGGCACAGCGGGCAAAATAGACCTTAAATGCCTGATCGAGTAAGAGTGATTTTTTATCAAATAAACCTGTTGTACCCCAGCATAGAGTGGCAACAAGGCAGAGCATTAGCACCACACTTTTTTTGTGGACAAGAGTATGGTCCTCTCCACTGTCTGGGTGTTTGTGATCAGTGCTACCAATAAAAGCCACCCCTGCACTTATCAATATTGAGCCCAGTATGCGCATGGGGACCAGTTCTTCATTAAGGACAAACTGGGCCAGTACATGGACTACTAATGGATAAGCGGCGGTGATGCCCAGGACAAAGCTGGCTTCGGCTTTGGACATGGCAATCAGGTAGATCAAAGTAGCAATACTGGAAGCCAATGATCCTAAAAATGTCCAACCCCAAACACCGGCATTTATCGTCCAACCCTGCGGATAGAGTTGAGTTAAGATCAAATAGATAATGGGGATTTCGATTACATAGATAATGTGCTGAAAAACGATGACGTCAAGATATTTGGCCGCGTCCAGGGCTTTTTTATCAAAAATGCCCCAGGTGCTCCAGCACGCAAGGCATACGGCGATTAGTCCGTTGAGTCCAAATAACCCGCTAAGTCCAAATAACACTTTTTGTTTGCCTGAAGACGCCGAGAGGCTATGATAGACCATAGCTAGGACAGGTATACGATGCAATTTAAGCCTGACAAAAATAAAAACTCCGCCGGTGACAATAAAGCCAAAGGTCTCAAAGAGCCGGATAAGGTCAAACCGACACTTAAGGAAGTGGAGGAAAGGCTGAGTCAGCTGGCTGCCGAAGTAGATAACGAGAGTCAAAGCACAGCACTACCATCAACAGTTAAAAGCGCGCTTGCTCCCGATACAAAAGAGAGCCAGGTGGCGGCGGTCAAAAACATCCATATCAACCTCTATTTATTTTGGGGCATGGTGATTTTTACTGTTTTGTTTGCCAATGCTCCCTACATTAACTGGCTAATCATGCCGGTCAATCAGTTTGTGGTCACTATCCACGAGATGAGTCATGCCGTAGTCACCTGGCTTACCGGTGGCGCTGTGCTTGGTATGACTACTGTGCCTGACGGTGCTGGGCACGGCGGGCTGACCCATTCTCTGGGCGGGATGGCCTTATTTGTCGACCAGGCTGGTTATCTCGGCACCACCTTTTTTGGCTGTTTGCTAATTTATCTCAGTCAGTTTCCGCGCTTAAGTCGCCATTTGCTTACTTTTATGGGTGGCGCCATGATCTTGGGAGCGCTTTGTTTTACTTTGCCGGGACTAATCAATCCGGGCTGGTTTGTCCAGTCGGCTTTGAGTCTCGTTATCGAAGTTTTGATGGGACTGGCCTTTATATTGGCTGGACGCAAACTCAAACCGGCTTTGGCCAATTTGATGATTTTGTTTTTGGCTGTACAAACAGCCCTAAACAGTCTGGAGCTTATTTGGATACTCGTACCTCATGCCCTGGGGCTTAGTGGTAGTGGCTTTACCGATGCTACCAATTTGGCTCGGGCAACGATGATTCCGGCGATTTTTTGGTCACTGAGCTGGATGTTTACATCGATTGTCTGCCTGGGTTTGACTTTGCGTTTTACCTACGGTGCTTTTTTGTTTAAAGGCATGAGCAAAATCACCACTGCTTATGTAAAGCCTAAGAAAAATTGATTATCAATTTAATGCCGTTATAACTGTCATCACTGATGGAGATTAGACAGTGTCAAAACGGCTAGTTGAGTGCGTGCCTAACTTTAGCGAAGGCAGGAACGAAAAGGTAATTGATGCGATTTCGGAGACTGTAAAGGCAGTGAGCGGCGTCCGTCTACTGGACGTGGATCCTGGACACAGTACAAATCGCACAGTGGTCACTTTTGTGGGCTCTCCAGATGATGTTGTTGAGGCTGCCTTTCAGTGTATAGCCAGAGCCAGTCAATTAATTGACATGCGTCATCACCACGGCGAGCACCCTCGCATGGGAGCTACTGACGTCTGTCCTTTTGTGCCGGTAAGCGGAGTCTCCATGGCTGACTGTGTGCAGCTGGCCGAGACTCTGGGCGAGCGGGTCGGACGTGAGCTGGGCATACCGATTTATCTTTATGGAGAGGCTGCTAAATCTCCCAGTCGTAAGAGTCTGGCTGATATACGCAGTGGCGAGTACGAAGCTCTCAGCACCAAAATGAAAGACAGTGCTTTTAAACCTGATTTTGGTCCTGCCGAATTTAATGCTAAAGCTGGTGCCACCGTCATTGGTGCCAGACCATTTTTGGTGGCTTACAATGTCAATCTCAATACTCGCTCTAAAAAACTGGCCAATGCCATTGCCCTCAATATAAGAGAAGCCGGCAAAGCCAAACGTAGTGCCAGTGGTGAAATCGAAAAAGATGCTCAGGGCAATACTATTAAGGTCCCCGGCACACTCAAAGAATGTCGGGCCGTAGGCTGGTATGTCGACGAATACGAGCGTGCTCAGGTCTCAATCAATCTCACCAATTTTGAAGTCACAGGCATCCATGATGCATTTGATGAAGTAGAAAGAGAAGCAGCAAAACTTGGTGTGAGAGTAACAGGTAGCGAGATAGTTGGTCTTGTCCCTCTCAAACCAATGCTCCATGCTGGTGAGCATTATCTGCGCAAACAGGGACGTTCAACTGGTGTCTCCGAAGAAGAGCTAATCAGTGTGGCAATTCAGTCACTTGGTCTAAGTGAGCTTGCTCCCTTTAACCCACAAGAAAAAATCATTGAATATAAAGTAGCTCAGAATGGCAAATTTCTCAAAGACTATAGTGTCAAAGCCTTTTTAAATGAGCTGGGCAGTGAATCTCCGGCTCCTGGTGGTGGTTCTGTTGCCGCTCTTTGTGGTGCGCTGTCAGCGTCACTTAGCTCGATGGTAGCTAATTTGAGCTTTGACAAAAAAGGACTGGAAACAATTAAACCGGCGATGGAAGAAACTGCCATCGCTGCTCAAGATCTCAAAAAGAAATTGCTCCACTTAATTGACGAAGATATGCAGGCTTTTAACTCGATTTTGGAAGCACGCCGATTGCCTAAGAGTAGCGATCAAGAAAAAGAAAAACGTGATGAAGCGATTATGGCTGCCAATTTTAGGGCGACGATATCGCCTCTCAGTGTTTTAAAGTGCACTCCGCAACTGCTCAAGCTGGCCAGTTTGATGGTTCAAAAAGGCAATCAAAATAGTCTGTCTGATGCTGGCGTGGCCGCTCTTACGGCTCTAGCAGCGGCGGAAGGGGCGTACTTTAATGTGCTTATAAACCTGGGTGGACTGGGCGAGAGTGAGCAAGAGGTCACTTTTGTCGCTAACTGTCTGGAAGAAGCTGATGTATTAATCGCCGACGTGCGCCACAATGCCGAGGAGATAAGGCTTAAGGTACTCTCAGCCATATCAAAGCCTCTAGCGGGCAAATAAAATAAAGGGCTGGTCGCCTATGGCGACTGATTTAAGGCTACAATTTCATTTTTGCAACACAAACGGGAGATCTCATGGGAACTGCCACGGATAGCAAGGGCTACGGCTCACCTATTGCCAATGAATGGGAAACGCCAGACTTTTTGAACGCGCAAAAGCGGCTTGACAAGGTGGCCGAGCTAATCAAGCTCGATCACAACACGATAGAGCCGATGCGTCATCCCAAGCGCAGTCTCTCTGTGGTTGTGCCTGCCCGTTTAGATGATGGCAGCGTCCGTACCTTTATGGGCTACCGTGTCCATCACGATCTGGCGCTTGGACCCGGTAAGGGCGGAGTGCGCTACCACGCAGACGTCACTCTAGGTGAAGTCGCCTCCATGGCCATGCTGATGACCTGGAAGTGCTCTTTGATGAATTTGCCATTTGGTGGCGCCCACGGCGGTATCCGTATGGACCCAAACAGACTTTCAAAAGGCGAATTGGAAAGAGTTACTCGCCGCTATACATCCGAAATATTGGAATTAATCGGACCGACTCAAGATATTGCTGGACCTGACCTCAATACCGACGAGCAGACCATGGCCTGGATGATGGATACTTATAGTGTCAATTGTGGCTATACAGTGCCGTCCATCGTCACTGGTAAACCCCAAGTTATCGGCGGATCACTGGGTGTGCTGCAATCTACTGGTTATGGTGTAGCTCTGGCTGCCAAAAGGGCTGCCGAGTTTGCTGAACTCAAAGGCGATAGCCCGACAGTAGTAATTCAGGGGCTTGGCAATGTGGGCTCATCAGTAGCACGCAATCTCAACAAATTTGGTTTTAAGGTTGTTGGCGTATCTGATGCTCACGGTGGTCTCTATAACGCTAAAGGTATCAATGTCGATCATCTCATGGAGCACATTGATAAAAATGGCACCATGTATGAATATCCTGATGCTGACAAAGTAACCAACGAAGAACTGCTCGAACTCGAGTGCCAGATTCTTGCACCATGCGCGGTATCAAATCAATTGCATGCCGGCAATGCTGATAGACTTAAATGCAAAGTCGTAGTAGAAGGCGCCAATAGCCCCACTACTCCCAATGCAGATGATGTACTGGATAGCAAAGGTGTCGTGGTCGTGCCCGATATCCTGGCCAATGCTGCCGGTGTTACTGTAGGCTATTTTGAATGGGTGCAGGGCTTAATGCGCTTGCTCTGGACAGAAGAAGAAGTCTATCAGCGTCTGGAAGGACTGGTTAATAACGTCTGCACCAGAGTGTTTGAGCAGTCTAAGGAGCAAAAGACATCTCTGCGTATGGCGGCCATGTCTATTGCTGTCGCTCGTATCGTTGAAGCTCGCCGCCTGCGCGGACTTTATCCATAATCTAAAAAAGAGTCAATAGCCAGGACGATTTGATGCTTTTGAGGGGATGGTCGGCTTTGACCATCCCTTCGTGTGAGAAATTGGCCTGATTTTTGTCACGCAACCCAATTGCGCAAATGAGAGTCCAGTGCTTGGCATGGTGGCAAGCCACCAACTAGCAGCTTGCTGCTTCTAATTTGAGGGCACTATTGACGTTTTGCGAGCGCGATAGATAGGGCTCAAGATCCGACTCTTTAAGGATGCCTTGCTCTGTGACAAGACCGCTCAATAGGTCAAAGGGCACCAGGTCAAATTGATGATTGAGCAGGGCAACGCCTTTTGGTGCACTGTCCCAGACTTCTGCTGCTGGTCTTTCATGTTTTTCAAATTCAAACAGGCGTTCATCTGAGACAAATTTTTCGGTGCCAGATAGAGCATAAAGCGGTACTTTGAGCTCGCGGCAAGCCACTGCTAGCATCCATGAGCCGACTTTATTTACTACGCCGGGTCTAGCAATACAATCGCAGCCCATAAAAGCAGCGCTGCAATTGCCCAGGACCAGTCCCATTGCATTATCAAAGGTATGAATTACTTCAATGCCGCCACTGGCTAGGCGACTTGCTAGTTTGCGACCTTCCATTGAGGGGCGAGCCTCGGTGCAGACCACTCTAAAAAATCGTCCGCGTGCTCTGGCGTTGAGCAGACAACTCACTACCGTTGAGCTAAAGCTGTAAGCAAAAATCAGTTCGCCTGGCTCAATCAGCTCATAGGCGAGCTCTGCGATGGTGGCAACACTGTCGCAGAGCATTTGTTCAAAACGGGTCAGGGTGTTGTTGGTCTTCTCTTCAATTTCTTTGACTGTGCTGGCATCGTCGATGGCGTTGAGGACATCGTTGCCCAGGTGGAAGAGTGTGGCCATAGCCGGCTGCACTTCGATAAGGGCGCTGGCTGTATAGGTCAAAATTGACTTGAGTAGCGGCGCATCATTTTTTTTGCTGTCTGGTAAAAGGGTGAGCGCTGATTGAAAGACTGTAATTGCTCTCAGGGCAATTTCGGCTGCGCCTGACAACAGATCATCTTTAATTGGTTGAGCTAGAGTCGTGATATGTGCCTTTAGCTGCTCGTCCAATTTGGGCAGTTCGCTCATAAAAATCACCTCAGTCGCTCTATATACCGAGTTGCTCTCGGCGCTATATTTAGTCTAGCCGGTCAAATCGAGTGGCTTGTTTAAATTTTTACTGAGCAAGCGTGGCCGCTTCACCCTGGTGCTTTTGTAGATAAGTGGTTTTGTTAATATCGGTGAGATGCTCCCAGGGCAAGACTTCGTCAAGAGGGATTTCTCTAAAAGCGTAGTAGTCAAGATCGGGGATGTCGTCCTGGCGTTTGCGCAGGGCTCTTTTCCAGGCGCCCAGATTGTGACCATCCGCCGCCACTTCCATAAAAATCGTACTGAGGCGCCTGTCCCCGCGGCTAATTACAGCCTGGATATCACTCCAGTTATGTGACTCGGGTCTTACGGCGATGCCGATTTTGGTCAGATTTTTGCGCAGGTATTCTAGTTTATTGCCGCTTTTGCGATCTCTGCCATGCCATTGAAAAGGCGTCTGGGCTTTTGGCACAAACGATGAGACGCCAAAAACAAAACGCAGTCGCTTGTGATTTTTTTTGAGAGTTTTAAGCAGGTCTATAGTGGCATCAAGATCTGCTTGCTCCTCGTAGGGCAAGCCAGCGATGCCGTAAAACTTGACACCCTCCAGACCGGCCTTATCAATTAACTCCACGGCTTTATATATTTCTTCCTGGGTCAGATTTTTTTTCATTATCTGCCGCAGTTTTTCAGAGCCTGATTCTATTGCTATGGTGACTGACTTCTGTCCCAGATTTTTTAGTGTACTCAAAGTGTATTCGTTGAGAGTATCTGCGCGCACCGATGCGATTGTAAGTTCTATTTCTGGACGCTCTTGCAAACGTCTGGCTAATTCTTCAAAAACGGGATGCTCTGTCACTGATGGACCCAGCAGTCCTACGCGTTTTGTATATTTAAGAGCCGTATCTATACGCTCTATCATGGTATCTACACTGGTGGCACGAAACGGTCTTGTCAAATAACTGGCGAGACAAAATCGACACTCTTGTGGGCAAGATCTCACTACCTCGATTAAAAATGTGTCACTCCAGGCGGTGGCACTACTGAGGATTTGTGTATGGGTGGCATAGCCATCCGGAGCTTTAAATGCCTTCTTGTGGATCTGCTCTGGTACGCCATCCCGTATCGGTTTGACTGATTGGATAGGACCACTTTGATGATATTCCACGTGATAGAGACTGGGTACATATAGTCCCGGTACTTGAGATAGCTGATAAAGTATCTCATCTCTATTTATCGGTTGCTCAGTGCCCTTTGTTGCCTGTCTGTATGCCTCCACCAGTGATGGCACACTAGTCTCCGCGTCTCCCAGCAAAATGACGTCAAACATATCGGCAAAGGGTTCGGGATTGGCAGTGAGTACAGGTCCTCCTCCAAAGATCAAAGGATCGCCGTCTTGGCGGTTGACGCTTAAGGGTGCAATATCTTTTTTGACCAGTAGCTCAATGATATTGATAAAGTCCAGTTCCCAGGAGACAGTAAATCCCATTAGATCCGGTTTAACTAAGCCTGGCTCCTCGATGTCTGTAAAGCCGCGCTTGACCTCTACCCCGGGATCCTGTTCAAAGAGCCACCAGACCAGCTGATAGCCAAGTCCGGACATGCCGATTTGGTAGGTATTGGGGAAATACCAGCCAACTGTAATATCGGGCTTAGACTTGTTAAATCTCTCAGCCAGGCGTGTCTCTGTGTCGAACATGCCTAGATCTTACTCTTTTGCTGCAATTGGCGCCACGCAAAACAACCCGGGTAGATAGCTACCCGGGTTGTTTTACTGTCTTTAGACCTTAGGAGGTTAGGGATTAATAGCTAATGACTAGCCGGCTTTGCCCACTTTTGGCAAAAAGCTGGTCCAGTTTGTATCCAGGCTCTTGAAGAACTGATGGGCATTGAGCACATCATCGTAAGTAATGGGCGCTAAGCCCACCAGTCTGTCACGATCACGTTTTGTCCAGTCCCTGGGATGAGGGCTTGGCGCTTTGGTTGCCTTGGGTGTTGTGCCAACTATGGCTACGCCCAGTGGGTGGTTACAATTACTGCAAGTGACTCGCACGACGAGGACGCCGGGCTCTTCCCTTAATAGTTGTATACCGTCAGCCTTAAATGCGTGAGAACAGAAACGGCACTCTTTCTGCTGGAAATATTCCTGGATTGCCTGGAAGCTTCCACCATGCAGGTTGCCCATATTTGTCCGCCACTTTCTAGGTTCTTTTATAAGAACGTTTGCTATCGTCAATTAGATGATTTAGTTAGATACTGCGTGCCAAAGATCAGAATTGTCTTTTTGAATAATGATCTTTACAGGTGCATCTAAATTTGAAATCCAGTGAAAGGATTATACTTGAACAAATGTAAATCGCAGCAAAGAATTTCGAAAATCAGAGAAAGTTTCTTTGATAAATCGGACGCTCGTCGATCTTGTCTCCGGAGAAAACTCTCCAAAGTGGCATGCTGAGCGGTTTAAGTAAAAATGGTTAGCACGAGCAAGTTAAAACAAAATTTGAGGAGTAAAAATCCATGAGCTTTATCGAAGAAGTATCAGCAATTGAAATCCTGGATTCACGCGGGAATCCGACTGTTGAGGTAACAGTTGCCCTCACCAGTGGTGCCATGGGCAGAGCAGCGGTGCCATCTGGTGCCTCCACCGGTAGTTTCGAAGCTGTTGAGATGCGTGATGGCGATAAGAAGCGCTATGGCGGCAAAGGCGTGCTCAAAGCTATCGAAAATATACATGAAGTGATCGCAGAGAATTTAATTGGTATGGATGCTGTAGATCAAACAGCGATTGACCAGGCTCTTTTAGAACTCGATGGTACTGATAATAAATCCAAGCTTGGTGCCAATGCCACCCTCGGCGTCAGTCTTGCAGTTGCAAAGGCAGCCGCAGAAGCAGTGCAGTTGCCGCTGTTTCGATATGTCGGCGGTGTCTCCGCCAATATATTGCCGGTGCCAATGATGAATATCATTAATGGTGGCAAACACGCGCAAGATGGTGTGGACTTCCAGGAATTTATGATCGTGCCAGTCGGCGCCGAGTCTTTTGGTGAGTGTCTGAGATGGGGTGCTGAAATTTATCAGGCACTAAAGGCAGTGCTACACAAAAAAGGACTTAGCACCGGGGTTGGTGACGAAGGTGGATTTGCTCCTTCACTCAAAACAAACGAAGCTGCTCTGGAACTCATTGTTGAAGCTATTGAGAAGTCTGGTTTTAAAGCAGGATCACAAATTGCCATCGCACTCGATCCGGCCAGCACAGAATTTTTTGAGTCTGGTAAATATAATCTCGCTACCGAAAATAGATCTTTAACCAGTCATGAAATGGTCAAAGTGTATGAGAAGTTGGTGTCTACTTATCCGATTATCAGCATCGAAGACGGTCTGGCCGAAGATGACTGGGATGGCTGGAAAGAGCTGACCGATACTATAGGCAAAAAATGTCAGTTGGTAGGCGATGATCTATTCGTTACCAATACAAAGAGATTTGAGCGTGGTATCGAACTTGGTGTCGGCAACGCAATTTTGATCAAGCCAAATCAAATTGGTACATTGACCGAAACCATCGACGCTGTAAATATGGCCCGCGAGAGCGGTTATGGCAGTATCCTCTCTCACCGCTCTGGCGAGACCGAAGACGCCGTGATTGCTGACCTGGCTGTAGCGCTTGGCACTGGTCAAATTAAGACCGGCGCACCTTGCCGCTCCGAGCGTACCGCCAAGTACAACCAGCTTTTGCGTATCGAGCATCTGCTTGGTCGTCAAGCGGTCTTTAGAGGTCCTAAGTCGTTTGCTCAAAACCGTGCAGCTGCAAAAAAAGAAATGGCCTGCGCTAAGTAACCAGCACGTAGACTGATAAAAAGGGAGGGGCATGGCTCCTCCCTTTTGCTTTTTAACGGCGGACCTATATAGGTGGATATCAGCGAGCCGCTACGCTCTCTGCTCCACCTATCTTTCGCAGTACCGACACACTGCGATAGCGTCCCAGATATTGTCCGTCCATATATTGGTCGACATAACTTTTAGCAGTGATTACAGTCGGTCCGTCCTGTCTAAATTGATCGCGGGTGCGAGCAGCCCACTGACCCTGCGAATTTTCGCCAAAGTAATAAGAGGTGCGGTCCGCTTTGGCCTCAGTGCCATTAAAAGTGACTGCCATAGTTTGATTGTCGACCCATCCAGGCTGGCTAAATCTGGCCTGGATGCGACCATCGCCCAGAGGATAAAAAGCGATGTCTGAGCGCACTACAGTACCCGGCATGACTGTGACAATTGTGGACTCAGTGATTGTGGTCTCGCAGCTCCATGTGCCCTGATAAGTGGCTGGAAAGGTGTTTGGATTTAAAGTGGATGCGCCGGGTTTGGGCATGGCAGCGCTAGTGGCTGGAGCCTGTTGAAATGTCGGAGTGGCACTAGGGGTGGTGTCAGCCTGAGTGTGTTCGTGATTTTCTTCGAGGCGCCCTGTTAGTACCATCGCTTGCGCAGGGCTAATAATCGAGACGGTGTATACGCTCAATATCAGTGCTTTAAAAATGCTCTGTAATTTTTGCGAGATACCCATAATGTTGCCCTGAAATTGTCCTGAGATGCTCAGGCAGTCGTTGTACCTATATTAGATGTTCCCTTGGAAACAGTAAATTAAGCGTGCTTCCTTTAGTCTGTGACTAAATGTCAAAGACTTAAGATTCCCCCTTGTAATGTTGCGAAATTGATATTAATGAACCATAGGGGTTGTTGTCAAGCGCTGGGTGGTAGTAGTCCCATGCCTGCTGCAGGCAAAATAAAAATTGCCAAACAATAAGTAATTTGGCGGTTTTCTAAAAGGCTCAATAAAGGCTAAGGATGGAGGCTCAAGCTCAAAGCGATGGTAACATCGAGCAGTTGCATCCTAAATGGGACTTCAGGGGGTTTTGAGGTGAGTAATAAGACTGCTATGGCATCTGAGATAAAAGACATCGGGCTAGCTGGCCTGGGTAAACAACGCATCGAATGGGCTGCCGGCGATATGCCAGTGCTCAAGATGATTTCTGAGCGTTTTGCCAAAGAGCAACCGTTTAAAGGGCTGAGAGTCTCAGTCTGCGCTCACGTCACCAGTGAAACCGCCAATCTCGCCACTGCCTTTGCCGCTGGCGGAGCTGATTGCGTATTGATTGCCAGCAATCCACTCTCCACTCAGGACGATGTTGCTGCCTCTCTAGTCAAAGACCATGGACTCAAAGTTTTTGCTATCAAAGGTGAAGACATCCCCACCTATCACAAACACATCAATATCGCTCTCGATCACAAACCACATTTGATCATCGATGATGGCTCAGATCTGGTTGCGACTCTTTTGCAAGAACGTCCCGGTCAAGCTAACGAGATCTTTGGTAGTACCGAAGAAACCACTACTGGTATCACTCGCTTGAGAGCTATGGAGCGTGACAACGCCCTCAAATTCCCTGCTATAGCAGTCAATGATGCTCAAACTAAACATATGTTTGATAATCGTTATGGTACTGGCCAGTCCACTCTCGATGGTATCATCCGCGCTACCAACAGATTGGTCGCTGGACGCACCGTAGTCGTATTGGGCTATGGCTGGTGCGGTAAGGGTGCTGCGATGAGAGCCAGAGGCCTTGGTGCTAATGTCATCGTTACCGAAGTAGAACCAATCAAAGCTATCGAAGCTGTAATGGATGGCTTTAGAGTGATGCCAATCGCTGAAGCCGCTACTCTTGGTGACATCTTTATCACTGTCACCGGTAACAAGCACGTCATCGACGGTCCTCACTTTGAGCACATGAGAGACGGCGCTATTATCTGTAACTCCGGTCACTTTGACCTGGAGCTCAATCTCACTGCACTAGAAAAAATGGCCAAGAGCAAACGCGAAGTCAGACCTCTGATGGAAGAGTTTGAACTGAAGAGCGGCAATCGTATCTATGTATTGGCACAGGGACGTCTGGTCAATCTCTCCTGCGCAGAAGGCCACCCTGCCTCTGTTATGGATATGAGCTTTGCCAACCAGGCACTGGCTCTTGAGTACTTGGTTAAAAACAAAGGTAAACTGAGCAATCAAGTCCACACCTTGCCTCAAGCTGTAGATCAAGAAATCGCAGCCCTCAAGCTCAAGTCGATGGGTGTCAAAATCGATACACTCACAACCGACATGACTGAATACATGAATAGCTGGAAGTCCGGTACATAAGACCGGCAGTAGCTAAGTAAATTAAAAGGACCCTGGTGACAGGGTCCTTTTAGTTAGTCATTATTGAGTATCGCTTAATTTATTTTTTGAAACATGTAACCGATACCGCGGGCGGTGAGAATCAAATCTGGGTTTGATGAATCTTCTTCCAGTTTTGATCTGAGGCGGCTGATGTGTACATCTACCACTCTGGTGTCAATGCGATGATCTGGCGGATAGGCCCATACTTGCTGGAGAATTTCGCCACGGCTATAAGGCTTGCCACTGTTTGTAACCAGGAGTTCAAGCAAGCTGAATTCCATACCGGTCAAACGGATACGCTCGTTTTTGCGAGTGACCTGTCTTTTATTTAAATCGATTTTTAAGTTGCCGATTGTGATCACATTCGAACTTTTTGATTGGCCGACTTCTTGATGTCTTTCGACGGTGCGGCGCAATACAGCTTTGATACGTGCCTCTAGCTCAGAGGGACTAAAGGGTTTGACAACGTAGTCGTCGGCACCTATCTCTAGACCCTGGATACGATTTGAGACGTCTGCTACAGCTGTCAACATGATTATTGGCGTGTCAGATGTCTTGCGAATCTCACGACAGACCTCGTAGCCGTCCATCTTGGGCAGCATCACGTCCAGAATTACCAGATCGGGTTGGAAGGTGTTGAATTGCTCCAACGCCTCTTGCCCATCGGCAGCGGTTGCTACGTTGTAGCCGGCCAGTTTGAGTCGAGTCTCTAAGATGCGGCGAATAGAAGCCTCATCGTCTACTACAAGAACCTTCTCCTGCTCAGAAGAGTTATCCACGTCTATTGTCCTTCCTGCCTAGCTTGAAATATCTATCGTCGCGCCGGTGCAAAACCACACCTTCTAAACTTTGTAATGAATATACCACTTATTAAAGGATTGCCCATAGTAGAAGCAATCTCCTTCTTGGCAGCCGCCCGGTCATTGGTGACAAATTGCATATTAAGAGGATTAGCAAAAATGCTCGCCACTTTATTGTCAAGAGAGGCTGCCCGTCTGATAAGTGTTTGAACGTTGCGGCCAGTAATTTTCACAAAAATTAGTAGAAAATCATGTCCCCGCCGGTGGTGCCAAGGGTAGTCCTTTATGCTCCCTGGCTATATCTGATCCGCCCAGGCGCTTTCTTGACATGCATCCTTACTACTGATGATCGTGCACCACATCTGGTTGTCAACCAGTTAAAACTTCACTTTTGTCAAACGCCCAAATGCCCAGCTGTGTGGGCTTATGCCGGATGTCGAGTGGCAAGTGTTAAGTCAGTGTTGAATGTGTTGAGCCTGTGAAAAAAGATTCGTGCATAGAGTGGGCAGTCGTGTTAAGCTTCTGTACTGGTCGGTCCTGTACCGGCATTACCATGAGTGCTCCCAGTGTCAGAAATCTGGAAAACGGGTCGGGAGTTCATAGAGGGAGAGTGGAATGAATAAGCCCCAGTTGAGCCTAGCTCTGAGCCTATCGGTGGCTCTACAAGCTAGTATGCTCTCGGCACAGTCCGCGCCGCAAGGAGCGATCTGGCAGCGCATGTCAGGCTCGCCTAGCTCGGCAGGAGCAGGCGTGTCTAAAGCAGCTCAGAGAGTCAGTGCGACAAAGACAGTTGCAAAAGCAGCAAAGCCTGCTGCACAACAAGTAGATACTATAGATTCGGCACACGCCATGCTCTTTCTTAAGGGCAAGGATGCCGGAGTAGCACCAGCTGCTGCTCTTACTATCCACCCAACACTGCCGCTCGATGAAGTAGCAGCTATGCCAATCGGAGCATCGGCTCCATCGGTGGATGTGATGCAAGCTCCAGCAGTTGCAGCAAGAGAGAGTGTGCAGCCCGCCAGACAAATGGCCGCGTTGCCTTCAAGCGCTCTCACAACAGCGTCTTCCAAACAACTGGTTGCTCAACTGGCACCAGATCATGTGATTGCTCAAGCAGATCATTCTACTTTGACCACACAGCCGATACCGCCAGTAGTGACCGGTACTCTTGATTTTGAAGAGTACAAGGTAACAAACATCCTTGACCTCAAAGTCTCGCAATCACGTACATTCAAACTTAAAAACAAAATCGTCCGTACCTCGATCTCTGATCCTGGTATCGCCGAGCCTGTAGTTGTCTCCGAAAACCAACTGGTCCTCCTGGGCAAAGCCCCTGGTACCACTACTATGGTGCTTTGGGATGATGCTGGTAACTCAGTAGCCCTCGACCTCCGTGTCAGCCGTGACTATTCACAACTTCAAGCCACATTGCGTGAAATCGACCCTCGCGTAATTGTTAAGACATTCTCTGTCGGTGGCTCTGACCGTGTGCTCTTGACCGGCGACGTTGATCACCCTGAGTCAATCATCAAAGCTTTCGCTGCTTCTAACGTCTTTATGGATGACAGAGGCATGAATATCCAAGTTGCTAACAGCCGCATCGTCGCAGGACGTATCGGTGAGCAAGGTGGTACCGCTGCTGGTGGTGGACAGACCGGACAACTTTCGTCGATCGGTTCTGTAGATAAGTACACATTCTTCGGTAACATTCCCAGCAACATCGGCAAAGCCCAGGTAATGGTCTCCGACGGTGGTCGCGTTACAAGTCTCGTCAAAGTACGTAAAGTGCCTTTGATCGTCTTGCACGTTACCTTCCTTGAGATGAATACTTCGGCCGCTCGCGAGTTGGCCATCAACGCCGGTTTCGGTTTTGCTAGCAATTCCTTCTCCTTCGGTGTTGGCGGTAGTGCTAACCCCACTCCATCTGGCTCCAACGTTCCCTTCTTGTCTGCTCCTGGCTTCCGTCAACAATCTCCTGGATCACCAGCTGGTCTGTTGACTTACACCAACAACTCTGGCAGTTTCATCTCTCCAGCTGCGCCAGGTACTCAGATCCCCACCAACAACTTGGGTGCTGGCTTACAGCCTGTGACCTTCTTCTCCACCAACGGTGTGACATCGATTGGTCAAAACATCACTTATGCTCCGACAGCTTTGCTCTCACAAGCCAACCTGCTCGGCTCTCCTGGTGGTGTAACTTTTGACTCAACCACGTTGGGTAACATTGCTACTGGTATCACCAACCTTGGTGGCGGTCAGCAGCACTTATCTGTTAACCCCACTATCCAGGGTATTATCGGTGCCCGCCGCGCCAGAGTACTGGCTGAGCCGACACTGGTTACACTTTCTGGTGAGAGGGCTTCCTTCCTCGCTGGTGGTGAGATCCCAATCCAACAAGCGGTAGCTGCTGCTGGTGCTGCTCAACAATCAATCGTGTTTGAGCCCTTCGGTATGCGCATCAATATGATCCCGATCTTGCAAGAGAACGGCACAATCAATATTGAAGTTTCACCTGAAGAAAGATTGATTGCCAACGAATTATCTTTGACAACAATCGGTTCATTTGGACGAGTACCTGGTTTTACAACTCGTAAGACCCAGACAATCGTCGAACTCAAGCCCGGTCAAGAGCTATACATCTCAGGATTGGTATCAGCTAACGTTGGTCGAGAAATCACCAAGATGCCTATCCTCGGTGAAGTGCCTGTACTTGGTGCTCTGTACCGCTCCAAAGCTTTCAACAAAAACGAAAGCGAACTAGTGGTATCAATTAGACCCGAGATCATCCTCCCCGGTACTCCTGGACAACTTAAGTTGCCTGAAGAAATCGGTCGTGTGGAAGGACCTCGTGACCTAAACATGTTTGCCGTCGAACCTACAGTAATGGACGAGCGCTACTACAGCTCGGGTCGGTCTGAGCGTAAGCAAAAGACATCTCCGACCTTGCCTGAAGGCGCGCCAATTCCAGACAACGAGTAATCGACTGGTAGCGATAGCTAAAACAAAAAAGGGGCTGCAACAGCAGCTCCTTTTTTTGTGCCATGTTTTTGATTAATCCCTTTTCAGATCTACTATGAGATCGTCTTGACATACATCTGTACTACGCATGATCGTGCACCACATATGGTTGCCATGGGGATGTTTTGGTCACTTCTTTGCATGGCTGGAGACGGCACTCCTGTGGGCTTCTTACTGATGACGCCGGATAAGTGTTAAGTCAGTGTTGATTGTGTTGCGGCTGTGAAAAAAGTTTCGTGCATAGTTAGGTCAGTCGTGTTAAGCTTCTGTACTGGTCGGTCTCGTACCGGCATTACCATGAATGCTCCCAGTAGGCAGATGTGTAGGGATACAAATCGGGAGTTCATAGAGGGAGAGTGGAATGAATAAGCCCAAGTTGAGCTTAGCTTTGAGTTTATTAGCGGTGGCTGGTCAGGCTGGATTGTTGCCTGTAGTAGCTGCCCCCAAAGGCGATTTTGAGCCCAATCAATTGATTGCTCAAGCCGCTGCTGATCAGCGCGCTTATGTGACCTCGCAACCGATACCGCCCGTTGTTAACGGCGTTGTCGAATTTGAAGAGTTCAAGACAACAAACGCTATCGATTTGAAAGTATCTCAATCGAGAACTTTCAAATTCAAAAATAAAATTGTACGTACATCAATCAGTGATCCTGGTATCGCCGAGCCTGTAGTTGTCTCGGAAAACCAGATGGTACTTCTGGGCAAGAGCCCCGGTACCTGCACAATGCTCCTGTGGGACGATGCAGGCAATTCAATCAGCGTCGACCTCAGAGTTTCCAAAGATTATTCTCAATTGCAAGCGACATTGCGTGAGATCGATCCCCGGATTATCGTCAAAGCCTACAACGTTGGTGGCTCTGACCGCGTACTCCTCACTGGAGACGTTGATCACCCAGAGTCAATCATCAGAGCCTTCGCTGCTTCTAACGTCTTTATGGACGACAGAGGTATGAATATCCAGGTCGCCAATAGCCGCATCATCGCTGCCAAAATTGGTGAATCCGGTACTACTGGTGGTGCTGGTGGCGGCGGCGGTTCGTCGGGTCAGCTCGCTCAGCTCAACTCAGTTGACAGATATACATTCTTTGGCAACATCCCCAACAACATTGGCAAAGCGCAAGTAATGCTCTCTGATGGTGGTCGTGTTACATCACTAGTCAAAGTACGCAAAGTGCCTCTAATTGCCTTGCATGTTTCCTTCATGGAAATGAACACAGCGGCTGCTAGAGAACTCGGTACCCAACTAGGTTTTGGTGTTTCGGGTAATGGTTACGCCTTTGGCGTCGGCGGTTTTGGCGGCAACGCTGCTGGTAACGCCTTCTCGGCATACGGCGGTGCACGATTCCTCCAGGCTCTGACCAATCAAACGGCTGGTGGTACTGGTGGTATTCCTGTCACTATCGGTTCTTCACAAGCCATCATCGGCTTGTCGCCCAGCACACCATCGATGCAGACAGTATCCTTTGTCAGCCCCAACGGTGTTAGAGGCTTTGGTCAACCACTGTTGCTCAACGCTCCTGCCACTCTCTTGCAGCAGGCAGTATTGCTTGGTACCCCCGGTGGTGCCAGTATCACTCCTGGCGGTCTGATCAACATGTTTACTGGTCTCTCCAACTTTGGTAGACAAAACTTCAACGGATCTGGTCCTCAATTCTCGGTTAACCCGACAATCCAGGGCATCATTTCCAACCGTAGAGCCCGTGTACTGGCTGAGCCTACACTGGTAACTATCTCTGGAGAGCGCGCTTCATTCTTGGCTGGTGGAGAAATCCCAATCATCCAACAGGTTGCTACCGCTGGTACAGCTCTTAACTCTGTGACATTCGAACCTTTCGGTATGCGTATCAATATGATCCCCGTACTGCAAGAGAACGGCACAATCAACCTGGAAGTATCTCCAGAAGAGCGTATTTTGTCCGCAGCACTCGCCTTCTCACTTGGACCCGGTACCCAACAACAGATACCCGGCTTCACCACCAGAAAGAGCCAGACAATCGTCGAACTCAAGCCTGGTCAAGAGCTTTTCCTCTGTGGTCTGGTCAGCTCCAACAATGGTCGTGAAATCACAAAGCTTCCAATGCTCGGTGAAATCCCCGTTCTCGGTGCACTTTACCGCTCCAAAGCTTTCAACAAAAACGAAAGCGAACTCGTAGTCTCAGTCAGACCCGAGATCATCCTCCCCGGTACTCCTGGTCAACTCAAGTTGCCCGAAGAAATCGGTCGTGTGGAAGGACCTCGTGACCTGAACATGTTCCAGGTCGAACCAACAGTTCTCGACGAACGTCACCACACTTCAGGTCGTTCTGAGCGTCACCAAAAGACCTCACCGACTCTGCCAGAAGGTGCACCAATTCCAGACAACGAATAATAAGTCTGACGACTTAGGTAATCGTAAAAGGGAGGCTCCAAGCCTCCCTTTTGCTTTGCTAGCAATTAGCCTTAGCTCCTATCTACCCACGTGCTAAAAACCCGCCCCAGGACTCTGGAGCGGGTTTGCAATTTTTTGTACTAGTCTTAGCGGCGTTTACTGACTTTGCGAGTGAGCTTAGCTTGATTGGCTTCAAAGTAGGTCAAGGTTTCTCTCGGATATTCATCACTGAGACTCTTGAGTATTTGCTTTACCGCTTCGGTAATAAATTCTTCGCGATTAAACTTCGGCACATACACATTGGCCAGACCGGCTTTATCCACAATATTGAGCAGCTCCTTTTCGGAGAGTCGCACCATTGTGGTCATCACTGTTGTGTAAGCGATTTCACGCTTGACCTTAAGAGCGTCAAAGACTTCTCTTACGGTGGTGGTTGGGGCTGCTAGCTTCCAGACCAGTTCCATGATTTCGCATTCCAGGTCGCCTAAAAACTTTTGCAAGCCAGCCTGGTTTATTCTAAATGAAGCGTTTTCGTCTTGTAATCTCATGTTCAAATTTAAAAGAAACAACTACAACCAATCGTAACATATTCACTGCGCGAAGATAGTAATATTTCTCTTCAATGGATAGCCTGAGCTGTATGGGTAGCATACCAATAGGTGTATCCGTGGTAACTCCTGGTGGTGTTGTATATGACTTTGCGTGCGGTAGTGTTTTTGGACCGAGACGGTACTCTCAATATCGAGGCCGGTTATATCCGCGACCTCAAAAATCTCAATTTGATTGCTGGTGCTGGAGAGGCTGTGCGTCTTTTAAATGAGCAGGGCATTGCTTGCTATTTGACCACCAATCAGACTGGTGCTGCTCGCGGGTACTATACCGAAGACCACATCAAGGCTCTCAATCAGAGACTGACTGAGCTACTGGCCAGTCACGGGGCAAAATTAGACGGCATTTATTATTGTCCGCATTTGAGCCAGGAAGAAGGTGGCACCGTTGCTCCTTACAATATTGCATGCAATTGTCGTAAGCCTTTGCCCGGTCTAGTGGATGCTATTTACAAAGACCACGATGATCTCGACTCTGCTCTGTCATTTGTCGTCGGGGATAAAGCTACTGACGTAGAGCTGGCGCATAATTGCGCGGCCAAAGGCATTCTGGTGCAAACTGGCTATGGCAATGAAGTCCTGGCCGGCACCTATCAGTGGCCAGTTAAGCCAGATCACTTAGCCCCTTCTATTGTCGAAGCAGCTAGCTGGATTATTGCCCAGGTGCAAAACGCTCGGGCTGCTAGCCGCTAAAAGCGTGAGCGTAAAAGCAGGCTGACTTCGTTTAAGAGTGATGGCATATCAAATGGTTTGGGCAGATAAAGGTCTGCTCCGGCTTCCAATGCCAGAGATTCGTTAGGATGTGATGTGGCCATCACAATCCAGATTTTGCAAAGTTCTTCGTCTGATTTAAGGGCGCGGCAGAGCTTCCAACCATCGAGTTTGCGACCGGTCAGATTGCTCTCCAACAAAATCAAATCTGGTGGCTCAAAGCGCGCTAATTCCAGGGCGTCATCGGCAGAGTTTGTCACCTGGACGGTATAGCCCTCCAGTGCCAGGGTCTCCTGCAAAAGACAAGCCATGGCGCCATCCGGCTCGACTACAAGGATGCGAGAAACACGTTCGCCGCCTTCTAGATGCTCTACTATGCCTTCGATATGGTCAGAGACAACGGCCAACTCTGTGGTGCCTCTATCGGAGACCCAAAAGCTCCCTGTCTTTTGTTTGGCTAGATAGCGGTAATCTCTGGCTGTAGTCAAAACATCTACATAAGATTGAAATTTACGACTGGTACTGGCGACGATACCAATAGCGATGGAGATTAGCGGCACTCTGCGTCTGACGCCGCCTCTGCCAGCCGAGATCAAATAACCTCTGTCGATGTCTCCTTTAGGATAAAAGCGGGTGCTGATACTATCAAACTGCTGGCAAATTAGCTCAGCGCGGCGCTCTGCTACTTCTGGTCTTGTCACCATCAAAAAATCATCCGCTTCGATGTGACCGACAAATTCGGTCTCATCGGCAATATCGACCAGGATGGCTGCCAGAGCTTTAATTAGCTGGTCACCAGCGAGGTCACCATAAGTCTCGTTATAGACGCGTATTTTGTTTAAATCTATTGAGAGTGCTGCCCAGTGTCTATCAGAGTAGAGACATTGATCGAGCATACGTCTGATCAAATTGGGACCAGGCAACTGGGTGAGCTGATGGCTAAATTCTTCCTGCCGTCTACGCAAGTGAGCGAGGACGCGGATAGCCAGCTCATTTTTGTCGATAGGGTCTCCGAGGACGTCGTCGGCTCCGTATCTAAAGGCATTGATGCGCTCAGTCACATCGGTAGATGTATGCAAAAGTACAAGCACCGGCCGTGGTGGCGCTAGAGTGGCTCTGACTTGCTGGCAATAGAGCCTGCCGTCTCCGCCTTCAGCTCCATCGAGCTGGTGCGGCAGGATGATTATATCCGGGTGGAGGAAGGACAATATTTCGTTGGCTTCTTCAAACGAAGTGACCGCATGTACTTTGCTGCCTGTCTTTTCAAGCACCGCGGCAAATTCTGCAGCCTTAATAGGCTCATTGATAATCAGGATTACAGGAGTAGGTAATAACACTAGCCCCTGCCTCTAGCGGCCTGCTGCTCTGGTGTTGCCGCCGGTAGTCTGACTGTAAAAGTGGTACCGCCGGGGATGCTTTCCACTGTGATTTGACCACCAAGAGCAAGTACAAGAGAGCGAGTTATATAAAGACCCAGTCCGGTGCCTTCGGTTTGTCTGACCAGTGGATTGTCCAGTCTGCCAAATTTGCTAAAGACCTGAGGCAGGTGCTCTTCTGGTATACCAACACCCTGATCGGCGATGGCAAATTCCACCATTTCGGGGCTGGATTGTATGTCTTTGGCCGTGATAGTAACTGTTTTGCCTGGCATCGAATACTTAATAGCGTTATCAATCAGGTTGGTGAGGATTTGCTCAAGGCGATCGGCATCGGCCCAGACTGGAGTAAGACCATTAGGTACTTGGACTACGACATTGTGTTTTTTTGCTTTGTCAGCCAGGTTTTGTTGGACGCGCTCGATGGCCTCTCTGATATCGATAGCGCGGATAGTCAGCTGCAGCTTCTTGGACTCAAGGCGCGATACAGCCAGCAGGTCTTCTACCAGTCTGGTCAATCTATCGGCCTGGTCTTTGATGATGCCGACATAACGTCTTTGCTGCGATACATCCAGTCTTTCGCCGGCTCTCAGTATTGTGTCTGCAAAGCCTTTGATACTAGTCAATGGCGTGCGCAATTCATGGGACACTGTGCTGACAAACTCTGTTTGAGCCTGCTGCAGCGAATTGGCTTGAATCACATACACAATAGTGAGATGCCCAGCCAGTACTTGCTTATCAGCATCTTGATAGAGTGGGAAATGAGCCGCTGGCATGACAAATTCAGCGCCGCTTTTGGACAAAACTGTGACAGTTTTGGTCTGCTCTTCTTCTGTGCCGTGACCATGGTTTACGCTGTCTGCGTTACCTGGCATATTTTCGTCTTCTTGCCAGTGCGAATCAACAAAGGAGCCGATACTACTGCCCACAATTTCTTCGATTTCGGCTCCCGACCAGACGCGCAAATGATGGGTTGGTCGTGGTTATTACACCAGCTATATCAGTGACAATGACGCCATCGGCTGAGTTAAGCAGCAATGTACGGTAAATTTCTTCGTTTTGCACTGACATTTTTTAAGCCCTGTTGGTGGCTACACCGTTGCCGCCTCTATGGGCTAAGTTAACACCTGATATCCGGGCTTAGCGGCATTACAAGTTAACCTTAAGAATTAGTGCCGGATCCGTTATGTTATTTTGATAGTCACAATAAATCGTTAAGTTTTGGTTTCTAAATCATCGCTTTGATCAGATGTATGAAGATCGCTTTCGGTCATATTCAAAACGCTTTGCAGTCTTGTCTCATCAGTCAAATAGAGATAACCCACCAGTGCTTCAAAGGCAGTGGCCTGTCTTAGTGTTGATTGTTCTACGTTTTTTCTAAAGCCAGCTGTTTTGAGGTTGCGAGCGCGTCTGACGATATCACTCTCCTCCTCAGTTAACTGTGGTCTGAGGATATGCAAAAGCCTGGCTTGCTCTTTGGAGTTGACCCGATTTACTACTTTTTTGTGCATGCTATTGACTGTGACAGCATCCAAAAGCTGACGCTCACGCTGGTAAAGGTCAAATACGGCGTCGCCAAGATGGGCTAGATTGCGCAAGTCCAGATTTTTAACTGTAAAGTTGCGCTCCTCTTTTGATTTATGCTCTAAAAAGAGGTTGCCAAAAAGCATCAGTGACTGTGCTCCTTGAGTGCCTCAATCTGGATAGTGGGCTTACCTCCACCAGTGAGACTTTCGCTCATCGCCAGCAATGCAAAGGCTGGTAAGGTTGTAGCCATGCGACTAAAGCGCCAGGGTTCTTTTTGCAGGCGATAGAGCCATTCTAGATGCATGTCCTGATAGCTCTTTGGGGCGCGCTGGACAAAGCCAGTCCAGACATCAAAGCTACCACCTACACCAATAAGTACTGCCTGACCAAAGATCTGGCGATGTTTATTGATAAAAAATTCTTGTCTTGGCACGCCCAGAGCAATTAGTACCAGTCCTGGTTTGTGTTCGGCAATTGAGGCTACAAGTGCGTCTTCTTCGTCTGGTTTAAAATAACCATCGTGATATGCCACCAGATTTAGTGTGGGATATTTTTCTTTGAGTACTCCGGTGAGCTTTTGCATTACTTCCGGGCGACCGCCAATAAGAGCCACTGCCACGCCCTTTTGAGCGGCTGCTGCCAGAGCCCTGTCTGCTAGCTCAATGCCAGGTAAGCGCGATACGTTTTTGTGCAATCCGCCTTTGGCCTTAAGGGCAAACACTACACCGGCACCATCAGGCACCACCAGATCGGCTCGTTTAATCACATCACCTAGTGCTGGATTTTTGCGAGACTGCATAGACATCTCGGCATTGAGAGTGACGACATGCATCGCCTCTTTGCTGAGCCAGGCTTGCTCAATTAAAGCGATAGCCTCAGGCATGGAGACCAGGTCAACAGGATAAGTAAGGACAAAAGCGCGATGTCTGGTCATATTGATACTGCAAGTGGTGATTTATTGTGCAAGCATTTTAGCGATAATTGCCTGATTCTGACAAGCTCCGCTTTTTACGCTAGTCAGCGTTTTGCTAATAGCTAGCTTGCCTGATTGCAAGTTTGCCAGGGTCTGAGCGATTGTTGTTTGCCAAATCGCAGCGCAGTCAGCCGCACTTTTGGACTGATAAGGCAAGATAGGCTGGTTAAACTCTTCCATCACCGCTTTGACCTTAGGGTCATAAGCGATACCAATCACAGGCACCTCTGCCGAGAGCGCCATGATAAGAGAGTGCAGCCTCATGCCGATCAGCAGATCGGCCGCTCCTAATAGAGCCAGCCACTGACTGGGCAGCTTTAGCAAGCTTGTATCAGGCTCTAGAGTCTTGCCACCGAGTTTTTGGTAGCACTCCTTAAATTGAGCCAGCGGTTCTGTGTCCTGGTTTTTTTGCAGAGGCAAAAGCATAACAGTACAGGGCTCTTTGATAGTGTTTATAAGTGTTTGAGCCAGGCAAGCGATGTGTTCGCTGTCAAATCCGCCACCGGATCTGAGCGAGAGTGCCAATAGTTTACCTTGCTCTTTAGCTCTGCCGAGATCTCTGACTATTGCCTCGGGTAGCTTGCCTGGAGTCAAAAGCCAGACTGGGTCTCCTGTTAGTGTGCAGTCTATTTGCCAATCCCGGAGCATCTTTTGTGAGCCCGGGTCTCTTACGGCTATGGTGTTTACCTGTTTAAAAGTCTGTCTAGTCAGGATTTTGCTCAACTGGGCTTTGAGCGGACCTAAGCCTTGAGCATAGACCATGACCTGTGCTCCGGCCATTCTCGCTATATTTATAAGACCACCGTAATAAATAACTGATTTGATTGAGCCGGTGTCCTGAAAAAGTCCACCGCCACCGCTTATAAACAGTTTTGTCTGACCCATCAGTGCGGCAATCTTGCTTATCTGCCAGCGGTTGATTGCTTTGACGCCATAAAGACTGGCTGTAGCAGTGGGGTCTTGTGAGAGCACGACGATATCTTCTAGTGCCACAAGCGCTTTTAATTCGCTTACAAGCTCTTCCAAAATGGCTTCATCGCCCAGGTTGTTAAAGCCGTAATAACCGGAGACAACCACAAGTTTTCTTCCAGTTTTACTTACTTCAGCCATCAGTTCTTTCCTCGACTGAGATTTTATCAGCTAACAGGATATTATTAGTGTGGCAAACAATTTAGGGTGTGTGCTTTGACCGATATATGCAATGTGCTGGAGAGCGGACATACTGCCTGGGGGTGGACCTTAGAGGCTCCATCTGATATTGCCGAGCTAAAGGAGCTGGTCCAGACCGTTATCGCTCAGGATAAAGGCATCTCCAGCGCCAATCCTCATAAGCTTGCCAGTTATATTGACCGCGATACTGTTTTTGTGGATTTGTCCAGGCTGAGTAGTGTGAGAGAGCATGTCGTCTCAGATCTCGTTATTGGAGTGGAGAGCGGAATTACACTATCAGAGCTAGGTCGACTGCTCAAAGAGCGCGGTCAATTTTTTGCCGCCAGTGATGATATGGGCAAACTTGCTGATCTGCTGCGCCTTGGCGATGGTGGACCATTTGAGTCAGGATACGGCTACCTGCGCAGCAATGTGCTGGGCTTTGAGTTTTTTGATAGCCATGGCTCACTAATTAAATGTGGTGGCAGAGTGGTCAAAAATGTCACCGGATATGATACCACAAAGCTGTTAGTTGGCTCGAGCGCATTTGGTTTGCCTGCCTTTGCCTTTTTACGCCTATTTGCCCTGCCACAAAAGACTGTCAGTCTTATAGTCAGTGGGCAGGAGCTAAGTGCCCTACTGCAATTCAGTCATAAGTTGATAATTTCGGCCCTGCCTTTTAGCGCACTAGAAATCACCGAGACAAATGCGCGGGATGGTTATTTGCTCTCCCTGGTCTTTAGTGGTGCAAGTAATATGGTGGATGATCTCATTGAGGCGGCGAGGTCCCTGGCCGAGGATGCTGGATTTGTTTTAAGTGAAGGTGAGCTGCCAGTCAAGACATCTGCGTCTTTTGGCAGAGTGGAGTTAGCGCTCTCTATCAGTTTATTAAAACGAATCAGTAGTGGCTTTTGTGACAAGCTTGGCCAGGTCAGTATAAGACCGTCGCAAGGTCGATTGACCATAGACTGTGAGAGTGCTGAGCAACTACAGTCGAGTAGTGCCGCTGTCAAAAAATTATTGTTAGCAGACCTCCAGGACAAATCCATTAAATCCACTGCTATGGAGTCTTACAGTTATAGTGTAAGGGTGGATGGCGTGCTATTGGACACTGTGGAGCTGGCTAGCCCGGGTGCTTTGCGTACTGAGCTTTTGTCCAATCTAGCGCAAGGACTGGCCAGTCCTGCCTATCATCCCTTTAAGAGTGGGTTGTTTGCATGAGTGCACCTTGCGACAAATTGGAGCTTTTGTCTCTATCCAAAGAATTATTAGAAAGCTGCATCCACTGCGGTTTATGCCTGCCTGCCTGTCCCACCTATCTGGCCACCGGCAGGGAGACTGAGTCCCCGCGCGGTCGCATCTATGCCGTTACCAAATGGCAAGAAAAAGGTGGCGATATGGATGCTCGTACTGCTGAGCATCTAAATAGCTGTCTTGGTTGTCTGGGCTGTCAGACAGCCTGCCCATCAGGCGTCAAGTATGAGCAAATATTAGAAGGAGTAAGACCCACTCTTGGCCAAAAGCGTCCGCCACTGGTCCGGGCATTTATGCGTTTTGCTTTTGCATATCTCTTGCCCAATTATTTTTTGCTCTCCATAATGGGAGCCGCTCTCAGACTTGTGCAGAGACTTAAGCTGGACCGGCTGCCGCTTATTGATAGTGTCCAAAAGCTCAGAGAGTGGCGTATGTTTACGCCCCAGGTGCCACCACATAGAGTGCTGCCAACAGACAGTGCCGCTCTGCCTGGCTCAGGACAAAACAAGACTGCTCAATTTTTTAAGGGCTGTGTTATGGATGTCTTTTATAACGACGTCAATAATGCTGCCCTGAGGGTACTCAACCGCACTGGCACAAGCTGTCATATAGGAGCACAGACTTGTTGTGGAGCCTTGGCTTTTCACGCTGGAGATGAGGATATTGCTCTTAATCTAGCCAGGCAAAATATCAATTACTTTAGCGCTACTGATGGCGACATTGTAGTCACATCAGCTGGTTGCGGTGCGATTCTCAAGAGCTATGGACATATACTGGCAAATGATCCGGTTTATGCGGACAAAGCCCGAGCATTTGCCTCTAGAGTCAAAGATTTTAGTGAGGCTATTGATCCTCAGCTACTTAAAAACTCGCTTATCAAAGACAACCCGGGCAAAGGAGTTAAAGTGGCTTACCATGCCGCTTGCCATCTGGCTCATGCCCAGGGTGTCAGGCTAGAGCCCAAGGCGTTACTTGATGTACTCGCTCAAAATCAGCTGGTAGAGCTGATTGCCCTGGTGGATAGTGAGCACTGTTGTGGTAGTGCTGGCATTTATAACCTGATTAATACTGAGCTATCGCTCAAAGTCCTTGACGCCAAGATGCAAAACGTCAAAGACTGCGCTGTGGACTGTGTTGTTACCTCCAATCCAGGTTGCCTTTTGCAGTTAAATGCCGGTGTCAGTAGAGATAGGCTCAATGTCAAGGTAAAGCATCTAGCCCAGTTGCTAGACAGTCCTGATGCTCATTAGATAGACGATATCTTGGCTCCCAAAGCCGCTTGAGCCGACTATAATTTGGTAGTCGGTAATAGATACTGGCGTTAAAAAGGGGACATCTTGAAGTCTGAATTACTGGTTAAGCACCGCAAACCTGAACTCTTCGAAGGCGACATCCCGGAAGAGCGTCTCAAGCACTATCTAACTAAAAAGGTAGTGGCAATCGATACTGAGACTAGAGGGCTTATCCTCAGGCGCGACAGGCTCTGTCTTGTGCAAATTTGCGACGAAGACGGTGTTGTTAGCTTTGTCCGCTATGGTGATGTCAAAGACATGCATCCAGAGGCTATGAGCAATGTCAAAAAGCTCTGCCATGACCCCAATGTGGTCAAAATATTTCACTATGGTCGCTTTGATGTGTCTGTGCTCAAGTACTATCTGGGCATTGATGTAAATCCGCTATTTTGCACTAAGATCGCAAGCAAACTGGTACGCACTTATACAGACAGGCACAGTCTCAAAGATCTGGTGCGCGAATTACTCGGTGTTGAACTGGATAAATCAGATCAAACCAGCGATTGGGCTCAGCCAAACTTGACTGACAGTCAGCTTGAGTACGCGGCAAACGATGTGAGAGTGCTTTTGCCAATCTACGACAAAATCAAAGAACTCCTCGTCAGAGAAAACCGCCTGGATCTGCACACAAGACTCTGTCAGGCTCTGCCAACAGTGTGCGAGCTTGACGCTATGGGTTTTAACAATATTTTTGAACACTAAATTTGGGTGGCAATAGCCTTATATAGCAGGGGAAAAAAATGGAACAGCTTATATACGAAAAGTCCAAAGCCGGCAGACGCGCAGAAATACTGCCTAAAGCCCAGGTCCCTCAAAAAGACTTGAAGTCACTCATACCCGCCAATTTATTGAGAAACAGCCTCCCTGCCCTGCCTGAAGTCAGTGAGCTTGATGCAGTAAGGCACTTTGTCAAACTTTCTCATCTCAATCATTGCATTGATACTGGATTTTATCCTCTGGGTTCTTGCACGATGAAGTACAACCCCAAAGTCAACGATGCTATGGCTGCTCTCGATGGTTTCCGAGATTTGCATCCATTTCAGCCAGAAGATCAAATCCAGGGTGCGCTGGAGCTGCTCTACAACCTGGAGCGAGCTATTGCTGATGTCGTAGGTCTCCCCCATGTCACTCTGCAACCAGCTGCCGGTGCCCATGGTGAAATGACTGGTCTGCTTTTGATCAAGTCATACTTTGAAGCCAAAGGTCAGACCAAACGTACAAAGGTTATTGTCCCTGATACTGCCCACGGTACCAACCCCGCTACCGCTGCTCTGGTCGGCTTTGAAGTAGTCGAAATTAAGAGTAACGCCAAAGGATTGGTAGATCTCGTTGCCCTCAAAGAAGTGCTCGGTGATGATACCGCTGCCATCATGCTCACCAACCCCAATACACTGGGTCTCTTTGAAGAAGAAATCTTTGAAGTGCAAAAACTGGTGCACGAAGCTGGTGGTTTGCTCTACTACGATGGTGCCAACCTCAACGCCATCATGGGTATAGTCAGACCTGGTGATATGGGCTTTGATGTTTGCCACCTCAATTTGCACAAGACCTTTAGCACCCCTCACGGCGGTGGTGGACCTGGTGGTTGTGCTGTTGCTTGCCGCGATATCCTCGAGCCATTTTTGCCCAAGCCAACCATCGTCAAGTCTGGCGATAAGTTTGCCTTTGACTGGCAGCGTCCGCAGTCTATTGGCAAAGTCAAAGGCTTTTATGGCAACTTTGGTATTCTCGTCAGAGCTTACAGCTATATGCTCGCTCATGGTGGCAACGGCCTGACTCAAGTCTCTCGTGATGCCATCCTTAATGCTAACTATCTCAAAAACAAACTCAAACGCAATTTTGTTGTGGCTCATGAGCAGCCCTGCATGCATGAATTTGTTTTGTCAGGCGTTAAGCAAAAGGAGCGTGGTGTCTCCACTCTCAATATCGCTAAGCGATTACTTGATTATGGTGTGCATGCTCCTACAGTTTATTTCCCTCTCGTTGTGCCAGAAGCAATGATGATCGAACCGACTGAGACTGAGAGCATCGAGACTCTTAAGTCATTTGCCGACATCATGATCAAAATTGACCACGAAATTGATGAAAATAAAGAACTGGTACTCAGTGCACCGGTGAACACACCAGTTGGTCGCCTTGATGAAGCCAGTGCTGCACGCAAGCCAAACTTGCGCTGGTCACCAGCTAAGTAAGTAGCAACTAACAAAACAAAAAGCTCGGGATAAGTCCCGAGCTTTTTTTATATCTTATGTGAGGCTGTCATATTCGACGTGCAGCTTGAGGTAGGTTTTGCGCTCAACTAGCCGGGCGATTTCTTTTTTTGTGCCTTTGATTGGTACCAGGCAGGTCAATCCCACCAGATTGATAAATAACAAAGGTGTAGAAGCCATCATGATCTTGGTGATTTCATCACCAATGTATTCAAAATAGCATTTGCAGGCTATAAACAAGCCAATTAAATTGATTACCAGAAAGATGCCGCAGTGCATCAATAAGAAGAAGCGCTCACGCACTAGCATTGTCTCTATATGGAGCAGTTCTTCGCGAATAGCTGGTGAGACTGCTTTTTTCTTTTTGCGAGCAAAAGAGGGAGTGGCACTGTTTTTTGCTTGAGCTGCTGAGACTACGTTGGCGCGGTTAGACTCAGCTCGATTTTTGCTACTAGCAAAAGCTCTCAGCTCGTCAGTAATGTGCTTGACGTTACTGACTTTGTTTTCGACTGGAGTAGGAGTGGCATTGTGAGCCGCTCCGCAGTTGCCGCAAAATTTGGCGACACTCTCGATGTAATGATTGCAGTGAGCGCAGCCCACCAGAGTGGAGGGTTTAGTTGCTGCGCCAAAGCCTGGAGTAATCAGGTTAGTCGTGGTCATCAATCCTCTGAGGCGCTTGGGAGCTCGTACTCCCTCTTTGCATTGTTATTTTGCGCCTAAAAGAGCAGTTTTGGAGCGACACTAAATAGTTTTAAGCGTCAGTCAAGAGTTTAAGTGGGAGAAACCGAACAAAATAGCCGGTTTTGCCACAGAAATGTAACTTAGCTTGTAAAGATGTTTAGCGAAGTGAACTGGAGAATGAGGCTGCAGTCTTAATTAGCTTGATTGCGGCCTGCCGATTGAACTTTCCATCGGTAAATACTTCTTTGAAGATTGCCTGACTCAAGACCTGATTGTTTTTGAAAATCAGTCTGTGAGCAAAAGGCATAGCGGCATCAACGAAGTTAAATTCGGGGTTGATAGTCAGTGCAATACCTTCCAGCGTTAAAAGAGCACGCATTACATAGGTAAATTCTGATGGCAGGCGGAAGGGATACTGGAAGCAGACTTCGGAGAAATCAAAGAGCATCTTGCGGAAGCGCACTCTAGACATGCCTTCGGCAAAGCGAGCATCAAGGATGGGCGTCAGGTCAGCACAAAGTGCCTCTCTATCAGCGTCAGCTTTGAGGAAGCCCATACCAACAAAGTCATCTACCAGGAGTCTGTATTCTCTCTGGATTGTATGCAAGAAGGCATTGACCAGGTGACCTTTTAGCTCTGGTGAGATGCGTCCAACCATACCAAAATCAAAGATACCAACGCGGCCATCTGCCATCACCCGCATATTGCCCGGGTGGGGGTCAGCGTGGAAGAAGCCTTCTTCCAATAACTGTCTCAGATAGAAATTGGCGCCAGTTCTGGTGATTTCTTGGGGATCCAGTCCCATCGCTTTGATGCCTTCGACATCGGTGATGCGCAGACCAGAGACATACTCTATTGTCAAAACCCTTCTGCCGGTGAGCTTCCAGATGATGCGGGGGATATAAATACTGTCAAAGTTGCGGTAATTACTTCTAAAGACGTCGGCATTGCGCCCTTCTCTGATGTAATCAACCTCTTCCATGATGGTTTTGGCAAATTCTTCGACAATCCCTGGCCAGTCGGTATGACGGCAGAGACTGGGGTATTTCATCACTTCATCAGCTACTGCTGCCAATATCTGGATGTCTACCACGATTATTTTGGAGAGGTCCGGGCGCTGTACTTTAACCACGACTTCGCGGCCGTCGTGGAGAGTGGCTTTGTAAGCCTGGCTCAGACTGGCTGTGGCCAGCGATACTTTGTCAAACTCTTTATAGAGATTCTCCGGTTTGTCGCCCAGTTCGCGCATGATTACCGCTTCGGCTATTTCATAGTCAAAGGGATCGACTTCTTCCTGGAGTTTGGCCAGCTCAAGCATAGCTGGCAGGGGTAGGAGGTCAGCGCGAGTGGAGAGTGTCTGACCGATTTTGATAAAAGTCGGTCCCAGGTCGTGCAGGCGTCTGGTGAGCCAGCGTCCAAGCCTACGGTATTCTTCGTAATCGGCAGAGGAGAGTGCCTCTTCTTCTTTATCTATAGCCTCATCATTGCCTTCTTTGAGCATTTCAAATTGCTCAGCGTGGTAACGGCTAAAGCCGCGAGTAGCCCAGATGATGGTCCAGACAATAGGCAGGACCCGGACTGCCGCTTTAATGCCCTGCAGTCTGTAGATCCGGCTGATAACAATGCAAGTCGAGACAAACAGCTTAAAGGCTGTTACGTCCTTAAAGGACTCTTTTATGGGGTTGAAGTCTAGTATCTCTTCTACAGTCACTATTTGAGCCTGTGGTTTTCACTTGACCTCTAGTGTAAGGGTTTATCCGCTGTTGTCAGCAGGAAAAAGCATAAATTTAAGTTTCGCGTAACTCAACTTAAATCAAAGAGCTTCTTGAGGAGGTCTTACTTTTATCTTAGCGTCTGTTAAGACAATCTATTTGCATTCCAATGATTTCTTTTATGCCTTTATTGGCCAAAAGCATCAAATCGTTAAGTTTGGTCGGATCGTATGGCTTAGCCTCAGAAGTCATCTGCAACTCGAGGATTTTGCCTGATTCGGTCAAAACGATATTGGAGTCCATCTCAGCTTGAGAGTCCTCACTGTAATTGGGATCTAGCAAAAGTTGTCCGTTAATCTGGACGATTGATACTGCTGCCATATGCTCTGTAATTGGCAGGTCATCAAAGACTCCAGATTTGCGCAATTTACTAAGAGCATCATAGAGTGCGACAAATCCGGCACAGATACTGGCTACACGAGTGCCGGCATCAGCCTGGAGTACATCGCAGTCGATGGTAATTGTGCGTTCGCCCATGGAGCGGCGGTCTACTACAGCTCTCAGACAGCGCCCAATCAATCTCTGGATTTCGCTGGTGCGACCAGACGGTTGTCCACGCGTCACTTCGCGGGGCGATCTGACCAGGGTTGAGCCCGGTAGCATGGAGTATTCAGCCGTGACCCAGCCTTCACCTTTACCGATGAGAAAAGCAGGTACACGTTCTTCGATCTTGGCGGTACAGAAGACTTTTGTGTCTCCAAACTCGGCAAAGACCGATCCATCAGCATTTTTTGTATAGTTGCGCGTAAACTTTACTGGCCTGAGCTGGTCCCATTGTCTACTATCGCGCCGCTTCAGCATTAAATTCTCGCTTTCCAGGTATAAGCAAGCGACTCACGTAAGTATATAACTTTAGAGCCTGGATTTCTTCATACCGGACTTATAACAGTATCACCGACCAAAACGTAGTCGATTGATTTGGGCCGTACCAGTTACAACAAGTTGTTTGCCGGCCTGTACCTTGATATCGGTAAAGGCAAAATGGATATCGTCCGAGCGGTGACCGAGATTTGAGAGATTGTTTATCTTCTTCACCAGCATCTCTGAGAGCTGGGGAGAAATCTCCTGACCACTGGTCATAAGCTTGGTTTCACCAACTTGCACCCAGCCGTCCTGGAGAAAAAGTTTGCTTTCTACTTCGGCCTTAAGAGGGATGGTCAATTGTGAAACTCCCACTTTGCCCGTTGCTGCTATGTGGATTTTGTTGTTGCGCTGGAGTTTGCCTTCAGCGGAGTCAACAGTGAGACCAAAGTTACCGCCATTATTGCCTAGCAAATTGGCAATCAGTGAGCCCGTTTTGCCTGCAGTGACAGATAAACGTTCGAGAGTGGATGGCGCTTTGAGAAATTTATTGAGGCTCTCCTCGCTGATTTGTGCGGTGACCTGGGCCGTGGCCGGAGAGGTAAATTGCAAAAGTTTTTGGTTAAAGACAAGTCCTGAGTCAAAATTTAGCGCGCCCTCAGTAGATATGGTCAATTTATCAACAATAAAATCTTGCAAGTGCGCGCCGTCAATAACGATGTCTAGAGCCTTTAGCTCACCTTGACCGAGATCTAGATTGCGGGCAGTGAGATGTAAATGATCAGCTGCACCACTATAAAATTGACCATCGACCATATCGATATCGAGCTTGCCAAAGCGTCCTGAATTGACGTCGATGAAGTTAAGTGGCGCTGGTGCCAGTACTTGCCCTGGTTGTGGCGTCACTGGAATTTGTGCTTGAGCACTGACTGTTGAGCTAAGTGCACATGCAACAAATAAGGCACTGATAATTTTGGTCGACAATAATTTAGACATTTGATAACCCTGGGCAAAAGCGACATCAAAGAGACTAACGCTTAAAAGTAATAGCTTGGTTAGTCAAACTTAGTCTTGCTCCAAAAAGAAACAAGCTCCTCGATAGAGGAGCTTGTTTCTATATCGCAAAAGTCTGAAGGACTAGTGTGATTCAGTTGTTGTTGTTGTGCTGGTGGTTGTTGCAGCTGGTGCATCGGTTGTAGCGCCAGTAGCAGCAGCATCAGTGCTGGTAGTTGTTGTAGTTTCGGTTGTAGCAGCAGTGGTGGCGCCGGTGTCGGTGCCAGTTGTTGTTGTGGAAGATGTTTCGGAAGCACCGCCGCAAGCAGCCATAGAAGCTACAAGAGCGAGACTAGCCAAAGCAAGTGCCAGGTTTTTCAAAGTAATCATGTACGATTCGTCTCCTTCATAATCCTGATAAAAGTCTGCTCCAGAGTTCAATTTCTGATACAGGTCTCTCAGAGTGACAATTGGAGGCAAAGTTAGTAAGTTTTGCCCGCCTGAAATCGCTCGAATTATACAGGTTATCCTACGTAAGTGATACCTCTTGGTATCAGGTCGTTTAATTATCTGCCACTTTTTCTTGCAGACGTACTCAAATCGAGATGCAGTGCATATCTCGTGTATGTAATATCAGTCGTTAGACTTCGTTGCAAAAGGCAAAATACTAACCACTTATCAAGCACTTCCCTGTCATTTCTTTTGGCTTGTCATACCCCATAGCCGCCAAAATAGTTGGTGCTACATCAGCCAGACTGCCGTCTCTCAATGTACTGTTGCCGCCTGTTCCCACCAATTTAAGAGGGTCGTATTGAGGCGTCTGAAAACTCGCCACTATCAGCGGTACCGGGTTAGTTGTATGAGCGGTGTGGGGTTCGCCAGTCTTATAGTCTATTAATTGTTCGATATTGCCGTGATCTGCCGTTACAAAAAGAGTGCCTTTAGATTCTTCGATTGCACCAAGCAATTGACCAAAGGCATAATCCACTGACTGTACAGCCGATACTGCAGCTTCCATCATGCCTGTATGACCGACCATGTCAGGATTGGCAAAATTGAGCACTATAAATGGATACTTGCCCGACTTGATTGCTTCACAAGTGAGATCGCAAACTTTTGGCGTTTGCATACTTGGTGCCAGATCATAGGTGGCGATTTTGAGCGATGGGATAAGCTGCCTGACTTCTCCTTCCACGGGAGCCTCTCTGCCACCATTCAAAAAATAAGTAATGTGCGCGTATTTTTCGGTTTCGGCAGTATGGTATTGCCCGACATGGTGGCAACTCAGTGCTTCGGGTAATGTCATATGTAGATCTTGGGCGGGCAGGACTTCTGGATTAAACGCCACCGGCAAGTTAAGCGATGTGTCGTATTCGGTCATGCAGGCATAGTAGATGTCTGGTGTAACTGCTCTGACAAAACCATCAAATTCAGCTTGCGTTAGTGCCCTGCTGATTTGACGCACTCTATCCGGGCGGAAGTTAAAGCAAATGACACTGTCGCCAGTTTGGACTGGGATTTTATTGATGATTACTGGAGTGACAAATTCGTCACCAATTTCCATTGCGTAGCTTTTTTCGACAGCTTCTACTGCACTGTCGGCACTTTCGCCCTGGCCAATTGTGAGAGCGTTGTAATAACGCTCTACTCTCTCCCAACGTTGATCGCGGTCCATTGCGTAGTATCTGCCGCAGACCACGCCTACTTTGCCACCTGCCGCTGCTAGTTTTTCTTCCAGCTCTCGCATAAATCTTTTGGCGGAGCGCGGCGGCGTATCGCGGCCATCAAGGATTGGGTGGACGACAAGCTTGTCTATCTGATTGATGCGGGCGAGTTCTATCAGGCCGTCAAGATGATCCGGGCTGGAGTGCACGCAGCCGTCGCTGACGAGACCCATGATATGCAATGTGCCGCCGGTCTTGCGCACATGCTCGATTGCCTCTACCAATACCGGGTTTTTAAAAAAAGTACCGTCGGCAATCGTATTAGATATAAGGGTAAGCTTTTGAATCACAATTCGACCCGCTCCAATGGTCAAGTGCCCTACCTCTGAATTGCCCATCAGACCTTTGGGTAGCCCCACATGCTCGCCGGAGGCTTGCAGCCGACTCATGTGAAATTTACTTTTGAGCAAGTCATAATTTGGCGTGGAAGTAGCCAGAATGGCATTTCCCAGTGTTTCTTCCGTTATTCCCCAACCATCTAATATTGCCAGTACGACCGGTCCCATTGCTTCACCACTTTATATTTTTTGTACTACTGAGCTATTCCTGATTAATTCGGAGCCTCATTTAGTAAGATTTTAAAGCATAGACTTGTAGCCAAGAGTAAAAACTTATCTCTCTGTATCAATCCAAAGACCTGTAGTATCAAATATGGTGCCAGACGTCAGTAATAAAGCTTCTACTCCAGGCCAGTCCGGCGGGAGTGAAGATACCTGGATTGCCGAAGTCTCTCATGAGCTGCGCCTGCCCCTTGCTAATATTAAACTCCTGGTAGAGACTCTCCTTGATGGCGCTCTGGAAGAGCCAGAAACCGCCAGGCGCATGCTCACTCGCACAAGCGAGGAAGTAACCCGTTTGCAAAATTTAGTCTCCGACCTGCTCTCTCACGAAAAGGTAAGTATCAACCGTGCTGAAGCTGGTCGGGCCAGTGTGTCGGCTCTGTCCGCTATCAATCAGGCTCTTGAGACTGCCAGCCCGCTGGCTCTAGCTAAAGGAGTGGCGATAAAAGTCGAGACCACGCCCGATGTTGTGTATTTTGCCGATGCTGATCAGATGCATCAGGTCCTGGTCAACTTGCTAGAAAACGCCATCAAGTTTACCTCTGAAGGCGGTACTGTCACTGTCCGAGCCAGTCGAGATCCGCTTGTGCTGGAGGTCGAGGACACTGGTATCGGTATAAACGAGGCTGAGATTCCCAAAATTTTTCAACGCTTTTACCGAGTAGATAGAAGCAAAACTAGAGGATCTACTGGACTTGGACTGACCATTGTTAAACATATTGTTGAACTGCACGGTGCTAAGATCTCAGTCACATCAAAAGAGGGTCAAGGCTCTCGCTTTACTATTTTATTCCCCTCTTTGTAAGTGTAAATGAGCGACAAAATCAAAATTATGATTGTGGACGACGATGAGACTATCATCGACACACTCTCCTTTAACCTTAAAAGAGGCGGCTTTGAAGTTGTGCCTTTTAATAGTGGACTGGTGGCTATCTCTAAGTTTACTGAGGTTTTGCCTGATCTAGTTATGCTTGACTGGATGATGCCTGACATGAAAGGTCCAGATTTGTGTGGACTGATTCGCGAACAATCAGCAGATGTGCCAATTATTATGTTGACTGGTCGCTCCACACCAAGTGATGTTGCCTTTGGTCTTGCCAGTGGTGCCGATGACTATCTGGTCAAGCCATTTAGCATGGTGGAGTTAATGGCGCGCATTGATGCTCTTTTGCGCCGTGCTCTCAAAGACAAAGCGCAAAAGGTCAAAAACCGTATTGAGCTTGGTCCGCTACTTCTCGACGATGACGCCAGGCGTGTCACATATCATGGTCGCAATATTGAGCTTTCACCGCGCGAATTTAAACTTCTCAAAGTGCTCATGCAAAACGTGGGTAAAGCAATGACTACTGACACCTTGCTCGATAAAGTATGGGGCGTTGGCTATGAGGGTGATGTTAAAACTGTGGCTGTGCATGTGCGCTGGCTCAGACAAAAGCTAGAAGAAGACGCCAAGAATCCAAAACTGCTGGAGACTGTGCATCGTTCGGGCTACCGGCTTAATATGCCGACAGCTGCCGAGCAATAAATCAGGGAGAAGAATATGAAAGGTGAATCTATAACTCTGATCAAAGAAGAAGTCTTGACACTCGGTCGTCTGGTTGAGACTACAGTCTATGAAGTGACGCGTCTGCTCAAAGGTGACAAGCGCGCAGATATCTCACTTGTCGAGAGACAGGAAGAAGAAATCAATACACTCTGTCGAGAAATAGAAGAGAAATGTGTCGATTTGCTCATTGAGCGTGATACTGCCCATGGTGCAAAGGAAATTCGCGCTCTGGTATCAATTCCGCTTATTGCCTCCAAGTTGGAGCGGCTGGCTGATCATGCTATCAGGGTGGCTAAGTTTGCCAGCTGGGCCCTCGAGGATCAGATCGAAATACCGGAAGAATTGCCCAAAATGGCTGCCAGTGTCTATCATATGGTGCAAGAGCTTTTGCTTTGCTTCTTGACTGATTCACCAAGTAAGGCTAAGGAAATTCTTGCCTCTGACAATAATGTTGATTATTTGCATGATCTGCTCTCTAAAAAACTACTCTCAGATTTAGGCGAACAAGAGAGTGCTACTGCTCAAATGCGTGCTCAGTTTTTGTTTTGCAGCCGCTTTTTGGAGCGCATGGGTGACGCCTGTACTTCAATTGCTAAACGAGTATATTTTCTCTCCACCGGCGAGCGTATCCCGCAATAAGCAACAGGTAAAAGTATGCCGGTTTTAGTATTAGCAGGAGAAGAAGACTTTGAGCTTTACCGCTCACTGGAAGTGCTCAAAGAAAAATTGATAGACCCGGCCTGGGCTTCAATAAGCTATCAGCGTCTGGATAATCCACCGGCCAGTGATGTCATCGATTTGGCTGCTGCCATTCCTTTTGGTCCTGGCAATAAAGTGGTCGTGCTCGATCGCATAGACTGGTTTGCCAAAAAGCGCAGTGCCAAAGACGAAAAGTCTGCTAGTACTAGTAAAGCTGCTAAAGCCGCTTCTAAAGACAATGTCGATGAGGACCGATTGGCTGAAGCGCTATCGTCTGTGCATCCAAATACTTATTTGATTTTTGTCGCCACCAGTAATTTTGACAGTCAACTTAGGCTCTCCAAGCTTGTGGCAAAACACGCGGAGCTTAAAGAATTTCCTCGTGAAAAATACTGGAGTGGTACGCCCCATCCCAAACTCGAAAACTGGGTGCGTAAAGAGGCGCACGGCTTTAATGCCACGATTGATGATGCCGCTGTGACCTATTTAATTGATGGACTGGAAGCAAATCTGCGCCATATCCACAGCGAATTGCAAAAGGTCGCTACTTTTATTTTGCCTCAGACTCATATCACACTGGCCCACGTAACAGCTCTCAGTCCGCATAGTTCACAGATTTTTGCTGTACTCGACTACTGGCTAGCTGGCAACTATGGCAAAACATTAGCGTCGCTTCAGGAGCTTTTGTCCAAGCAAAATGCCATGGGGGTGATGGCCGCTATCCAGACATTTATGGGTAAGTGGGTGCAGGTCAAAACGATGTGCGAGAGAGAAATCGAAAAAATGCCTCAGCCCCCGGGTGTGCAGCGCAAACAGATTGCTCCCGGTGAGCTTGCCAAGCGACTGACTTCCGAGCTAAAAATTCATCCATTTGTTTTGGAGAAAGATATAAAAAGATTGTCCACGGTCTCTCTTCCATTTTTGATCAATAAACGGGTAGAGTTGACGCGTCTAGAGCATCTAGTTAAAACTGGACAAATGCCTGATAGCCATGCGCTGGAGTTGTTTTTTGTAGGCACTCAAGAAAGGAAACAAAATGGACGAGTCTAGGTATGTACTGGACGAGATGAGTGTCAAAGATACCTGGCGTATCTTTAGAATGATGGCTGAGCTTGTGGAAGGCTTTGACGAACTGTCCAAGATTGGTCCAGCTGTTTCTATTTTTGGTACAGCTCGCTGCAAGCCAACCGATCCTGTTTATCTACAAGCCGAGACTATCGCTCGCAAAATCAGCCAAAAGGGGTTTGCTGTCATTACCGGTGGTGGACCTGGTGTCATGGAAGCGGGCAATAAAGGCGCGCTGGCTGCTGGTGGGGTCTCAGTTGGACTCAATATAATCTTGCCGCGTGAGACAGGACCTAATCCTTATCAAACCAAGTCTCTTGATTTCAGATACTTTTTTGTACGCAAGATGATGTTTGTCAAATACGCTGTCGCCTTTGTCATCTTGCCAGGGGGGTTTGGCAGTCTTGATGAGCTATTTGAAACTCTCACCTTAATTCAAACGAAGAAAATTAAACGCTTTCCAGTCTTTCTCGTGGATTCCAAGTTTTGGTCTCCTATGCTTGAATGGCTCAAGGCTGAGGTTGTCACAAGAGGCTTTTTGACAGTAGAAGAACTCGAGCTTTTGCGTGTCATTGATGACCCCGATGAGCTTGTAGACCAGATTGTCTGGTGTGAAAACGAAAAGTGTTATCTCACCCCAGAAGGGCTTTTGGGCCGTGACAAGTCAAAAGCCAAGGTGGAAGAGACTGTTGAAAAGTTGGACAACCTGCCGCCTGCCGAAATCTAGTCATTAAACAATCTGGTAAAAATTCGGACTATTAAATTCAGGCTTCTATAATCGAGCGAAGATTAGATTCTCTCAGGAGACAGGGCCTTGAAGATTGCCGTTTGTGTAAAAGCCGTGCCAGACACGGAAGCTAAAATTGCCATCGCAGCCGATAAAACCAATATCGACTTCAATGGAATTAGATTTATTACCAGCCCCTATGACGAATTCGCCATAGAAGAGGCGCTTAAGCTCAAAGAAAAGCTTGGTGGCGACACCACTGTTATTTCGATGGGTGGCGCCGAGTGCACCGACGTCCTGCGTGACAGTCTGGCAAGAGGTATCGATAGTGCTGTGCATCTCACAGACGCTGATTTTGCCAACTTAGATACGCTCTCCACTGCCAAAGTCCTGGCTAGCGCCATCAAAGATGGTGGCTATGAAATAGTTTTTGTCGGACAACAAGGTGTGGGCGGCGACAATTCGCAAGTCCCTCCTATGCTGGCTGAATTGCTTGATTATGCTCAAACAACGATGGTTGTCAAATTTGAATCAGATGGCAAGACTTTTAAAGCTGAGCGCGAAATAGAAGGCGCTCATGAAATCGTGGAAGGCAATTTGCCCGTTGTAATCAGCGCGCAAAAAGGTCTCAACGAGCCCCGCTATCCCGGTATCAAAGGTGTCATGGCTGCTCGTCGTAAAGAGATTGCTGTTAAAGATGCTGCCGCTCTTGGCCTCAAGGGCAAAGTCGGTGGTAGCGAGCTTAAGGTCAAGATTAAAGAGATGTCCCTGCCTCCTGAGCGTCCAGCTGGTCGCAAAATCGAAGGCGATTGTGACACTCAAGTAAAAGAGTTGATCAATCTGCTCCACAGCGAAGCGCATGTCATCTAAATCAAATTTTTTGGAGTAATAAAATGTCGCAAGGTATTTTGGTTTTTGTCGAGGAGCGCGGTGGACAACTGCGTAAAGCCTCTCTTGAAGCCCTGTCCGAAGCAAATCGTCAGATTGCTGCAGTTGGTGGCAGTGTCACTGCTTTGCTTATCGGTGCCAATGTCAAAGCATTGAGCAGTGATGTCGCTAAATACAATCCTGCAAAAGTTGTAGTTATCGAAAACGCTGTGCTCGGTAACTACGCATCAGAAACATACACTCAAGCTCTGGCTGAGGCAGTTAAAGCTATCGCTCCTAAGTATGTCTTTGCTGCTTATACCGCTATGGCTAAAGACTTTGTCCCCAGAGTTGCTGCCAGACTTGATGCTCCCTGCATCTCTGACGTTATGGTTTTCCAAAATAATGGCGCTGAGCTTTTGCCAGTCAGAGCTATGTATTCTGGTAAGACCTATGGTACTTACGAGATAACTGCCCCGCTCAGCTTTGTCACACTCAGACCAAATGTTTTTGCTGTGCAAGAAGGCTCTGGTGCAGGCGCTGCTGTTGAAGATCTGTCCGTAAACTTTAGCGATGCTAAAGCCAAAGTGACAGAAGTACACGCTAGCGAAGGTAATAAAATCGAGCTTAGCGAAGCCAGCATCGTTGTTTGTGGCGGACGTGGTATCAAGGGACCAGAAAACTGGCCTGTACTGCAATCACTCTGTGATGCTCTTGGTGCTGCTCTAGCCGCTTCTCGCGCTGTAGTTGATGCTGGGTGGATTGATCACCAGCATCAAGTTGGTCAGACCGGTAAGACTGTCAGTCCCAAGCTCTACATCGCCTGTGGTATCTCTGGAGCAATTCAGCATCTCGCTGGTATGTCATCATCCAAGGTGATTGTGGCTATCAACAAAGATCCTGAAGCCCCCATCTTTAAGCACGCCACTTACGGTATCGTTGGTGACTGTCTGGAAGTGGTGCCCAAGCTCACCGATGCCGTGCGCAAATTGCATGAGCACAACTAAGAGCCCTAATTAAAACGAATTGATAATGCCTGGTAACCCCAGGCATTATTGCTATTACCACAACTAGAGGTGCACTATGTCTGCCAAAAAAAATGTGCTCGTCACAGATAGTCTTTTTATCTTTGACGAACATATCAAACAATTTGAAGCAAGTGGTATCACTGTCACTCGTCTGGATAAGCCCATGGCGAGCGAAGCTGAATTGATCGATGCTATTAAAGGCAAACATGGTTATATCCTGGGTGGCATCGAAAAGGTCTCAGGCAAGGTAATAGACTCTGCTGATTGTCTTGAAGCGCTGGTCTTTACCGGAGCAGATTGGCTGAGTTATGTCCCGGGTTATGTCGAGGCTACTCAAAAAGGTGTGGCTATTGCTAACTGCCCTGGAGCTAATGCCAGAGCTGTGGCCGAATATGCTCTTACTTTGATGCTCTCGATGCAACGTCAAATTTTTAGTCTTGGCCGCACTGGTAAAGAGTCCTTTAAGACAGTACGGGGTTTGCTAGACTGCCATATTGGTATTATCGGCATGGGCACCATTGGTGCCACCGTTGCCGCCATGTTAAAAGGTATCGGTGTAAAGCAAGTCAGTTATTACAGTAAAAGACGCAAACCACAAATCGAAGAGGCACTTGGCCTCAATTACATGGATATGATGGATTTATTGGCTGCCTGCGACGTGGTCAGTTTGCATACATCTAAAGCCGCTGGTGTTGGTTATATAGGCGCCAATCAACTGGCTGTGCTAAAAGATGGAGCACTTTTAGTTGATACATCATTTCATGGCTCAGTTGACGCTGATGCCCTCTTGGACCAGCTCAAGAGCGGCCGCATCCGAGCTGCTTACGATCATATTCCGGCACAGTCATTTAAGGAGTTGCCGGCTGAGAGTTTTTATTATTCCAACGAATCCACAGCTTTTAATACAAAAGAGGCTAATCAACTGGCTAGCGATATGGCTTGTGCCACTATGCTCAATTTGCTAGCTGGCAAAGGCGACAGTCATGTCGTCAACGGCATCAAGGTCTAATACCAGGGCTGGATTTACTGACCCAGCTGTTTTTTTTGTATTTGTGTCCAGGTACTACTGGAATTGGTATTTGGATTGAAATTAGGATCATTGGAGGGGATATAGTTGCCCTGACCATCGCTCCACATATTACTGTGATAGCCAGAATGAACAGAACCGTCCTGGTAGGTCTCCTGTCCACCAAGTAAATCATTTACGGCGTCGGTGCGACTGAAGCCACCTAAGCTGGCTTGAGTACCCGCACTGCCGTCATTATGTCTGGCGTCAATGCGCATCTGATCCGACACGGCTTGGTATTGTCTGCGCTCTGCTTGATGCTGGAAGAATTGCTCATTGGCTGCCAGTACAGTGCGCGACAGCATATTGGCGTTGTCGATTGATTGCTGGGTCAATTGCAATCTAAAATTATTGTGTTGCAGCGCTCTCTGTTGAAACTGAGCACGGCAGGCCTGCCATGCTGGGTTTGGTCTAAAAGACTGCACCATGGCTACAAATGCCGGTCTGACCGCGTCCACGCCACCAGTTTTGGTGCGGAAGCTAAAGAGGGTGCGGAAGCCCCAGTTGTACTGAGTGATTCGACCAGCGCCACCAAAACTGGTGACACCACCAGGAAACGCCACTTTGACGCCGTAGATTTCTTCTTCGACGGGCTCGCCATTGAGTTGATAACTGAGTTTGGCTACAACGCCTTCTTCGGTGCTGCCTGGTGCTGGCGTGAGTCCCAGAGTTTGAGAGAGCTCGGGCATTGGTACCACTTGCAGTATTTGCAAATTAGGCACGTTGCCGCGCAATTTGGGGATGACAAAATGCACCATGGCGTCCACCGCTGAGACTGGTGGCAATAAAGTGGCGCCGTCACCCATGGGTAGACCTGGATGTTTAAAGCCGGGATTAGGTACAAGCCAGCAAAACTGTTCAGCGGGAAAAAATTCGAGGGCACTCAGTCCATCTGGACTCTGAGCGATGCTGTGCAATTTGAGTGGTTGGCTGAAGGCTTCGATATCCCATTTGACCTGGCTGTCCGCTTGCCAGCCGGCCGGGTGACTGTAGGTGCCTGCTACTAATTTAAAAGTGGGATCATAGATACTGTAAGTAACTAGCGCATCTGTTTGATTGACCTGGGCTTGAGCCGCGGGTATATCTCTATTGGTGTTGATAGCGCTTATAACAATAGAGCCTGCCACAAAACTAAACAGCGATACAGCAGTAAAAGCAGCGGCTAATATGACCCGGGACTTCGTTTTCATTTTATCTGTCGTCTGCATAGGGTGATGCTGGCATACCTTCTTCCGAAAAAAGCGAGAGGCGCGGATTGTTGCCCCAGGCATAGCGAATATACTTGGGTGATTTTACAAATTTGCTCTGCAGGTAAACTGTGAGATCTTCAAGGCTGGCGGTGGCATCAAAAAATTTGTGATCGTAGCCAGCTATGGCAAAACCTTTGAGTTTTTTGTCGCGGCAGATCAGACCAGAGGGAGCATTTTTGAATACTGCTTTTATTGTTTCGCCTACTACCTCGGTGTACTCAACTACCGGAGTGAGATATGGCTTGGCCTGGCTATATACAGCACCTAGAGTGACCCCTGCCAAACGTTTTGCCAGGTCTTCGGCTGAGACATAAATGGTGCCTTTTTTGACGTCTTCCTGGCAGAGATCGCAAGATACAGTCATATAACTACGCGGTGCTACTCTCGCTTTGAGCTGGGTGAGACGGATGCTCGCTGCTTCGCTGTTGTTGTCTTTGTCGATAGTTTGTGAGGGCTGGGCACCGAGTTGTAGATAGACAAATGGCAGAGAAGCTTGATTGAATCTGCTTCTTATGTCAGTAATAAAAATGGGCAGTAATAGTTTATAGTCGAGAGGCGCTTTGATATCGCTTTCGCCCTGACAAAAGACTATGCCTTTGAGAGCATAAGGCACAAGTGATGCCAACATGCCGTTGTATACACCAGAGGACAGTCCAGCTAGTTCTGGTGCCATGCCTGCTGATTTATTCTTTTGGTAATCAAGCCAGAGTTTGTTGTAATTGTCTTCGTCGAGCATAAATTTGCTCTGGATTGTGCGACCATCACCTTTGCTGCCCAGACCGGCTTCGGATAGCCAGGCTCTCAGCGGTGTATCGGGGCAGCTGACCTGGATTATACCGACAGGTTCTTTGATGTTTTCAGCCAGAGTCTTGCCAAATATTTGTGCCAGTGCCGAGTAGTTTGCTGCTGCTTTATCGCTAGCCTTGATCCATTTGGGATTGCCACTACCAATTCGGTCTGGGCTCCTTTTGATGGCTACTTCTTGCTTAAAGATCATCATATTGGCTGGCATAGTGCTTTCGGTGGTGGGCTGGTCCCATTTTTTATCGAGACTCAATTCCTCTTCCATGCTGCCATGGACAAGACCTTCGCCAGCCACAAGCCAGACCTGTCCCAGTCTGATATTGGCCAAAAGCAGGGTGTTTTGTCCTGATACTTTTAGCTCCAGTGGTCCACTCTCAGTCATCGCCGGTAGTGTCACATCAAATCTGCCGTTTTTGCCTACTACCTGTTGACCGGCTACGCCCGAGCCTAGCTGGACGGTGACGACTTCACCAGGCAAGGCTGAGCCAAAAATATGTATTGGCTTACCTTTTTGCAGAATAGCACCGTCAGTAAAAATCTTTGCCAGTGTTACTTTTGCCTGGGCTGAGGAGCACGAGGTCAGGGCCAGTATTGTAAAAGCCAAAAGCGACTTGAGGACGCGGCGGCTTGATGTCATTTTTTAACTCCGAATTTATCCTGCACATATTTTTCGACAAGACTGATAAAGTCTTGAGCCAACTTCGCGCCTTGCAAAGTTGAATGGTAACTACCGTCCACATAGACTGGAGCCTTTGGTTCTTCGCCTGTACCGGGCAGGCTGATACCGATATCGGCATGTTTAGATTCGCCTGGTCCATTAACGATGCAGCCCATTACAGCTACTTTCATGTTTTCGACACCAGGGTATTCTGTTTGCCAGATAAGACGTTTTGCCGTCAGATGTTTTTCGATGTCTCTGGCTAATTCCTGAAAAACCGTGCTAGTGGTGCGTCCGCATCCTGGACAGGCTGTCACTTGTGGCTTGAATGAGCGGATGTCGAGTGATTGCAATATTTGCTGGCAAATCAGGACTTCTTCGATACGAGGCTCGCCGGGTTGTGGTGTCAGGCTGACTCTGATGGTATCGCCGATACCTTCAAAGAGCAAAATAGACAGCGCTGCTGTCGATGCCACAGTCCCTTTCATGCCCATGCCCGCTTCTGTCAGTCCCAGATGGAGCGCGTAATCACAAGCTTTTGCTAGTTTGCGATAAACAGTAACCAGGTCTTTGACTTCGGAGACTTTGGCGCTGAGTATGATTTGCTCTTTTTTGAGACCATAGGACTGAGCCAGACGAGCGGAAGAAATGGCGCTCTCTACAATAGCCTCAATAAGTACTGCATGAGCATCCAGTGGGTCTGGTCTGGCTGAATTTTCGTCCATCATAGTGGCCAGCAAATCTTGATCCAGTGAGCCCCAGTTGACACCGATGCGCACTGGTTTTTGCCATTTGACAGCAGCATCCACCATTTGTTTAAAGTTGTCGTCGTGACGATCGCCCCGACCGACATTACCCGGGTTGATACGGTATTTTGCTAGCAATCTGGCGCAGTCTTCGTATTCAGAAAGTAAAAGATGACCGTTATAGTGAAAGTCACCCACGAGAGGCACTGATACGCCGCTCTTTGCCATGATTTTTACTATTTGCGGCACAGCCAGTGCTGCTTCTCTTGTGTTGACTGTGATTCTGACTATTTCAGAGCCAGCCTGGTGCAGTTCCATCACCTGATGGGCTGTTGCTTCTGGATCTTCGGTGGGTGTATTGGTCATTGACTGGACCAGTACTGGATAATCCGAGCCGATGAACTTATCGCCGACAGCGACTGTATGTGATTTGCGTCTGGTTATATGGGACATTGCTTAAGCTATATTGACTGACCCCTTATTTTAGCGGTTTGCTCAAGATGGGATCTGAGATATTTCACAAAAACCGCATGCAACGCTGCTTAACGTGGATTTAACGGTCAATCGTCTGAGCTTGTGTGCCAAAGCTCAGGGTGTTCTTCTCTAAAGCTAAAGGGCTGAAAAGTCTCGCCCTGACAGGATAAATCTTGTGACTGTGGTCCTAAAATAATGTGATCTAAAACGGCAACACCCAGGACCTTGCCTGCCTCTATTAAGGTGCGTGTGGTGGCCAGGTCTTCTTTTGAGGCTGTGATGCGTGCTCCGGATGGATGGTTGTGGCAGACCAGGATGGCGTAGCTGTTGGCAACCAGGGCTGCTTTGAATACTTCTCTGGGATGCACTAGAGAGGCAGAAAGTGTGCCATGTGAGACCTCGTGGAGGCCAATGACCTCATGTTTGGCGTTGAGGTGGAGGCTGACAAAATGCTCCTCGCAGGCATAGGTGAGAGGGCTCAGAAGTCTGGCCGCGTCTTTGGCTGAGCGAATTAAATTGGCTTGATTGCTGGCCGATTTTTCTTTTACCATCATCAATTTGAAGACTGGTAAATTGTATTTGAGGTTTGTTAAAAGTTGTTTTTCTCCTGCTTTGCGACGTTTTGTCCTGACAACAGGAGTTGTAGGCAGCGTTAATTGGGTGCTTGCATAGGCACACATAGGATCCTCCTGGGATGACAATTAAAAAGGGTGCGTGTTAGCGCACCCTTTTAGACGGCCCCAATACTCAAAAAGTTCAAACTTTTTGCAGTTTCCAGACTCCAGAATGATATTTCCAGATTGCCATCAGACCTATCAGTGATGACGATATTGCTACCGCTAGCCAGACACCGGAAGCTCCCATGCCACCATTTACGGTGAGGTAGTAGGCTAGAGGCAACCGCACTAGAGTAAGTGCCACTATACCCACCCACATGGGCCACTTGGTGTAGCCCGCTCCAGTCATGGCGCCAAAGAGGATAATCCAGCATGCTACCAGGGGCTCAGATACCCCGATAATTTGCATGTACGCCACTGTTGGTGCGATTACTCCAGGATCTCTGGACATCACTGAGGCAATTGGAGTAGCAAATACAAACATGGCTATTGCCGTCGGTACTTCAAATGCCAATCCAATCATCGTAGCTTGCCAGCCGGTTTTAACCGCTCGCTCAGGCTTTTGCGCACCCAGGTTTTGTCCGATTATGGTACCAACCGAGCAACCTATGGCATGCAAAGGCAAGGTGCAAATTATCTCTTCTAGCCTAAAACCAATTGTCCATGCGGCCATGACGTCAGTGGGATTTTTTGTTTTGGCAAAAATGGCAATGAGTGCAAAGTTGCCAAAAATCCAGGCGAGATCTTGGAAGCAAGTGGGCAAGCCGATTTTGAGGATACGATAAACCCAGTCTCTGGTGCGTTCGATTTCTTGTTTGTCACCTTTGAGCAGGGCTAATAGAGTTGGTGTCAAATCTAGAGAGTCTCTCAAATCTGATTGTCTGAGTAGTATCAGGTTGAGCACTGTCCCTACCAGTCCACCTCCCAGCCATGACCAACCTATGCCTGCGATACCCAGATGCAGGGGACCCAGACAGAGTAAAAAATCAAGACTGATGATGACGATGGCCATAGCTACCCAGTTGAGCATGGGCACGCGAGAGTTGCCTATTGCTCTAAACATCGAGTGCGCTGTCCAGACAATCGTAAATGGCAATTGCGAGAGCAAATCCACAGAGAGAAATTGCCAGCCCAGCTCTTGTACCGCTGTCGTGGCACCAGACATGGCCAGTATCGGTTTAGCCGTAGCAAGACCGAGCACTGTGGAGGCAATGCCAAACAAAATGCCAAATATAAGTGAGTGACGACCGGCTTCAACAGCTGATTGGTAGTCGCGTGCTCCCCAGAAGCGGCTGATTAAGGCCATGCAGCCAGAAGATAGCGCCACTGTCATAAGTAGCATCAAGAACCATATCTGGTTGCATATGCCTATAGCTGCCTGAGTATCTGAGCCGAGCTTACCGGCAATCCAGACATCCACAAAACTTGCTGCTGCCACAATCAGCATCTGCACCAGCATTGGCCAGCTCATATGCCATATGGCCGCCCAGGTAGACCCCGAGACGATAACGTCGTCTACGGAGAGCTGTTGCTCTTTCTCGTCTATCAGGGAGGACATGATTTTTCACCGGCACTTCGTGCTTGTTCCTTTTGTTTGCTGACCCGACCTCGTGGCATTGCTTGAGGGCGGGGAATTTACTAGACTACACGTATTACCATGGGTATGCCAAGGGTTAATTACGAAGTTTGACTCAAAAAGTTTTGTACAAACAACCTGCTCCAGATGAAATTCTGGCCTCTGCTCTCAAGCTGCTTGCCTTTGAAGAGCCAGCCAGTCGTTGTGCTCGTCTTAAAAAGCTTGTAGCCAGGCAGCTTTCTGGTGACTCTGATTCACAGAGACTGTTTAGGCAATTTGATGCGCTGGCAATTGCTCGTCAGTATAGTGAGATATATCAGGAAAGCGGCGCGCGCCATCAAGACATATTGATCAATATGGCCATTGCCCTGAGCGATATAGCCAGCTTTACCAATCAGGCCTTTAAAATCTGGCAAAACGCAATAGGCTGGCAGGAGCGTCAGCTGCAGCTGGCCGCTGGGCAATTTAGTGCGGAGATTAATCAGCTCTTTGAAGAGCTTAAGACCCAACTCAATTTAACACCGGCTCAAGCCGACTGGCTCTTTTATCTGGCTTGTGCCGCTCCTGGCTGGAGTGGGCTTTTTGCTCAGAGCTTTGATGATATGCCCAGGCTCACTGCTATGGCTGAAATATTTAAAAATCGCCCGCTGGATACGGTAGCAAATTTGGTGGCAGCATCAAAGTCCCTGATTGGGCTTTTAAGACCGCGCGCTTTGCTTTTAGTCGAGGGGCAATCTGAGTGCATTATTTTGCCCAAGGCGATGCAGTTGATGGGTCTCGATCTTGAACAAGTCGGTGTGCATATCATCGCCAGTGGTGGTGTACAGCAAGTGGTCCGTCGTTTTCTTTTTTATCGGGAGATTGTCACTCTGCCTTTGATTTGTTTGCTTGACGAGGACGCTTCGGATGCTTCAGAAATAATTTTTGACTCTCTGCGTGATATAGATGGACTGCTTGTTTTGCAGTCCGGCGAGTTAGAAGATACCTTTAGTGATAGTGCCATGCTCGAGATTTTAAATGGGCAACTGATGCGCCATGGGCAGAGCTTGCAGCAAACTTCTTTTGTATTGCCAAAAAATGGCAAACGCAAAGACGCCCTCAATAGGCTCTTTCGCAGTCATGGTCTGGGAGATTTTGACAAGCTTGAGTTTGCCTCGGTGGCCAAAGAAAAATTAGAAGAGCCAGGCGATGTGCCTGCTGAAATCAAAAAACTGGCTAGTATTTTGACCAGTCGCTTGCCTGCCCTATGAGTCAATCAGAAAAGCCAGTAGTAGCTACTAAGCCGCCTGCAAAAAAAAGCCTGGCTCTCACTTTGAGCTGTATTATTTGGGTAGTCGGTATTATCCTGACCTTTGTTATACCAGCCCACAGTGCACTTATTTGGCTGCCAGACGCGCTTTTGTTGATTGGCTTTGGACCCTGTCTATATCAGTGGAAGCAGCACTGGTTTACTTTGTTTTTTGGTTTAGCAAATGCTTTTATCGGTATGTTTTTACTTGTATTGCAGTATTTGCCTGATGACAAATTTACCGGCCAAGCTGGTCAAATGCGTGACCATCTAATCTCCATGCACAGTGCTTATACCTGGATGATTATCGGTGTACTGTCTGCTACCTGGGGCTTAATTGGTTGCCTGGTCTGGCTTGTGCTTTTTGTTAAGCGCAAGTGCTGGCAAAAGACCCGGTGATCTTTAGAGAGTAGTTTTGCGTTTGCCCAGGACAACTTTTTCGGAGCCGTCTTCTGGCATCAGTACACGCTCAAGAAACTTCTTCTCTTTTTCCCATTTTTTTGGCACAGTGCCGCAAACTTTGTAGAGGTGGGTCAGACCTTGCATGCCCTGGTCGGCAAACTCGGCATGCTTGGCCACAAAGAGCCACTGCTTGATGACAAAGTTGTATAGAGCTGGGTCTCTTTTGTCTTTTTGCTTGATCAGTTTTTTCTCCAGGGCTTCGCCATAGAGGATGCGTCCGTCCATGTCATTTGGTGCCATTTCGACGCTGCGCTGCAAAACCATGATGGCGCGGTCGAGACGACCATTGCGCAGAGACTGTTCACCTTCGATACGTAGTCCATTTGCTGTGGGCACGCCCAGCTCGAGAAACTGGTCTGAGTGAATCACACCGTGATGCGATTTACCGATGGATGAAGTGTCGACGACAAATTCTTGATCGTCTTCACCAGCTCTAGCCGCAGTTGGCAAAAGTGCAAAAGCTGTGGAGGCAATTAGACAAAATATGGTTCTAAATTTCATTTTGCTATCAGTCTCATGATTGGGGTTAACCCGTAGGGACATGCTCTACTCCTTAGTCAGCGTGTTGCTTTTGGCCTATCGGCCAGCTTTTTATCTGTAGCTTTTAGTTCCTGAACAGCTTTGTTGATGTCACTGGCTTTGTAGATGCTGTTGCCTGCTACCAGGACATCAGCTCCTTGCTCAACCACCTGGGCACCAGTTTCGGTATTGATACCACCATCGACACTGATGTGTACATCAGGTAGACCAGCGTCGTTAAACATTTTGCGTAGTCGACCAACTTTGGCAATGGCTTCTGTCAAAAACTTTTGACCGCCAAAACCAGGATTGACCGACATGACCAGGACCAGGTCCAGGTCTTTGAGGACATATTTGAGAGTTTCTTCCGGCGTGGCAGGGTTAAGGGCGACTCCAGCCTTTTTGCCCAGGTTGCGGATTTGTGCCAGCGTGCGCTGTAAATGGGTGCAGGCTTCTTGATGCACAGTGATATAGCTAGCTCCAGCATCGGCAAAATCTTGCAGATATTTATCTGGATCTGTAATCATCAAATGCACGTCTAGCGGCAGCTTGGTGACATTGTGCAGGGCTTTGACCACGGGAGCTCCGATGGTTAGATTGGGCACAAAGTGACCATCCATTACATCGACATGGATCCAATCAACACCAGCTTCTTCGACGCGCTTCACTTCCTCGCCCAGGCGGGCGAAGTCAGCCGACAAAATAGAGGGTGCAATTAGTGGACTCACGGGCTTTCCTTCTTGACAGAGTAATGATGACTTTTAACAAGGGTACTGGTCAAGTGGAAGCGCTCACTTATGCCTGGATACTTATGAACATTTTTTTAGCCAGCTTGCTTCTCTCGCGTCATCACCGACGCCATTGCCCCTTTGTGGCCAGACTTTTGAGCGAGACGGGGACGTCAAGAGTTTGTCTTGAATAATCATAATAAGATGCTAATTGCATAAGCTCTAAAATTGGTAGTGCCAAATAGATATCAGGACAAGACCATGCTCATCCATAAACTGCCCGAAGAACTTCTTGAGTACCAGAAGCTAGCGCGCGACTTTGCTTCTCGACAGATGAGAAAAGTCAGCCATGGGGCTGAATCTTCTGATTTTCCTCTGGAGCTTATCAAAGCGGCGTGGGAGTCGGGTCTGCTTAATATGTCAGTGCCAGAAGAGTTTGGTGGTCTGGGTTTAGGCGCGCTCGAAAATTGTGTAATTGCCGAAGAATTAGCCTGGGGCGAAGCTGGTATTGCCGGTAGTATTGAAGGCTCTGAAATTGCTCAGTGCTTTGTTTTGACATGTGGTACTAAGGAGCAGCAGGCTGAGTTTCTTAGCCCCCTTGTGGACGCCCCGTCTCTGGCTGGCTATGGCATGGACAGCGGTGTCAAAAGCAGTCGTTTGTTTTATCGCAAGGATGGCGATGAATACTTTATCAATGGCAAGCATGGTGCCATTGTTAATGGTGGCGTTGGTGAATGGTACATTGTCAAAGCCTACGAAGATCGTCGCGAAACACCCGGTAGCGATGAGGGGCAGGGGGCTTACTTTATCGTGCCCGGCAGCGAAGACGGCTTAGAATTTGACGGACCACTTGCTAAAGTGGGCAAGAAGTCTCAAATGATTGCTCCGGCGAGATTTGATGAGGTACTTGTACCAGCCGGCAATATGTTAGGTGCCCCGGGACAGGTACAAGAAATCTATAACAAGGTGCTGGTCAAAATTTATCCCATGATTGCCTCCGGTATGGTTGGCATCGCCCGCAGTGCCATGGAGCATGCACTCAAATATGCCAAGGAGCGCAAGACTTTTGGTCAAATGATTGGCGCCTATCAAGGGGTCTCATTTATGCTCGCTGATATGGCTAAAGACATCGAGGCCGCAAGGCTACTGGTTTATCAAGCCGCTCAGCTTGCGGACATGCAAAAGCCATCTATACCTGTGGCGCTCTGTGCCAAAGCCTTTGCTCAGGAAATGGCTATGAGAGTAACTACCGATGCCGTCCAGGTCTTTGGTGGCTATGGATTTAGCAAAGAATATCCTGTTGAAAAATTGATGAGAGACGCCAAGGTAGGTCAGTTGACCGAAGGCACCAGTGAATCAATTAAAGTGGCGATGGGTCGTGAGCTGGTGACATCTATTTGAAATTCGATTTAAAAAAAGGACAGCAGATCCTCTTTAAGGCTCCGCCCCTTTTTGAAAAAGAATATATTTATGTCATCACCGCCTGTGGTGACAAGCTGATTCGTGCCGACCTGCTTAATTCACCCAAAGTCAAAAAGCACTGGACGCACCATGAGTTTGATCTTTTGATCAAGCATGGTGTTATCACTTTGATTGATACGACGACTCAATAACTACAAAGGCTACTGTTGCTCTCTGTGGCTACGATTTTGTTTGCGCTTGGTCTTTGATTTTTTTGAGGTCGTACTGGTTTGATTGCCAGACTTTGCAGTGCTTTTGCTGCTGCCAGCGGTCGGCTTCATATCTTTAAAGTTGACTTTGTTGGCACCAATATCGGTCAGTATTTTATTGATTGGAGCCACCATCTGCTGATTTTTGTTGATAAAGCCACCGTCAATGCTAAGTTTGACAGCACAAAACAAAAGGGCGATACCAGTCACAATTGAAAAAGCTTTTAGCGAAAAGAAGTGTACTGACTGATCAAGATTGACCTGTCTCTTTGAGCGCTTGAAGCGGGCCGCGGTCATCAAATCTTCAAGGCGTCTTGTGACGTCGGCGGGTCTGATACCAGCCCGCATACCACCGCCCATTTTGGTCGTTTCTCCCGCCTGGATAGGGCGGCCGCAGACGACGCAAAATTTTATGCCGTAATTTAGTTTTGCTCCGCAATACGGGCAAGAGCCTGACATTTTTGTCTATTCACCAAAAAAATGCACTGAGCGAGTATTTACTTTTGTTCCAGAGGCTTGCCATTTTCGTCGCAGTAGCGATTTACCATTTCTGAAATGGAAGCACGGTCATGTGAAAGAGTCTCTTGCTTACCATGTAGCTCGACGATTCTTTCTTTCAGCTCTTCGATTTGTTGCTGAATGACTTTGATTTCTTCAGAAATTTCTGATTCTGTTAGGTTAAGAGCTTCAGTTAGAGTGCCAAAGGCTTTCTCCAGCTCGCTTACGGCCATGCGAGTATCCTTCCTCCGATTAGCGCAAATGCGGTAGCTTTATTCTACCCGGTTTGATCCAGATATAGACTAAATGCCTGCGCCCTGTAGGAAAACATCAACAGGATCAGAGCCGTCGTCATCATTTTTGCGGGCAACTTCCGATGGCAGTGCCTGATAATCAGTGCCCGAGGCCAGTTCTTCGCCACTTCTGCCTTCCTGCAAAAATTGGGCTTTCAATGTCTTTACTTCCCTGGCTTGCGCTTTGGCGGTGTTTCTAACCTCTTTTATGCAAGATTCAAGACCATGAATCTGTTCTTTTAGGCTCTTAATTGCTTCGGCCTCGATATCGGGGACATCGCCCTGTTCTTTTTCAATTTTTTTGCCATCGCGGTAAATTACCCGGCCCGGTACCCCTACCACTACCGAATTAGCAGGCACATCTTTGAGCAAAATAGATCCTGAGGCGACCCGGACATTGTCTCCTACATGGATAGCTCCCTGGATTTCAGCACCGCTGCCCACGACCACTCCCTGCCCCAGGGTGGGATGTCTTTTGGTATCTCTTGACACCGCCCCGGCGCGGGCTGCGGCTCCTGCGCCCAGGGTTACCCCCTGGTAAATCACACAGTCATCGCCAATTTCTGCAGTCTCACCGATGACTACGCCCATGCCGTGGTCAATAAAAACTCTTCTGCCAATTTTTGCCCCGGGGTGAATTTCGATACCGGTCAGGACCCTGGCTAAATGCGAGACAAATCGAGCTGGTGTTCGTACATTTTTTTTCCAGAGAAAATTAGCCAGTTTGTGGAAGCACATCACATGAAAGCCCGGATAGCAAAGCACTACTTCCAGACGACTGCGGGCGGCAGGGTCCTGCTCATAAATATTGTCGATGCATTCGCGTAGATACATAGGTCCGATTGATTGCTTCTATCTATAAATCTAGCCAATTGTCGCAAATTGCCCCACCTAAATATCCCTTGACAACGGTGTGGCGGGCATTACAGGGTTTAGGTTGTCACGAACGAGGGGATATTGAGGGTGTGGAGTGACTTGAGACTACCATTTATCGGGTTGCAGTGGGAAAAACCGCAAGATTAACCGATGTTTATAGGGAGTTCGCACTATTGTCGAGGAATAAAAGATGAGAAATTTGTCTAAATTCTTGACAGCCCGTATATACCCGGACACCCAAATATTCTCGCCTTTGAGAATGTAAGCAAAGAGACCCCAGGCTCAACTAAATGACGACTGACAGAAGCACACCCTCAGACAAGGCAAAACCTGACGATAGTCAGGCCAAATCTGCTGCTGAGTTGTTGCTCTCAATCACTCAGCGCCACGGGGCTAATACAGCTGCTAAGCCCGAAAGCACACCGAGTTTTTTGAGCGGTGGGATTAAGTTAGCTGCCGCTGATAGTTTAATTGCTCCGGCAAAGACCGAGCCCAAGCCAGCTACTGCCGGCTCAATGGCCCATTCCTTTAGCAATGCTGCGATCACTAACCTCAAGCATCAGGCTGATGGCATGACCGGCATGCTTAATACCACTCAGACCACGGACGCTGCCTATCAAAGGGCTTTGCGCTCCAGCACCACAGTGCAACAAGACAGCGCTCTGGTAAGTCTTTTTAAGAGTGCAGGCAATATTGCAACCAATATCGACAAAATACCAGAAGCTCTCAAAAAGCAAGGTAAAGCGTATGTCAATGATTTGACCAGTGGTGATGGTAATAAGGTTGCCGCCGCCCTGGGTAATACGACTGCTATTTTGGCTACAGCCTTTGTACCTATAGGTACTGCCAGCAAAGCCGGTACTGTTTCTCGTGAATCATCTATCCTGGCTCGTGGAGCTTCCGAAATTAAGTCTGTTGGCACTGATATTGCCAATTATTCAGCACTGCGCGGTGCCAGTCAGGCACAAGATGTGCTAGGCGCTTCTCGCGTATCGAGCATCCCCACTCGCAGAGCTCTCGAAGAAGCTGCTGCCAATGCCGCTACTAAGGATGCAGGCAAAGCTGTTGGACATCTCGATGATGTCGGCGGACTTACTCGCACTGACAAAACAACCGCTTCAAAACCAGGTACAGATGCCAGCAAACCTGCGGTTGACACTGGTGCCAAGCCAGGTGGAGGCACTGCTCCTGTTGTAGCCGAAAACACCGCCGCTCATGGCAGTGCCAAAACTGGGCTTTCTGGCATGCTCGATAACGGTACTGCCAGTTTGACAGATGGTGCAGTCAGAGCTGATGTGCGCGTTGCTGGCAGTGCCAAGCCCGTAGTAGAGTCTGTCGGCCAAAAGGTCGTGCCAGATGCGCCAGTAGCAAAGCCAGGCGAAGTACAAGCTCCAGTAGTAGCAAAAGACGCACCAGTAGTAACACCTGGAGAAGCAAAAGCTCCAGTAGTAGCAAAAGATGCACCAGTAGTAACACCGGGAGAAGCAAAAGCTCCAGCAGTAGCAAAAGATGCACCGGTAGCTGTACCAGTGGAAGTAAAGCCTCCGGTAGTAGCAAAAGATGCACCGGTAGCTGCACCAGTGGAAGTAAAACCTCCGGTAGTAGCAAAAGATGCACCGGTAGTAACACCTGGAGAAGCAAAAGCTCCAGTAGTAGCAAAAGAAGTAAAACCTCAAGTAGTAGCAAAAGATGCACCGGTAGCTGCACTAGTGGAAGTAAAACCTCCAGTAGTAGCAAAAGATGCACCAGTAGCTGCACCAGTGGAAGTAAAACCTCCGGTAGTAGCAAAAGATGCACCAGTAGCAACACCTGGAGAAGTAAAGCCTCCAGTAGTAGCAAAAGATGCACCGGTAGCTGCACCTGGAGAAGTAAAACCTCCAGTAGTAGCAAAAGATGCACCAGTAGCAACACCTGGAGAAGTAAAGCCTCCAGTAGTAGCAAAAGATGCACCGGTAGCTGCACCAGTGGAAGTAAAACCTCCAGTAGTAGCAAAAGATGCACCGGTAGTTGCGCCCGTAGAAGTAAAACCTCCAGTAGTAGTAAAAGATGCACCAGTAGCAACACCTGGAGAAGTAAAGCCTCCAGTAGTAGCAAAAGATGCACCAGTAGCAAAGCCAGGCGAAGTACAAGCTCCGGTAGTAGCGAAAGATGCACCAGTAGTAACGCCTGGAGAAGCAAAAGCTCCAGTAGTAGCAAAAGATGCACCAGTAGTAACGCCTGGAGAAGCAAAAGCTCCAGTAGTAGCAAAAGATGCACCAGTAGTTGCGCCCGTAGAAGTAAAACCTCAAGTAGTAGCAAAAGATGCACCGGTAGCAACACCTGGAGAAGTAAAGCCTCCAGTAGTGGCAAAAGATGCACCAGTAGCAACACCTGGAGAAGTAAAGCCTCCAGTAGTAGCAAAAGACGCACCAGTAGCAAAAGCTGCTGATGCTCCAGCTCCTGTTGTCGATAAAGCGCCTGCAACGCCAGAAGTAAAACCACAGGGCGAATTACGTTCAGCCGCCGAAGGCAAACCTGTCACTAAAGCTGCTGATGCTCCAGTAGTAGCAGCGCCTCAGTCAGTTGCCACGCAAAGTCTCGACTATGCAGCACTCAGCCGCGGTACTGCCACGAGAGCCACCGAGACTGTAAGAGAAATCGGTACCTCAGTAGAGAGTCTGACTGCACGCTCAGTCGACAATGTCCATCCCGAGCTGCGCGGTGCTCAGGGCGCCGTGGTAAAAAGCGAACTCAGCGCAGTCGAAACCACAGTTAAGAATTTTACTGAAGGTCGCGCTGTAGAGACTTTTGTCCCAGATATGCGCAAGCATATTCAAGCTCTCGAAAATTCTGGCGCTACTAATATTGCCCGCGATTTGACTACTAAAGTTGAGCAATTCGAGCGTCTTAGTGGCGCTTCCCGTGCCGCTCAAGCCGTTGATAGTGCCTCTGTAAGTACTGGTGCAAAAGCCCAGACTCTGGCAAAAGTAGTTGATGATTCGTTGCGTACAATGCCACCAGCTCAAAGAGAAGTGGCAAATGTCGTCAGTCGTCGTCTTGAAGAAATTTCGCAAGCCAGTGTGCGTGACCCACGCGCCGTACAGTCTCTGGTCGATGATCTGGCTAAACCCGAATACAGTAAATTCTTTGCTCAGAGCCCCGAGCTATCCACTGCTATGGCTCAACTCAAGCGCGAATCCAATGTACTTGGTACAAGCCTGGCAAAAGCTGACACAACGACAGTCACCCTTGAGCGTGTAGCTTCGAGTGCGAGACTGACCGAAGAAGGTCTTGGTGCCAGTCAAAAAGTCGGTCAGATTAGCAAAGATTTTGAAGCTGGTCTACGTCCTGATGTGCCGGTCTCGGCAGCACCAGTCGTACAAAGAGAGCTAGCAGCTATCGGCAAAGAGCTTGAAACAATTGGTCAAACTGCTGCCGAGAGTCGTGCCATCGCTACTGTCCGTCAGCGCGTCGAGGCGATTTCTGATGCTGGTGCACCAAAGCTGGCACAAGAACTCAAAAATGATTTGGCAAAGCTAGAGACCACCGGTCTCAACGCCGAGCGTACCCGTTTAATCGAACAAACTGGTATGGCAATGCAGCGCGATGGTGAATTGCTTGGCACCAGAGCAAGTCAGTTGCAGCGTCAACTGCATTCTGAGGGTGTATCGGCACCATCAGTAGGTTCTGGCATGCCGGTCAAGAGTCAGATTGCCCGTCACCTCGATAATATTGCCGAGCAATCGGGCCTGGTCACTGGCGCTACCGACAAGGTGGCTGCTGCTGCTAGTATGCGTAATTCGCTGGCTAAAATTGAAGAGCTTGGTGGTGCCAGAGTGCTCACCCCTGCTCAAGCTAAAAATCTTGACGAAATTGCCAAACTGGTTGGTAATATCGACAGACAAGCTGTCGAAATGCGCGGTCTTGCCACTACACAACGCAGCGTCACCACTGCTGGTGAAACCATACCGGCTCTGACTACTGATATCAGCCGTGCTGTCAAAGTGGCTGGTAAGGAAGATGTCTTAGCTCCAAACCTTAAGCGCATCGAAGAAGCGGCCAATGATTTGCGCCTTGCCCCTAACGCCGAAGCCCGTGCTCAAGCTGCTTCGCGTATTGCCCAGGAACTCGAAAATCCTGCTATGCGGGAAGCTCTTGACCGTACCGCTCGCGGACAGTTTGCTCAAGCTGGCATTGCTCGTGAAGTCAAAGCCCTGGATGAAGCTGTACTGCTCGCTCAAAGAGAGCGTGCCACGACTCGTTTGCAAGCTGTCGCTGACAACGCCGCAAGCGACGTGCGCAAAGCTGAATCCGAAATAGCTACTGCCACTAAGCCGACAAAACCGGTCTCAGATCCAGCTGTCAACCCAGTCGTAGAATCGGCTGCTACTCCCACCGTCAGACCTGTAGTCAAGACAGAAGTCGCTGCGGCTGTAGAATCTACTCCTAGCCGACTGGCAAGTCTCAGTGACGACTATAGCCGTGCCATCAAAGAAGCCAGTCATGTTGAACCTGCCATTGCCAGCCGTCGTATCGAGCAAAGCTATCAGGCTCTCGAGAGCGAAGCCACTAAAGCTGGACTCACTGTCGAACAAATTCGTCAGCTAAAGGCTGATCATGAGCTGGTGCGCCGCTCCCTTACCGAATTTGACCAAGCTAACAAGGCCCTCGTTGCCGCCAAGCTCAATGAAGTCGAGCAGGGCTTCCGGTCCCTTGAGTCTGCTACTTCCACTGAAGCTCAGCGTAGTTTGATCAAAGTTACCTATAACAATATCCAGGACCTGCGCTATCTTGAAGGTGCCGGACGTGGCGGTGCTAGTACTCTGGAAGCAGCGCAAACCGGTTTGATGCGTGCCAAAAATGATATTGAAGTGGCTACTTATCGCTCCAACCTGGTCAAATTAGCTGCCAGTGGTGATAGGCAAGCTCAGTCTCAACTACTGGTTGCTGGACTTGTTACTGATGGTCGCCGGGTTACCTCACTGGTGCCTGAGAGCTTTGCTCCACTTAGCGCTTTGCAGTCCCTTAAGATGCCTTGGCAGAGTGCTTCTCCCATGCGCAACTTGAGCGCTACTGATGATTTCTTCGTTAATAACCGCGGGCTCTTCCTCAATCCTCGTACAATCATGGCCGCCAAAGCCGCCAGTACCCTTTATTATGGTGCTCGCGAAATCAACGCACTGTCAGCCAATATTGATGCTGTAAAGGCTGAGCAACAAGCACAAAATGACAAATTGCGCGAGCCTGTCACTTTTGGCAATAATGCTCGCACCGTCATGCGCAATGCTGCTGCTGCCGATGTTGTTGGACGGTCCGTGATGAGTGGACGTCCAGCACGTGTCGAAGAGCCAATTTTGACTGGCAATGAGCGCACCTCTTATGGTGTCTTTGAAAATGATCCCGACAAGATGCGCAAAATTGAGTATTTTAATCGCTATGGCACACCTTTTGTACCTCTTAGACAGTCCGCTCCTGCCGCTGAGCAACCTGCTGCTCCTGTTGTAAGAGCCTTTAGTTTGCCTTTGCGCTTTAATTGGTCTGGTGATAAAGCTAATGGCTTTGATAAGCCAGCCAATAGCCAGTTTGTTATACCTTCGGCGATGAATTTTGCCAGCCCTTTTGCCCTCAGTAATAGTGATCATGGTGGTCGTCGCGATACTGTATATGGTGCGCAAGGATCGATCTTTGGCGGACAAAGTGGTATGACCAGTGCTACTGGTGGTGCCAAGCTTGGTGCCGATTTGACAGCGGCAGCGAGTATGTCCGGCTATCAAGAAGGCTCTAGTGGTCACGATATCAAAGACCTGGAGCAGGTCGAAGAAAGCGAAAGCGGCGTTGATTTACCCGGCAGCGCTCCTACTGTGATGGCTCATGCCGGACAAGCAATCAACAATCAAGATGACGAAGATGATGACGATGACACCGCCAGCTCATCACCAGTTAGCGCCAAGCCTGTACCGCCTTTGCCTGCAAGCGGCAATGTATTGGCAGGCGACCCAGTGGAGCCGGCTAAAAAGACATTAGCTGGACCGCCACGCAAACGCACTAACGTAATTAGCTAAATTACTCTTTGTACTGACCCATAATCAGGACAGTATTGTGTCCGCCAAATCCCAACGCTTGCATCATGGCATTGCGTATGGGCATTGATCTTGCTTTATTGGGGACATAATCGAGATCACATTTAGGGTCTGGTGTGTTGTAGTTGATGGTTGGATGCACCATTTGATTGGTGATAGACAATGCTGATACCGCAGCACCGACTGCACCAGCGGCGCCAAGTAAGTGGCCGATCATTGACTTTGTGCTGGAGATAGCCAATTTGTATGCGTGATCTCCAAAGACAGATTTGATAGCCAGCGTCTCACGTTCATCGTTGAGTGGCGTGGATGTGCCGTGAGCGTTGATGTAGTCTATGTCGGTTGGGGCTAGATTGGCATCGCGTAGCGCTTCTTTCATTGCTCTGGCAGCACCTGCTCCAGTCTCATGGGGCGCTACGATGTGTGTGGCATCGCAGGTAGCGCCGCCACCTTTGACCTCGGCATAGATAGGAGCTTTGCGAGCAAGAGCATGCTCTAGTGATTCGAGTATGAGTACTGCCGCGCCCTCACCGATGACAAAGCCATCGCGGTCTAGGCTAAAGGGACGACTGGCTCCTTTGGGATCGTCATATCTTTTAGATAGAGCGGTCATATTATTAAAGGAAGAAACTGCAAATTCGTTGACGCAGGCTTCTGTAGCTCCGGCCAGGACGACATCAGCGCGGTTGTCTCTGATGTACATAAAGGCGTCGAGCAAGCTATCCAGTCCGCTTGCGCAAGCCGTTGAGTCCGACTTTGCTCTTCCTTGCGCACCAAATTCGATGGCAACTTGACCGCATGGTGCGTTGGGCATCATCTTGATGACTGAGCGCAAGCCTATCTTGCGAGCACCACCATCTTGCAGCTTGAGCGAATCCTGATATGTGGTGCCCAGTCCACCAATACCGGTGCCAATAAAAGTTGCAACACGTTCCGGATTTGATTCTCTGACATTAAGCTGTGCATCTTCGAGAGCTAGTTTTGATGCCACCATGGCAAAGAGCGAGACGCGGTCCATCTCTTTGAGGAAGCCGCCGACCTTTCTTTTGTCATCCCAGTAATTGCTGATATCAAAATTTTTGACTTCGGCTGCAATTTTTGTTTCGGCACCGACGCGGGCGGGATCAAACAAAGTGACAAAGTCCACTCCGCTGTTGCCAGCAATAAAATTTTGCCAGCACTCTTGCCAGCCAATGCCTGATGGTAAAACCAGACCGATACCTGTGACGACGACTCTACGCTGTGACATCTATAAACTCTCACCTGGGAAGGAGCATTTTATCGCTCAACAGGCATTGATATTAGGGTTGAGAGCAAAAATCTGATAATAATTTACTCTCTTTGAAACTGTCGTGCTTGCTGGCTTATCAGTCTGCGCCACCTGTCATGGTGCCGTAATAGTCATCATTTTCGAAGTCGTCAAGATACCCTTCGTCAAAGCAATCGGTATCTCCTTCTTCCACTCCGTCGCAAATCTCACCACCGCATTCTTCTGTGTGGTTGCTGGTTATGGCGTGCTCATGAGGGTTTTGGCGATTACCTGGACTAAAGTCAAATTGACTCTGCTGGTTTGCTCTGGCTGATTCTATTTCGCGAATTGCGAGATATTCGTCGAATGCCTCTTCGCTGAGGTCGTGCTCAGCAGGTTTTACAAAATTATTTAATGGATCGAAGTTATGACCGAGTGCCCTGCTACCAGTCTCAATAAAGCCATGATCAGGTGTCCAGATCAGGTCTGAAGCCGCGCTGACATTGAGTGCTCTGACTACTTCGGCAATATCGTTTACTTCAGGATTGCGCTGGGCATGGTCTACATTCTTTTTAAATGCTCTATCGAGAACTGTGCCTACATCTTTGTAGTCTGGTTCATGGAAGCCAACAAGATTCCAGAAGTGTTTATTGTGGCTGGGCTCAAGCACATGGGCCAGCTCGTGCAAGACCAGGTATCTGCGACCTCTCTCTGGCACGTTTTGGATGGCATATCGCGAAAATGTAATAATGCGCGATTTTAGATTTATCTGAGCGAGGCGACTGTGTTTGGCATTGCCTATACGGACGCCACCAATTGTCACCTTAAAAGTTGAATCGTTTATGCTGCGTACGTAGGATTGCATAAACGATCGATATAGTTCGTTTATGCGTCCGCTGGGATTTTCTTCTGCTTTAGTGGCGCGCTTTTTGGCCGGAGACCGTGATGATCTCTCGTTAAAAAAGAAACTGCCATCCTGTCTGCTCTGGGTGCCGAAGCGATTGGTCACTCTAAGATTTACCAAGTACTATTAGTGGTGCCTATTTATAGCTTAAGTGGTTTACTTATGTAAGGCAACTGTTTTGCTAATGGCGGGGGATAAAAAATTGGGCACCACAGATAATATCGGGCAAATCACCCTCATCACCGGTGGTGCCAGGTCTGGCAAATCCAAACTGGCTGAACAATTGGTCAGGGAGGCTGGTCTGCCGGTTACCTATCTGGCTACTATGTCCATGCCAGATGATGACGAAGAGCTCGCATTACGTATAAACAAGCACAGAAGCAGGCGTCCGGATAGCTGGACTACTATCGAAGAGCCATTGATGGTTGCTCAGCGTGTTCTGGATTTGCCTGCTCCAGTGGGCGGACGGGGCGTCTGCTTAATTGATTGTCTCTCGCTCTTTGTGTCCAATCTTTTGCTTTCAATGCCCTCTGGCTTATCTTCATCCGAGGTTTTGAACGCACTGGAGGACAATGTCCTCAAAGAAATAGACGATTTGCTTGGGGCTATTAAATCCAGACCAGACTATGCCTTTGTCATGGTTACTAATGAGGTCGGTCTGGCTGTTGTGCCTGAGGTACAGTTGGCAAGAATATATAGAGATCTGCTTGGTCTGGCTAATCAAAAGGTAGCCCAGGTGGCAACTGCCGTTTATATTTGCTTCGCCGGGCTGCTCCTCAAGCTTAAGTGACCTTATAATAGGTAAATGTCAAATTCTCAAACTGTAAAGTCAGAAACTGCAAAAACTTCGCCGGCTGTGATCCTCAAGTTACTGCGTCCCAGGCAGTGGACCAAAAACTTTATTGCCTTTGCCCCAGCCCTGTTTGCCAAGGCCCTGCTCAGTCCTGCAGTATTTGTAGACGTATCAGTATGTGTGGCAGCTCTTTGCTTTATTAGCGGCTCTGTCTATGTCTTTAACGACATATTGGATATCGAGGCTGACAAAAAGCACCCGACAAAGTGCAATAGACCAATCGCCAGTGGCAAAATTTCGGTGTCTGCCGCTTTTACTGTTGGCTGTCTCTCACTAGTTCTAAGCTTTTTGTTGGCTTATCTGGTCAGACCTGCTCTATGTCTTGTAATCCTTGCCTATATACTCTTACAAGTTGCCTATGTGACTAAGCTAAAACACCGGGTCATTCTCGACGTATTTAGTATCGCTGCTGGTTTTGTCTTAAGAGCAGTGGCTGGTGCAGCAGCTGCATCGAGCACCAGCTCAGCCATTGTTGACATGCTTGGATTGGCTAGCTCTCCGGCTCTTGGCGGTGCTCAAGCGGGGGCTAGCGGCCATGAAATTTTACTATCACCTTGGTTTTTAATTTGTACGTCGATGGGTGCTTTGTTTTTGGCCCTCGAAAAACGAAAAGCCGAATTTAAATTTCTTGGTGCTGATGCTGCTGGACACAGACAGGTACTGGGTAAATATACCCCGGCACTAATTTTGCGCATGGAAGCAATTATTGTGCCCACTCTTGTCACCGCTTATTGTCTCTACAGTTTTAATTCGACTTATGGACCATGGATGATGATCTCGGTGCCGCCGGTGTTGTACGGCATCATGCGTTATATGGTGTTATCGGAGCGTGATACCACCACTGGTAGCCCTGAAGAAGTCTTACTTAAAGACCGACCAATTCAAAATACAGTGCTGCTCTGGGTGGCAAGCTGTCTGGCTGTGGTTTACGGTGACCTCAGTACGCACCTGCATAACCTAATCAGATTTATTGACGGTTTGAGGTTTCACTGATTGTTTTTGCAGGCTGAGACTCTCGCCCCAGGGACCTTTGGCAAACAGTTGCAAAATCACTTCACTAAACAATGTTGCTTTATCTACTGAGGCGTTGCCACTTGGGGCTGCAATGGTTTTGATCATACGCAGTCTTTCGCTTTCGTTTACTTCTAAATAGCGGCATCTAAAACTAGCCCAGGTAAGGTCAAAATTGCTCATGGCCAGCTTTGCTTTGGCAGTAGGAGCGTTATTAAACTTGTCTTTGACTACATTGGCAAAAATCTCGCGGTTATCGTCTTGATCCACAGTTTTGTCAGGGTGGGTTTTGGCGTATAAAAAGCAAGTCATGTCGGTATAGGCTAAAACAGCGTCTTCGGTCAGAGGGGGCGGTCCTTCTTCGATGATGCGCGAGGAGCCCATTAGCTCGGCAAAGAGTTCTTCTACTTTGTCGAGTTTGATCGGTTCTGGCTTGCTAGATACTTTTGGCTTTTTGTCATCATCGATGGACATGGGCAAGGCCACTGCCGAATGACCGTCAAACTGCGACGCTCTCTCTGTTTGTAAGAGCCAGTGACGAATCAATGCTCTGAACAAAGCGCGATATGCAAATTTGTAGTCGACATTGCTGCTTACTTTTGCTCGTACTTGCGCCCAGAGTGGCGCTATGCCTTTATAGTGACCCTGGTCAGTCAATTTTGATTGGATAAACTCAGTTAGTTCTTTTTGCTGATCGTTGCTTAAGGTGGCTAACTCCGGCAGCATAGTGCGGTCGTCTTCTTGTGGGCTGGAGTGGACCAGGGCAAATATTTCCAGCCAGCTTTGTAGATCATTTAAATTTTTAACAGGAAAGGCCTGGAGTATTTTTGGTTGAGCTGGCTTTTGCGGCTCAGCTAATGGCTGTGGCTGCATCCTGGCATTTGTAGAAGCCGGTGCTGGAGCATTCAACTGTTTGGCTGGGTTGGCTTCCGCCCTGCCTTTTGTAGCGGCACTGGCAGATTGTTTGGGCGCAGTACTTTTTTGTATGGTTGAGATGCCTTTTTGACCCGGGATGTCTTCGTAGCCCCAGTCGCCCGAGTCTGCTGCTTTTACATTTGCAGATGCAAACCCGGCGGTAAAAATAGCTGCCACGGGCGCTAAAAACAGGGCTTTTGATTGATTTAAAGATGACATTTTGTGGTCCCGATGGTACTTGCTAGGGGCTCTGGGCGCTTAACAAAGTAAGAATTTATAGCGGAATATGCTAAAATCGGCTAGAATGCTCACCAGGAGAGCTTCTTCGTACAGACGAGGGCATTAAAGCTATGGCGCTACTCAAACTCAGATATTATCCCGATCCAGTCCTCAAAAAAAAGGCTGGAAAGATCACAATCATAGACTCTTCGGTGCGAAAGCTGGCACAAGACATGCTGGACACCATGTATAAGAGCGATGGAGTGGGTCTTGCTGCGCCGCAGGTGGGTGTATCTAAGCGCATTATGGTGATTGACGTAGCTGGAGAGGATGAGCCGGCCAAGCCTATCGTCTTTATTAATCCTGAGATTTTAGAGCGTGATGGCGCCATGGTTGGACAGGAAGGCTGCTTGAGCTTCCCTGATGTCTTCTTTGAAGTGGAGCGGGCTTCTCGAGTTGTTGTCAAATTTCAAAACTTGCAAGGTCAGTCACTCAAGCTCACCGCCGAAAATAACCTGCTTTGCCGCGCAATCCAACATGAAATAGATCACCTGGATGGCAAATTATTTATCGACCAGGCAGTCTCTCCTCTCAAAGCCGACCTGGAGCTTGCTAAAGCTGGATTGACTGATGACAATGTCGAGGAACTCACCCAAAAGGTAGAGAGCCAATCGCTCACAATCAAATTAGAAAAGCCGCAGCCGGCAATGAAATAAGCGGAGAAGGCAATGTTCTGGAGCCTCAAGGAAAACCTGGGAGGACTTGCCCATATTGCCGCTGCTATTGATCGCATTGTCTTTATGCGACCATCGACCCATATCATCGATACGACTCAAAAGAAGGCAGTTGCCGGTCTCTCGGATAGAATAGCGGTGGTTGTGGACGACTTTAACAAGCCTTTAACTTGCCGTTCATGTGGATTAGCCATAATGTCTTTTAGAGTGTCTGACGAGTACACTTTTAGCTGTTGCTCAAGTTTGATGTCGCAGATGCCGCCGGCCGACAGATTGGCAAAATGGACCATGGAGTTACCGCATCTCAGGCTACCAGTGCAAGGCAAGCCCTAGGAGTGTAATTGGACAAGTCCGAGTCTCTAAAGCAAAATGATTCGTCGCATACTTTGCGCACGATAAAGGTGATTTCGTTTGGCTACAAAAAAGCCAATCCACCTCACGCCAATATGCTCTTTGATGTTCGTTTTCTCAAAAATCCATTTTGGGTGGAAGAGCTTAGACCTCTGACCGGGCTCGATTTGCCAGTCAGACGTTATGTTATGGAGCAAGAAGCAGCCAATGCTTTTTTGGCAAACTTGCTTTTAATGCTGGATCAAGTATTGCCTTTGATGTTTGAGACAAAAGCCAATGTCTTTACTATTGCCCTGGGCTGCACCGGTGGTCAACACCGCTCAGTGTCAGTGGCAGAGACTTTAGCTACTGAGCTTAAAGAGCGTTTTAAAACTGTTGATATAGAGCTGAGCCACCGTGAGTTGGAAGAGCGCATGTCAAACCAGATGAGCCAGGCGCTCGAAGGTGGTGTGGCATGAAAAACCGCTGGAAAAAATACATGCTTCCCGGTCTCAAGCGCTATATCTTGATCATTGTAATTTGCATTGTATCCATTGTATTTGGCGTTCTCTGGCTACTCAACAAGCACCCTGTCAAACAAATTCAAAATTTTGTCGGCGAGGTGATTGCTGATACTGCTGGTATGGCTTCGCGCAAAGTCAACGGCATCCTCGCTATATCGCTTGGTTCTCTTGGTTTGCTGGTGTGCATTGTGCGCATTACTCAGCTTGTTTTGCATGCTTATTTGCCAGACGATAGAGAAGCTATCCCTGATGTCCTATACAGACGGCGCTACCTCGATAGAGGACCGCACGTAGTTGTTGTCGGTGGTGGTACTGGTCTGTCCAATTTGCTCAAGGGGCTGAAGCGCTACACCAATAACATCACAGCCATAGTCACTGTTGGTGATGATGGTGGTAGCTCAGGACGCTTGAGACAAGAGCTTGGTGTTTTGCCACCTGGTGATATTCGCAACTGTATTACAGCGCTGGCTGATGACGACAAACTCATAACAGAGCTCTTTAGATACAGATTTAGCTCTGGCGAAGGGCTCGAAGGCCATAGCTTTGGTAATTTGTTTATCACGGCTCTATGTGCAGTCACCGGCGGCGATATTATCCAGGCGACCCGTACTGCCAGTCGCATCCTCAATAGTTGTGGACAGGTTTTGCCATCCACACTGGCTAGTTTGACTCTGGCTGCTAGATTTGACGATGGTACTGTCGTTACCGGTGAGTCCAATATCACCAAGACCGGTAAGCGTATCATCCAGATGAAGTGCGATCCCGAGTCACCAGAGGCGGTGCCAGAAGCGGTACAGGCTATCGCAGAAGCCGAGCTTATCGTGCTTGGACCGGGCAGTCTCTACACATCTATCATCCCCAATTTGCTGGTCAATGGCATTGTCGAGGCTATTCGCTCATCCAGTGCACGCAAGATTTATGTCTGCAACGTCACGACTCAGCCCGGCGAGACTACTGATTATTCGGTCGGTGATCATGTGGAGGCTCTCGTTGCTCATTCTGGTGCAATAAAGTCGCCTCAGGGCAAATTGCTTAACGGTGTGCTTGTAAATGATTTCAAAACACTGGAAGCCAATACCGTGCGTTATGACCCTGATAAACTCAAAGAATTTGGCATTTCTGTCTTGCGCAGACCGTTGACAAGCGAGACTGCTATGACCCACCACGATCCGCAGAGACTGGCGCGGGCTTTAATGCTGTGGTTCTTCCGTACCAATAAGTCGCGCAATGGCAATGGTCCGGGTGGCAAGAAAACCATCGCTCTTGCCCCCAGCGCCAACAGCGATGCTGTGCCACTCAAAATCGAAAAAGTCCGCAACGAAGTGGTATCGGCCTCTAAGACCGTCCTATAATTAGCTCTCCCGGGTGGAGTGAGCTTATGACAACCTCAGTTGAATTGAAAGAAAAAGTCGGACCAGCAATCGGTCGTATTGCTACTGGTGTCTATATCGTCACCGTTGGCGGTGCCTCAGATAGAGATGGTATGTTGACCACCTGGCTTTGCCAGTCTGGGTTTGAGCCACCATCGGTAGTGCTGTCAGTCAATAAAAGCCGCGATATGCTTAAGCGTCTTACTGTCGGCACCAAATTTGCTGTAAACGTGTTGTCCAAGACAAATATGGACATTTTTAAGGCTTTTGCTAAGCCCCACAACGACGGCAAGTTTGACGGACTGGACTTAGTCGACGGTGCTGAGTGTCCTGTGTTTGCTAACTGTGTCTCTTATATGATTGCAGAAGTAAAAGCCACTCTTGACGGTGGCGATCATATGGTTGTGCACGGACAAATTGTGGATGGTGCTGCGCTCAACGTGCAAGATGAGCCCATGACCCACTTGCGGAAAGACGGATTTCAATATTAGTTATTGGCCGGTACTGTAGTTTTTAGCTCTACCGTTGGAGAATCAACTGTTGGTTTGATCTCGCCATTGTTTTCTGCTGCTTCGGCTGCGGCAATCAGTGCTAGCTGCTCTCTGGCGTCGTCATAACCCTGTCTGATTAGTTTGCGAGATAGCTCCGGGTTGATGTCGAGTAGATTGATATTGACCCCTCTTTTGGGCTGGAATATTCTGATTTTGACCTTTTTGCGTCCTCTAGACTCAATTGAGCCAGTGTCAATGAGGCGGTTGTAGAGTTCTGCCGAGGCAACTTCTTTGCGGGCTGAAGCATCGAGCACGATATCCAGACACCTTACCAGTACTTCAAACATATTGACCGGGCAAACATCTATTTGGTCTGGATGCAAAAGGACCATGTAGACTTCGTCGGCACCCAGATGGATGGCGGTCTCCATGGGGGTGTTGCGCACCAGACCGCCGTCTATCCAGAGACCTTTGCCATGGATGTGACGGGGTGGAAAGGCCAGTGGAATGGCAGAAGTTGCCATCAATACATCAATTAGCTCATGGGTGGATTTGATGTCATCAATAGTAATCAGCCTTGTCTCCAGGCTGCAGAGGTCTGTGGTACACCAGCCTACCTTGGTGCTGCTGGCTTTGAGCTTTTGCAAATTAATCTCGCGGCGCAGTAGCTCCTCAAGTCCCGATGTGTCTAATAGTCCAAGCTTGTGTCCCAGGACCAGGCGCCCAATTTGGTGGGCTGACGGTAAGCCAAAAATGTCTTTGCTGCGGATATGGCACCAGAGTTCTTCTAATCTGGCATGGTCGCCCTGGGCGTAGATGCTGGCATTGATGCCGCCAATACTCGTGCCATAAGCCAGGTCAAAAGTAATACCAGCCTCTCTCAGGGCTTTGATGACCCCCACCTGATAGGCTCCTCTGCCTCCTCCACCTGGCAATACCAGGGCGCGCATTGGTTTATCCGTGGGTGTAGCTTCGCTAGTAGTCATTTTGTTACCTTTACAGTCACGCTGTAATACTATTTCCTATCCTAAGTTAAGGCTCCCCGTCTGGCAACCCTTTAGCTTATTTGCGCCATTTGATACTTACTGAGGGGATATAATGACGCAGTGATTTTATAGGTGATAGATGACCATCCCAGTATTGATAACAGGCGCAGGACCAACGGGTTTGACCCTGGCCGCTGATTTAAAGAGACGCGGTATTGATTTTAGAATCATCGATAAAGCCGAGCATGCTACTGCTTACTCCAAGGCTATCGTGCTCCACGCCCGCACCCTGGAGCTTTTAGAAAATATGGGTGTGGTCGAGCGGTTTCTCGAGCACGGTTTGCCTATTCGCGGTAGCAATTTTTATGCGCAAGGCAAGCGTATCGTCCATCTCAATATGGATGAAATCGAATCACATTTTAAATACATCCTGGCTATTCCACAAAACAAGACCGAGGAGCTGCTTGCGTCTGTGGTGGAAGTGGGCGGAACCAAAGTCGAACGCTCCTGTGAACTGATTGGGTTTGAGGATATGGGTGACTATATCCAGGCCACCGTGAGACATCTGGCTGACAATCACCGTGAAGAAATCATCAAATGTGATTTTTTGGTAGGTACTGACGGCGCTCATAGTATTGTGCGTAAAAAACTTGGCTTTACTTTTGAGGGCGAGCAATACGAAGAGATTTTTGGTGCCGCTGACGTTGCCTGCGAATTGCAGGGTGATGAAGTCCACGGTTACCTCTCTGAAACAGGACTTGTAGCATTCTTTCCTTTTGGAGAGGGACGCTATCGCATCATCTTTGATGTGCTTGATGGCAAGTTTAATGGCAAGGTAGTTGATCCCAATGAGCCTCTGACTCTTGAGCTAGTCAATGAAGTGGTCAGCTCCCGTGGACCAAAAGATTTGAAGTTAGACGATCCCAGGTGGATGAGCTGGTTTAAAATCCATCGTCGCTTTGCTGATAGTTATCGCAAAGGACGAGCTTTTATCGCTGGCGATGCGGCTCATATCCATAGCCCCGTCGGTGGTGTCGGCATGAATACCGGCATGCAAGACGCACTCAATCTGGGTTGGAAGCTTGCTCTGGTGATAAAAGGGCAGGCGCGCTTTGAGCTTTTAGATACATACGAAGAAGAGCGTCGCAAAGTCGGACAAACTGTGCTCAAAGCAACCCATCTGGCTACTAAATTTGTCACATTGAGACACCCGGTGGCTCTCAGCATACGCAACAACCTGATGCACATACTAGCTACGCAAGAGCTAGTCCAGCAGCGCATTTTGCGCGCCGGCAGTCTGACTGGTGTGAGTTACCGCGGCTCAAGTATTTCTACTGAGAGTCATCCCCCAATCGATGATTCTATCAGTCGCTCATTTAGACATAATGGTACCGAAGAAGGTGAGAAGCCTGGATTTGGCTCCTGGATTGAGTTTGCGCGGGCTCCAGTAGCTGGCGATAGGATGTTGGATGGCGAATTTCTCAATGTTGACAGCAGAATTGAGCGTCTTAACGAGAGAATGTCTTCGTCTAAATTTCACCTGCTATTGTTTGATGGCTATGTGGACTCTGAAGAAGGCTACAAGTGCTTTGAGGCTATCGAAAAGTACATAGGCTGGTCTTACAAAGATTTGATAGAAGTGCACGTGGTGGTGCCTAAATCACCTGGCGAAGGCAAAATGCCTGCCTTTAAATCTGTCATTTACGATAACGAACGCACACTGCACAAGCTCTATGGTGCTAGCTCAGAATGTTTGTATTTGATAAGACCAGATGGCTATATTGCCTTTAGATCACAACCTGCCAACAATGACGAGCTGGCCAAATATCTGCACCAGATGTTTGTGGAAGCTGGTTAATAGAGGCTTGGTAAGCTTGATGCTTTTTTGAAGTCTTGCATGGCGCCGCCTTGATCAAAAAACTTTTGGCGTAATTGTCCTCTTGTGAAATATGCCCTGCCGTTTTGTGGATCTAATTCGATTGCTTTATTGCAGTCCAGGTATGCACCAAGTAAGCTACCAGTGCGCAACTCCAGGTCGGCTTTGCTTGAGTAGCCGTGTGTATTTTGGGGCTCAAGGTTGATATATCTGTTGTAGTCATCCAGTGCTCTTTGTCTGGTACCGTATTGCTCTTGCATTGGTGCTCGGTTGATGTACGCACAGGGATAGCCAGGGCAGAGCGCTGTGACACGAGAGTAATCTTCAAAGTCATGAATTGAGTATTCGCTTGATAGAATTGCTCGATTAAAATAGGACGGCCATTCTTCCGGTGCAATGGCAATAGCTTTATCTAGATCTGCTCTGGCGCTATCTAAGTCTTTCAATTTGTTTTCGGCGTCAGCTCGCATTGTGTAAGCAGAGGCAAAGTCTGGGTTTTGTTCTATCGCGGCAGTAAAGCAATGCTTAGCTGATGAATATTGCTCCCTTAGCATATTGTGCTGTCCCCACTTAAAATGCAACACTGCAAGCGCGTTATGTGATGTCGGCTCTTGATTTGAAGTTGGCTGCAAAAACTCTTGAATGTCGCGGGCTTTTATATACTGCAGTTTGACCTTTTGGATGCGGTAACCAGCCTGATCTCGCCTTACTGTATAAATTAGCTTTAGTCTAAGTGATTTGATTTTTTGCTGACCAGAGTTGATCAGATCGCCTTTTATGCCCACCTTAAGGGTGCCATCTTTTTGTATCTCTGACGGCCAGAAGTAGGCTGGCACAAAATCTACTGAGTTGGTATTGCAATAGTCTTTTATCGCAAATATCTTGTCAATTTTTTCTACTGCACGCGGGTCTGCCCATCCACGAAGGTAATTTTCATGACTGGCCATGTCTTGTTTGTAATCTATAGCGTTTTCAGTAAACCATTGCACAAACTTTTTGCCAGACTCTGGGTCCACTGGCAATGAGCGACCGCACACAACAGGTGCACAGTGATGCATTCGTATGAAGTGCTTAAACGTTACGCCAATAGATACAAGAGCAAGAGCGCTCAGTAGCGTTGCTCCGATTAGCTGCCTGGGCGTCAGTTTTAGCACTCTAATACAGGTAGTCATTTCACCTTCCATTGTCGCTACAAGGCTTCAGCAAGATCTCCACCGAGCAGCTTGAGATTTAGTGTGCCACCACTAAAAAGCATATCCTCCAACGCTACTTTTACGTTTTCGTCTTGCAATTGGCTGCCGGCACCACTCTGTAAGTAGTACTGCGCTGAGCGTCTCATCAACTCTTTGATAAAGGCAGGACTGGCATGCTCAGTGCGTTTTATGATGGTCTCCAAAAGCTCATCTGCTAGCGGTAGGCCTCTGGCGTAGAGCCTAATGAGCTTGCGTCGCCCATCGGCATCTGGCAGCGGAAATTCAATCGCCTGGTCAATACGTCCAGGTCTTGATGCCAGAGCACTTTCCAATTGCTCTGGTCTGTTTGTGGTGAGTACAAATATTATTTCAGCATCTTCTCTCAGTCCATCCATTTCGTTCAATAGTTTGTTGAGCAGGCTTTCTTCGCAGGGACTGTTCATATCATTGCGATCACGCGCTATTAAGTCAGCGTCTTCAATGATCACCATTGCTGGTTGCAAAAATCTTGCCAGCAAACAATATTCTTCCAATAGACCAACTTGACCAGCAGTGATAAGCAGAGTGGTGTGATCCGGTAAGCAATTGGCCAGATAATGGATTGTGTGTGTTTTGCCTGTACCTGGTGGTCCATAGAAGAGCAGCCCCTTTTTTACTGCCATGCCTAGCTGGTGCAGTGCTTTGCGCTGTTTGATAAAGTCTGTGACGTTGCGCTCCAGTAGTTGTAGCGTTTTTGCTGGCAAGATAACTTCATCGCGCTCTACTTGTCTCAATTTGTGCACTCTTACTGTGCCTGCTTGACCCGAGTATCTTGAACCTTGTTCAAGCGAGATAACTTTGCCGCGGTACGAGCCACTCTCGTTGACCATCTTTTCTAGTTTTTCTAAAAACTTGTGTGATAGTTCAATGGCGCTTTCACTGCCAGGTACTGCTATGTCTAGACTGATACCCTCTTGCCTGTGACCGTCTGCTACCGCCAGCACCACAGCAAAGGGTATATCACCGGACCGACAGGTCCAGAGTGCTTGTCTGAGACATCTGCGTGGTTGTGGCTCGCCCACGTCAATTTCGTCATATTGCACCGGCGCCATTGTCACTGCGTGATGATCTATCACCAAAAAGTCAGTAAACGTGAGTGTTTGGAATGAGTAGTCTCTGTGACATCCGTAAAGCTTTGCGGCAAAATCCGAGGCAAATATTTGCTCCAGTGCCTTTTGCAAGTCTGGTCTGGCCGTGGGAGGGAAGAGTCGATTGGCCGTGACCAGTTCAGATAGCGGCAGTCCGTCAAAATGTTTGTTCAAGACGCTCAGTAACAGATTGCTCAAGTCTTTTTTCTTCTGGGCCATTTAAACCTCTGCTGAGAGCAAGCGTCATGTCTTGACCTTTTTATCCTAACACGAACCTCTTGGATACTTGTAGCAAGTTGTTTGCTTTTACCGCCGAAGCCAAGAGGGGGCTGCTTAATTACATTTTTGATTGGTGAGTATCAAAACCCAGGCAATTGCCGTAAACTGGCTGCTGATTCGAGTGACTATTTCTACTTCGAGAACTCTATTAAATGTGTGTGCCAAGTAAGTTGATCCTGCAAATCGCGCTCTTTGCCTTTTTGGCTGTTAGTGTCCAGCCTGCTTTTGCTGGCAAGGCTGCTAACTACAATTCCGATGAGTACGAGCTCTATGATGTTTTGCAGACGCAAGCCAATCAACGGGCTCAACAACAACAACCGCAGACTCCAGCCCCGCCAAATCCGGCGCCTGAGTCAGGCTCAACACCACCACCTCCTCCCAGATGAGGACCAGCATTTTTACCTGCTCTGATTGGGTATATTGAGATTAACTCGTAGGCATTGTTGCAGACGACTGCTCAGTAATAAGTAAAATGCCACAAGCACTCAGTCAAAATCTAGAGCTAGCACTTACCTACGCCAGGCAAGAGGCTATTGGTCTGGAGTCAAAATCGATACAAGCCGAGCACCTGCTGCTTGGGCTCAGTCGCATTGCTGGAGATCCTGCCGCCGAATTTTTAAGAGAAAATGGATTAACCCTGCCATTTGTTATGCTGGCAGTGGAAAGGGTCTTGCAGAGGCAGACAGCACCTCATTCTTTGCCTCTAGCTGCGCTTTTAGAGCAGGTGCATAATTTGTCGATGCTCGACTCAGCCCCTATGTGCAGCACTGAGCATTTGCTTTTTGTTTTGCTCAGTCAGCCCTCCGAGAGTTTTGTGGGACAAGTATTTGACTGTCTCGGAAGTAATCTCACAGTATCTAACGGCAAGCAATTTATACTCGGCTATGTGGTCGCTGACGAAAAAGTGGAGCGACTCAAAGCCCAGATAAGCACCTGGCAGAGTCGAGCTGAAATGGCTCACAGCATGGGTTTTGAGGATCTTGCTAAGCAGGCGTTGGAGTACAAACGCAAGTACGAGCGTCTACTCAAGATAACGCTCGATAAAAAGCAGGAAGAACAATAGTCTATACTGCACTTGTCTCTCATTATCGAGTATCGACAATGCCAAATCGCTATCTGCCTTTGTTTGTCACTTTAGTTGTATTGTCCTGCTCAGCCGCCTGGGCTCAAAGTAATGAGCAAATGCTCAAAGAATTTGCCGATAAGCTTGAGACCACAAATGGGCGCAAACCGACAAGATTTGAATTGGAAGATATTTGCGAAAAGCTCTCTACCATCATCAAAGAGTCGCCTGCTAACGCTGAGGCCCTGAGGCTGAGAAGTGTCGCCAGAGTGGAGGTAGGTGAGCCTCAAGGAGCACTGGAAGATATCGCTGCCAGTCTTACCCTGGAGCCTAAAAACGTTAAAGCATTAACTCAAAATGCCATAATTAAATCGTTTAGTGATGACCCAGCTGGTGCCATTAAGGCTTATGAGGATGCCATCAAAGCTGGTGCTGATACCGCTCTTGTTTACACCAATATGGGGTCACTCTATGAGCGTGTGGGACAGCCAGCCAAAGCAATCGAGTGCTTTGACAAAGCTATTGCTAGAGAAGGCGGCAAGGCCTCAGATCTAGCTAGGGCTTTGCGTGCTATTGCTTTGACAAATGCTAAGGAATACGAGAAGAGCATAAGTGACTGCGATATCGCTCTTAAAACCAATTTGCCTGGCATGCTCGTCAACGAGTTGCATAAGACTCGCGGCATGGATTTGTTTTTTTTGAGTCGCTACAAAGAAGCTCTGGTCGAGTTTGATATTGCCGCTAACACTATGCCAGACGGTCCAGGCAAAGGACTTGTTGTATTTGTACGTGGGGCATGCCGTGACAAGCTAGGCGACAAAGAGAAAGCACTGGAGGATCTAGCACTCTCTCAAAAGCTCGGCTTTAGAAAACCAGGCTCACCGCCACCGGACCGTGTCGCGCCTGTCGATGCCGAACTCGAGCATGCCGTGGATCCATTAATTGTGCAAGCACGTAAGACCTTGCCGCAGTTTAAGGAGCGTTGTCTTAAGGGGATGGCCTCAGGATTTAGACCAAGTGTGACCACAAGATTGCGTCAAGGTCCTCGTCTGGAGCAGGTCTTTGTTAGCGTGGATAGCTGGCAAGACAATGTCATCAAAGGACGCTTGCTCAGCCAGGTAAAGTTGACTAACTATAAATTGGGACAGACTTTAGAAGTGCCCGAAGCCGAAGTGATTGACTGGACTATTGTCGATCCTCATGGTGTCGAGGAAGGCAATTTGATTGGCAAGTTTATCGATCAATGGATCGACAAGAAAAAGCCCGAAGAGGATAAAAAATGATTTTGAGGAGCGGTACCTACTTTACATAGACAAAAAGTTTTCTTGCCTCTCTCTAATCTTTCTGGTACGGTAGTTTCACTATGCAAAATCTCACTATGACAAATCGCGCTAACAGCTATTACTACTATTACGACTCCTACGGGGGCGAGTAGCTGTTTGTCATAAAAGGATTCAACTAAGGATTTAACTTTTATACAAGCCGTCTCGTCCAGCGAGGCGGCTTTTTTGTTTGGCAATTTTGATTTAAAAAGGGATAAGACAATGCAATCTACAATGCTACGCACAATAACCACTGACACTGATGCGGCACGACTGGCACGATTTAAGGATCGTGTAGATGCTCTCATTGGCACTCATCCGATAGTGACCCACAATGCTTTTACCGCCTGGTTTGCCGATGGCAATGCTACTAGTGAGCAGCTGAGAGCTTTTACTGTGCAATTTTCGGTCTTCAGTCATTTGTTTATTGAGGCCCAGCTGCGCAAATGTATCAACGCTCCGGATATTGAGAGCTACAGAGCTGGCAAAGAGATTTTGATGAACGAGCTTGGCGTGGCATTTACAGACAAGGGCTCGATAGATAATGGACGCTTCCGTTTTAATGCCGCCCACTTTGAGTGGCTTTTGGATTTTGCCAATCATCTTGGTCTGACTTTTGCCCAAATTGGTAAGCGTAAGCATGGTACAGCCTCGACTTTAGCGTTTTGTGATGCCCTTATGACCTGGTACGGCTCGGACTGCGAGTCCACCTCTGCTGGTGCCTCGCACGCTATTGAGCACTGGGCTGCAGCCGGCTTTTGGAAAGAACTCATAGCGGGACTTAAAACTATCAAAGCACGCGAATTGCCAGAGTTGCCCCTGGGATTCTGGGTCTTTCACGATTTGATTGAAGACCAGCACGCTGCCCATACCGATGGTGAGCTAGAGGCGGCCTTTGCCAAGCCTGACTTTGACGAGGAGGCTTTTTTGGCTGGAGGCAAAGCGATGCTTGATGCTGTGGCGATATTTTGGGACGGCTTAAATGAGCAACGATTGTCTATTTAGCCAGAAGTTCAAAGGGCAGGTCGTTAGAGACGACTTCGCCCTGGCCGTCCGGTATCAGGTCCTGGCGTTGGATGCGGTAGCGCAAAAAATATTTGCCAGGTTTTGATTTGTACCAGTAAGAGCGGTAGCCGCTTGCTGGAGGTGATTTTTCGGCTTCGGGAGAGAGTCTCTCTATGACAACGTAAAACGAGGGCATGTCCAATTTTTGTCCGGGCTTGAGGACGCTTTTTTGAGTGGCTCTCATTTGTGAAAAAATCACACTGGGAGCGTTGGCTAATCGTGAGTTTGTACTGACGTCCCAAATTTCTGGTGTGACCACAAAAGGTTTTAAATAACTCAGCTCCTGATCTTTGTCAGAGCTATTAACGAGAGCCACCGCCGGTTTGATCTCGTCTCCGACCCTGTAGGTCTTTTGCTTTAAGGTCGCTTTGACATTGAGTGTCTGATGGCTGGCACTTACTGGTTGCATTGTGCTAATCACCACCAGTAGTGCTAGTGTAGTAAGGCTGATTGTGCTTTTGATAGTCATGGCTACATTATACGATGCTTTATATTGCACTCGCCAAAAACAAAGACCCCTGCATTGGCAGAGGTCTTTGTGGATTTTTGGTCCAGGCTTATTGCTTATGCTTTGGCCGGAGTTTTGAGTGAGGCAGCTACTTGTTTAGCTACTTCACTGGGGGTCATTGCCACTTTTACGCCGTTAGCCTTAAATGCTTCGAGCTTGGATTCGGCAGTACCCTTGCCACCTGAAATAATGGCGCCAGCGTGTCCCATGCGTTTGCCGGGAGGTGCTGTTTGACCAGCGATATAACCAATTACTGGTTTTTTGATGTTCTGTTTGATGTAGGCTGCTGCTTCTTCTTCAGCGTTGCCGCCGATTTCGCCAATCATGACGATTACTTCAGTAGCTGGGTCAGCTTCAAACATGGAGAGGACTTCTTTGTAGTCCAGGCCTTTGACGGGGTCGCCGCCAGTGCCCACACAAGTGGATTGACCAAAACCACTCTCGGTCAGAGCCAGAGCGATTTCGTAGGTCAATGTGCCAGATTTGCTGACCATACCGACTGGTCCTGATTTAAATATCGATCCTGGCAAAATACCAATGAGCGATTGACCAGGAGTGATGATGCCAGGGCAGTTAGGTCCAATCAATTTGGCGCCTTTAGCTTTGACAGCTGCTGCCAGTTTGGCTGTATCCAGTGGTGGGATGCCTTCGGTAATTAGCACGAGTAGCTGGATGCCAGCATCGAGTGCTTCGTAACCAGCATCGAGAGCCAGATAAGGAGGTACAAAGATGACTGAGCAGGTAGCGCCGGTCTTTTGTACAGCTTGCATCACTGTGTCAAACACTGGCACGCCATGCACTGTTTCGCCGCCTTTGCCGGGGGTGACACCGCCAACGATGTTGGTGCCATAGTCGATCATACGTTTTGTGTGAGCGCCGCCCATTTTGCCGGTTGCGCCCTGGACAACAACTTTTGTGCTTTTATCTACAAGTATCATTTTATTCTCCTACTAGGCTTTGGCGGCTAATGCTGGTTTTTTGCCGGCTGCTTTGCTTCTGGCAACGGGTTCTTTGACCGCTTCTTCCAGGGCTGGATAAAGCTTGAGTCCGCTGGCTGCCAGCATTGTTTCGGCTTTGTCCTGGTTGTTACCGCGCAGTCTGACCACCATCTGGCGCTCAGGATGTTTTTTCATAAATTCAACAAGAGCACCGGCTACTTCATCACAGGCGGTGATACCACCGAGGATGTTGAGCAGGATTACTTCTACATTGGGATTTTCGTTGACGAGTTCGAGAGCTGCCAGTGTTTTCTTCTGGTCAGATCCGCCACCAGCATCAAGGAAGTTACCGGGCTGTCCGCCAAAAGCCTTAACCATGTCCATCGTGGCCATTGTCAAACCGGCTCCATTGCAGAGGATACCGATATTACCGTCTAGCTCAACCAGGTTGAGATCTGCCATTTTGGCGCGACGCTCACGGCTGCTCAAGTCGCAGAGGTGGGGCTCCATCCAGCCTTTAAATTGAGGCTGACGGGCAATTGAGTCATCGTTGACGATGATTTTGCCATCAAGAGCCACAACATCATCACCAGTGGTGATAACCAGTGGGTTGATTTCGGCGAGGTCAAGATCTTTTGATTCAAATAGTTTGTAGAGCTTGTTAGCGATATCGGCAAAGCGTGTCATAACCACACCGGTCAGACCCAGTTTGGCAGCTAGGGCGCGACCAACATAAGGATGATAAGGAGTGGGGATTGGCTCTGTTAGTACGTGGGGGTTGGTTTCGATTTCGATGCCACCTTCAGCAGCAGCGATAAAAATTGGGCAACCGCGCTCTCTATCGAGAGTGACAGCAAGATACATTTCGCGGGCGATGGGCATCTTGGGCTCGACGAGCAAGCTCTCAGTCTTGGAGCCTTTGATTTCGAGGGCCATCAGGTCTTTGACCCATTTTTTGCCTTCGGTCAGGTCGTGAGCAAACTGGATACCACCAGCTTTGCCTCTGCCGCCTGTCAGCACCTGACATTTGAGGACGAGGGGATAGCCAAAATGCACCTTGGCAAGTTCTTCTGGTTTTGTTACGCGTGCGCTTGGGGGCACCGGGATGCCGCCAGCCTCAAAGATTCGCTTGGCTTCGTATTCAAAGAGATTCAATTTGGGACCCTCACTAATCACTTGGTGATACAAGGCTGGGCCTCTTGGACCAGTCATTGCTCTTACAGCCATATAATTTAAAGCAAAAGCGCGCCAAGAGCCGAGACCTTTATGATTTCATCGGATCTGCTCGATTTAGGGTTGGTAAGCTGCTTAATAATCCGTCTAAATAAGCCTTACAGCCTGGCTCAATGACGGGTGGCAATTATACTAACGCCAGTAAGCCATACTTGCTCTTGGCTTCCCGGAATTTATTCCGCTTGTCTTTGGCAAAGGGCACAAGTTTGTGATGAGGAATTATTGATGCGCATCGGTATCCTGACTGGCGGCGGCGATTGCCCCGGACTCAATGCAGTGCTTCGCGCTGTGGTGAGACGTTCGGTCAAAGAGTACGGCTCCGAAGTCGTGGGCTTTTTAGAAGGGTTTCGCGGTGTCATGAATAACATGGTCATGCCTTTGACCATGAATTCTACGGGTGGATTGATTCACCGTGGCGGCACAATTTTGCGTACATCTCGCACTAATCCTTTTGCTTCCGAAGACGGTCCCCAGCGTATCAAGGACAACATGGAGCGCAACCGGCTTGATGCCTTGATTGTGGTCGGTGGTGAAGATACTTGTGGCGTCGCTAATAGGTTATATCAGGAGCATAAGCTCAATCTGGTTTGTGTGCCAAAGACAATCGACAATGATTTAAATGCCACTGATGTCACATTTGGCTTTGATACTGCTGTCAATATTGTGGCCGAAGCTCTAGATCGTTTGCACACCACCGCCGAGTCTCATAACCGCGTGCTGGTCTGCGAAGTGATGGGTCGCAATGCCGGTTGGATCGCTTGCTATGGTGGTATAGCTGGTGGTGCCGATTTTATTTTGGTACCAGAGAAGCCCATCAATCTTACCGAAGTAATTTCGGCTATCAAGCAAAGACATGCCAGAGGGCGGGATTTTTCGATTGTCGTCGTGGCCGAAGGTGCGCGCTTTGATGATGAGACTAAAAATCCAGTTAAAGAAGAAGACGCCAATGGACGCGTTAAGCTCGGTGGTATTGGTGGCATCCTCGCTAAACATATCGAGAGCGAAACCGGCTTTGAAACACGTGCCACCACTCTAGGTCATATCCAGCGCGGCGGCTCGCCTACTGCTTTTGATCGTGTCCTTGCCACTAGATATGGTGTTATGGCCGCGGATCTTGTCCATCAAAAGAAGTTTGGACAGATGGTGGCATTACACGGCAATACTCTCACAGATGTGCCGATACAGGACGCTGTAAATAGCCTCAAACGTCTCGATATGGATATCTACAAAGTGGCTGAGGTTTTCTTTGGCTAGTCAGTCAAGCCATGACCAGTACATGCAAATGTGCCTGGACCTGGCTAACAAGGCTAGTGGTCAGACCAGCCCCAATCCTCTTGTCGGCGCTGTGGTACTGGATTGCGATGGCAATATAGTAGGCCAGGGCTATCATGAGCGGGCCGGCATGCCTCATGCTGAGCCAGCGGCACTGGCGGTAGCTGGGACAAAAGCCAGGGGCGGTACTATATATGTCAATCTTGAGCCATGTTGCCACCAGGGTCGCACGCCGCCCTGTGCTGACGCGCTCATCGCTAGTGGCATAAAGTCTGTCATCGTAGGCACCGGGGATCCCTTTGATAAAGTGCAGGGTGGCGGGCTGGCCAAATTGCGTGCTGCTGGTATCTCTGTCACAGTCGGTGTGATGGAGCGTGAATGCCGCTATATCAACCGCGGCTTTTTTAAGTCTGTGCAAAAAGGCTTGCCCTGGCTGGAGCTAAAACTTGCTGCTACTCTTGATGGACGCATCGCAGACTGTGATGGACTGAGCCGTTATGTGACGTCGCAAAAGGCGCTAGAGTATGTGCAAAAGCTGCGCAGTGAGGTCGATTGTATTATTGTCGGCGCACGCACTGCCAGGCTTGATAATCCCAAATTGACTGTGCGTATGCCAGATAATAGTGACTCTGAGCGTCAACCGCTAAGGGCAGTTATCGATCCATATTTGACCACCAGACCTGATAGTGAGCTTGCCAGAGGAGGCAAGACGATACTGTACTGTCTCAATGAGTCATTGGGCGACGCTAAGCATTTTGACTCAGACTCAATAGAGATAGTGCCGGTATCTTGTATCGAGGGCACAATAGCCAAGCTCAGTCTGACTGCCGTGATGCAAGACTTAAACAAGCGTGGTATGCGCCGGGTACTCAGTGAAGGTGGGGGTGTCCTGGCTGGTGGACTTTTAGATGAGGACCTGGTAGACCAGCTTTATTGGTTTGTTGCACCAAAGTTATTGGCCGATCAAGCGGCATCGCCGGCGGTGGCGAGCACTGAGCGCCGCTGTCTGCCTGATGCCATCATGCTTGAAGACCTTGCTGTCGAGTCTTATCATCCTGATTTTTTATTTACAGCTCTAATTTCGGGTAGGGCTGCTTTCATTCATGATTCGCAACCTTAAAATACTACTTGCAAACTATTAACCGGCATTTGGTATTATCTCTTGCATATATGTATAGCGAGTGATTGATTGTGACTCAGGCAAAAAAACGCGTTTACGTTGAGACTTTTGGCTGTCAGATGAATAAATCTGACTCTGAGCACATGCTCGGTCTCCTGGATGAGATTGGCTACGAGCCCACAGACGAGATCAAGCTCGCTAATTTGATGATCCTCAACACATGCGCTATCCGTGAGGGCGCAGAGGACAAAGTCTATAGCTATCTGGGCGCCTGGCGCAAAGTCAAAGACAAAAACCCGGGATCTCTTATCGCTGTTGGTGGTTGTGTCGCTCAGGATGCTGGCGAAGCCCTACGTGAACGGGCTCCTTACGTGGACTTGGTTTTTGGCACCCATAATTTGCACCGTTTACCGGAGCTGGTCACCCGTGCAGAGAGCGGTCAGCCTGTGGTGGAGATTTTTCCGGAGTTGCCGCCAGAGATACCTGAGACCCCTGTAATCAGATTAAATGACATTAGCGCTTGGGTCTCGGTCATTTATGGCTGTGACTATAACTGTACTTATTGCATCGTGCCTTACGTCAGGGGGCGTGAAAAGAGCAGAAGTCCTCAGTCTATATTTGAGGAAGTGCGCGGACTGGCTCAGGCTGGCTACAAAGAAGTGACTTTGCTTGGTCAAAACGTGACAGCCTATGGTCATGATCTTGATCCTGCCATCCATCTTGGTGATTTGCTGCGTTCAATTAGTGTCAAAGAGCTGGATAGCATCAAGCGTCTGCGCTTTTTGACAGGTCATCCTCGTGACCTCAATGTCGGTATTATCGATGCTGTGCGCGACTTACCTCAGGCTTGTGAGTACTTCCATATACCAATCCAGGCTGGTGATGACCGCACCTTGAGGCGTATGGCTAGAGGCTATAGTGTTGATTTTTATCGTCGCAAAGTCGATGAAATCAGGTCGCGTATACCAGACGCCGCCATCACCAGTGACATCATTGTGGGCTTCCCCGGAGAGACCGAAGAAGAGTTTATGAACTCGGTCAGATTGGTGGAAGAGATAGGCTTTGACCTTTGCAATACTGCCGCCTATTCACCAAGACAGCACACACCATCAGCCAACTGGGGTGAGCAAGTGCCGCAAGAAGTGAAGAGCGAAAGGCTGCGCTATTTAAACTCAGTCGTTGGTGATGTGGCCGAAAAAATCAACAAAAAGCTGCTCAATACTAAAGTCGAGATACTCGTGGAAGGACGCTCTAATCGCGGCATGAACCGCCTTATGGGACGCACTCGCTCTAATAAAGTAGTTAATTTTGAAGGACCTGATGCACTAACAGGTGAGCTGGTTGAAGTTGAAATTATCAGCGCTAATCCCTGGGCTCTGCGTGGTGCCCTCTCAGTGGACCTCAAGCTAAACCGCGAGTGTGCGACAACGGTCTAGCTGGCGCACCACTGGTGGTGTAGAGGCACTATTTCTTTTTAGCTAGCTCTGGCAAATCAGTGCAATTGGCGTGGGGAATAAATAGACGATCTGTTTCAAGACCCAGACTTAAGAGATTATTTGCCAGTGATTGGTTGAACTATGATTTGCGGGTACATTGACTTACGTACACCTATATATTGATATCTTGACAGCGCGGCGGTTATGTCACAAACAGAAGAAAAGTACCTTGTAGGCTCCCAGGCTGCCGAGTTTCTCGGGGTCAAGCCAGCTACACTCTATGCCTATGCCAGTCGCGGGCAAATTGAGAGTGTGCCAGGCAACAGTGGACGTGAGCGCTGCTATCGCTTGAGTGATTTGATTAAACTGCGCCAGGCTGCTCGCGGGGTCAAGACTGTCCGGGATAATGACCAGGCTATCTGGACTGGCCCATCAATTAAATCAGCAATCACTGAGATTACACCCGAGGGGCATCGCTATCGGGGCAAGCTGGGGCTGGATTTGGCTCACCAGGAGATGACTTTTGAAGCTACTGCAGAGCTACTCTGGGACTGCGAAAAACCAGTCGTTGACTGGAGTGGGATAGAGCCATTTTCTCTTGATCCACTTCTGTCGCAAATGCCAGCCGGTGGCAAGCTGGAGTGTCTGGATTTGCTCAAGCTTTTGCTCATAAATTGCGATATGACTTATTCGCTGGGTATCAATCCAGCCGTGGAAGATGTCTATGATAAAGCCAGGCGCCTCATTGTCACTATGGCATGGGCGGTGGGACTTTTAAATGGCAGAGACCGCTCGGTAAAGTATGAGAGTGCTTCTATTAGCGAGTTACTGGCCAGGTCACTGAGTCATAATCCAGGTAATGAGCATGTCCGCTTAATTAATCAAGCGCTGGTGCTTTGCGCTGATCACGAGTTAAACGCCTCCGCTCTTGCCTGTCGCATTGCTGCTTCTTGTGATGCTTCGCTATTTAGCTGTCTGCTCAGTGCGCTTGGTACATTTAGTGGCAATTTGCATGGCTCTGCCAGTCGCCGCACTGAGGATATCGTCAGTGGGTCCATGGCTTTTGATGCAGTCGAAGATTGGCTTAAGCACTATCTAGCCGAACACGAGAGTGTAGCCGGGTTTGGTACTGAGCTTTATCAGGAGGGAGACCCGAGGGCTCGCTTGATGCTAACTAGTGCCCTTGCCGTTAATCAGACCGATGCCAGTTTATTGCGCCTCAAGGCTATCGTTGATGTTGTGCAAAAGGAGCTTGGATTAGCTCCTAATCTCGATGTTGGTCTTGCCGCAATAAGCTATGCGCTGGCTTTGCCGCCTGGGTCTGGCTCGACAATATTTGCAGTGAGCCGGACAGCAGGCTGGATCGCTCATGCTATGGAGCAGCGTCTCTATGGTGGTGTGATTCGCCCAAGAGCCCGGTATATTGGCAAGGTTGCACAGAATTAAGCAAGCAAAGTTTTAGGGAAATTTCTAAAATACTGGCTATGATTTTGGCTGGCGAAAAGTAGCTAGTGGTGATCATTTGACCTCCGGACTGACATCCAATCAAGCCCTTCAATCCACCGATTTAGAGGACTCCACAAAGGCTGGCGCTGCCTCGTGGGTCAATTCTATTGTCTTGCCACGCGGTCTTAAATGGCTTGATTCTGATTATTTTGGTGTCGGCGTGGAGTCCGTTAAATCTTTGCCGGCCCAGACTAACCTCAGCCGTTGGATACCATTTTTGATTTTGCATCTACTGGCTTTGCCAGCGTTTTTTATGCCTGTAAGTCCATTGGCAATAGGCGTTTGTATTTTCCTCTATAGCATCCGTATGTTTGCTATTACGGCATTTTTTCACCGCTACTTCGCCCATAAATGCTTCAAAACATCAAGGCTGGCACAATTTATTTTTGCTTTCTGGGGCGGTTTAGCTGTTCAGCGAGGAGCTCTGTGGTGGGCGGCTCACCACCGGCACCACCACAAAAATAGCGATAAGGTGGGTGATGTGCATTCGCCTGTGATGAGAGGCTTTATCTGGTCACATATTGGCTGGATTACTGCTGATTGCAACATGCCTACTCGTTATGAGCTGATTCCCGACCTGACTCGTTATCCTGAGCTGGTTTTTCTCAATAGATTTGACTGGATACCGGCGGCAGTCTTGATCATTACTCTCTATGCCAGCGGCTGTCTTTTGCAGACTTACTGTCCAGCTTTGCATACAAGTGGGCTTGAGCTGCTTCTCTGGGGCTTTTTTGTCAGTACAGTAGTGCTTTTCCATTGTGTTTGCTCAATTAATTCGCTCTCGCATATCTTTGGCAACCAGCGCTACGAGACTGATGACGATAGTAAGAACAATTTTTTGTTGGCGCTCATCACCTTTGGCGAGGGTTGGCACAATAATCATCACCGTTATCAATCAGCAGCTCGGCAGGGGTTTTACTGGTGGGAAGTGGATCTGACCTATTATGTCCTCAAGCTCTTTAGCCTCACTGGTATAATCTGGCAACTCAGACCAGTGCCCGATGAGGCTTACACTAAGAGCCAGGATAGAAAAGTATGAAGACCGTAGGCATTGTAGGAAGTGGTATAGCTGGTCTCGGCTGTGCTTACTTACTGCGCAATGACTACGCTGTCACTATATTTGATGGCAATGGCTATGCTGGTGGCCATACCAATACCATTGATGTAAAGTCGGCTTCTGGCGCTGATGTCGCCTTTGACACAGGCTTTATGGTCTTTAATCATCAGACTTATCCGCTTTTGACTGCTCTCTTTGCAGAGCTTGGCGTGATCACCAAAAAGACCGATATGTCCTTTAGTGTGCAGGACCTCTCCTCTGGTATTCAGTGGAATGGAGCGGGTCTCGATAAGATATTTGCTCAGCGCAAAAATCTTGTCAATTTGCGCTTTTTATCAATGCTAAGAGAACTTGACTGGTTTAATAAAAATGCCTACAGTCATCTGGCTCAGCCAGATAATGTAGGTTTGACAGTGCGCGACTACATCAAAAAGTATAAGCTTTCTGCGGATTTTCTCAACTTGTACATGGTGCCTATGGGCTCCAGTGTCTGGTCCACAGAGACCAGAGCCATGCTGGACTTTCCCGCTGCCTCTCTGATTCGCTTCTTTTATAATCACGGTTTTTTGGGGCTCGATACTCACTATCAGTGGTACACCGTGGATGGTGGCGCCAGGCAGTATGTGCGTGAGATTTTGTCCAAACTCGGTCCTCATGGCCGGACCTGTTTAAATGAGCCAGTCTTGGCCGTATCAGAGCTTGGTAGTGGTGCCAGCATCACTACTGCTAGTGGCACTGAGCGCTTTGACCTGGTAATTATGGCTGCCCACGCCGATCAATCTTTGTCTATGGTAAAAAACCCTACCCCCCAGCAAAAGCGTTTACTTAGTCCATTTAAGTATCAGGATAACGCTATTACTGTCCACAAAGATAGCTCAATCATGCCCTCAGTGCGCAAAGCCTGGGCGAGCTGGAATTATCGTACAGACCCCAGTGGTGTAGCTACTACTCATTATTGGATGAATAATTTGCAGGGACTGAAGGGTGAGGAGCAATATTTTGTCTCTCTCAACTCTGCTCATCTGATCCAGCCTGAGCTGGTGCTGCGCACGATGAGCTATACGCATCCGTTGTTTGATCTAGCTACAATGCAGGCACAACCTGAGCTGCCAGTGCTCAATAAAGAGCCTGGCAATATCAAATTTTGCGGCAGTTATTTTGCCTATGGCTTTCATGAAGACGCCTACCGCTCTGCTCATGATCTCTGTCAAATGCTACTTACCGGGGATGCCATGTCATCAGAGCGAGTGGTGACTTCTGGAGTTGACCATGTCTGATCTTATTTCGGCTCTCTATCAGTGCCAGGTACGGCATACTAGATACAAACCAAGACAGCATAGTTTTGCTTATGGCGTCTATATGTTTTATTTGGACCTTTCTGAGTTGGCTCAATTAGAGTTGTCTTCAAAGCTATTTAGTCATAACAGCTTTAACTTGTTTAGCTTTTACGATAGCGATCATCTCAAAGGTTTTGGCAGTGGTAGCCTGCTTGAGCGGTTTGATCAGCTCCTAAAAAGTAGACGAATTGATGAGGCTGTAACTAGCGTGCGTTTGCTTACTTATCCTCGTATCCTTGGTTATGTTTTTAATCCTGTTTCTTTTTATTTTGGCTTTGACAAAGACAACAGTCCTGTCGTAGGCATTGCCGAGGTCGGCAATACTTTTGGCGAGATGAAGGTCTATATCCTCGAAAAAACAAAAGAGGGGCATTTTCGCCTGATTGCGCCTAAAGAATTTTATGTCTCGCCTTATGGCAAGCTCCTTGACTTGTTTGATTTTGTTGTGCCGGTACCTGGTCCGGACCTCAAAATCTGTGTCGACACATTAGACTGTGACGACCGCTCCAAAGTGCTGGTCAGTAGCATCAGTGGCCAGTGCTTGGCCTTTGATGACCGGCGACTCTTTAAGCTGTTTTGGCGCTATCCACTGGTCACGCTTAAAGTAATTAGTATGATCCACTGGCAGGCATTTTTGCTTTATCTCAAGGGCGTGCCATTTTTTAAAAAGCAAGAAGCAATCGAATCTCAAACTGAAATTTTGAATGTACCACAGGTAAGATACAAAATATGAAAACAGGCACTGACACAGCTACTTCTGCCCAGGCAGGGGCTAATCCATTATTTCGACGCATCATTTGTGGTGCTCTTGCACGTATGCCTTATGGCACTCTTACTGTGCGTATGCCTGATGGCGAAGTGCTCAGCTATGGTCGCGGCGTCAATCCATCTGGTCACACAGTCAAAGCGGCTGTTGTAATCCACGATGCTGATTTTTTTAGACGCTGTGTTGTATTTGGTCATATTGGTTTTGCCGAGGCCTACATGGACGGTCACTGGGAGACCGATGATATCGCCTCTGTTATTGCCTGGTTTTTGCTCAATTTAAATGACTGTGGATTGCTTGAGGGCACTGGCAAAAAGCCTGTGTTTGTCAACTTTATGGGCTTTATCAATCAGTGTCTGCATATTTTTAAACACAACAGTCAGAGCAATAGCAAAAAAAATATTTCCTATCACTACGACCTGAGCAATGAGCTATTTAAGCTGTTTTTAGATGAGACCATGACCTATAGCAGTGCCTTTTTTAAGGATGCTCAGGCTGGTCTTAAAGAGGCTCAGATAGCCAAGTATGATGCTATCTGCCGCAAGCTTGATATCAAAGCCACTGATCATATATTGGAGATTGGCTCTGGTTGGGGTGGTTTTGCCTTGCATGCAGTACAAAATTACGGCTGTAGACATACTGGTGTGACAATCTCAAAAGAGCAATTGGACTATGCTACTGAGCTGGTCAAAGCCGCCGGTTTGAGTGACAAAATCGAGTTTAGACTATTGGATTACCGTAAGCTTGATGGTTCAAAAGAGCGCTTTGATAAAATCGTTTCAATTGAGATGATCGAGGCTGTGGGTCATGAGTATCTCGATGCATTTTTTAACAAGTGCGATGAAATGCTAAAGCCCGATGGGCTGCTCGCTATGCAAATGATTACATGTCCGGATAGCCGGTATGACTTGATTCGCCAGAATACTGACTTCATTCAAAAGCATATTTTTCCCGGCTCGCTTTTGCCATCTTTAAGGCAAGTCAGTCAATCGATGCAAAAGACTGAGCTGTTTCTTCACGATCTTGAAGACCTGGGTAATGACTACGCTCGTACTCTCGTGACCTGGCAAGAGCGCTTTGAGGGTCGTCTCCAAGAGGTTTACGCTCTGGGCTTTGATGCTGTATTTGTGCGCAAATGGCGCTATTATCTCTCCTACTGTGCTGCTGCCTTTGCTATGCGCAATATCACTGTAGTGCAGGCTGTTTATACCCGCCCCAACAATTTGAGCTTATCTCATGGACTTTTGCCACGATTTGCTGCCGACAAAGCATTACTTGATAGGGGCGCCATTGAGCCTTCTGTCCATTCCAAAACAACGCAGGATAAGGTAAATGCTCGCTCCTGATCTGCTCAAAGAGGCAGTGGATGCCCTTAAACGGGGTGAGCTTGTCGCTTTTCCTACTGAGACTGTTTACGGACTTGGAGCGGACGGCTCGAGTGACGCTGCGCTCTCGCGGCTCTATAGTGTCAAAGGGCGACCGACAAACCATCCTGTTATCGTGCATATTGCCGATGTAGCAAATCTCTCTGACTGGGCGGTAGACATACCAGAGCAGGCTTACAAGCTTGCTGCTGCCTTTTGGCCTGGACCAATGACTTTGATACTCAAAAGACAGCCTCATGTCTCTGATGCTGTCACTGGCGGGCAAGACAGTGTTGGCATTCGTATCCCAGCTCATCCAGTGGCGCTGGAGTTGCTTGCTGCCTTTGGCGGCGGCGTGGCCGCACCATCAGCAAATCGTTTTGGCAAATTGAGTCCCACCACTGCTTCAAGTGTAGTTGAGGGGCTTGGCCGTGATGTGTCAGTGGTGCTGGATGGCGGACCCTGTCAAGTTGGCATCGAGTCAACAATTATTAGTCTTGTGGATGGTGCCAGAATTCTCAGACCGGGCATGCTCTCTCAATCTCAGATAGAGGCAGTGCTCGGTCAGTCGGTGATAACTGGCACTAGTGCAGAGCCTGTGCGAGCGCCTGGGACTTTAGAGAGTCATTATGCCCCAGAGACCGGGGTGGCGATTGTCCCTACTGCCGAGCTTGCGCCCGTTTTAAAAAACTTGCTAAGACTTGGCAAAGACTATTGTTTATTGGCATTTGCCGATACTGTTGCCACTATGCCCGCAGCTCTTTTACCCGAGGGCAAAAGGCTACTTAGTGTGTCCCGAGACAGTGAGAGTTATGCTCGACTTTTGTACCAGGCACTTAAGGATCTTGATAGTCAAAAGGCTGCCTATATTGTCGTACAAGCCCTGCCTACCGAGCCGGACTGGCATGGCATTGTCGACAGATTGACCCGCTCTAGTCATGGCACGGTCCTACCCGACCTGGAGGATTGATGTCTTTTAGCGTCACGCCCGCACTACTCAATCTCTGGGGCTATGGTTTTGTCCTGGCAACAGGCTTGTTTTTTACAGTCTGGCTGGTGGCCGAGCGCACCAAAAACGGTGGCATTGTCGATGTCTTCTGGGGGTTTGGTTTTGCCCTGGTGGCTGCTCTTTATTTTGGTGTGGATGTCTTTGTCTGGCAAAATCCTGTCAGTATCAATAAACTTCTTTTGCTGGGCATGGTTTTTGCCTGGAGTTTGCGACTTACATTCTTTTTGTTGATGCGCTTTTTGCGTGTTTATCCTGAGGAGGATGGGCGCTACTTAGCTTTTAGAAAGGCTTGGGGAGATAAAGCCAGCCAGGGTATGTTTCTTGCTTTTCAATTGCAGGCTGTACTTTTAGCGTCACTTTGCTGGCCATTTGCTGTGGTCATGTCAAACAATCAAATCAATTATCCGGGCAACTGGCAATATCTAGCGATTTGTATTTTTGTACTGGCTCTGGCTGGCGAAGGCCTCGCCGACTCACAGCTGGAGTCCTTTAAAAAAGAGCCTGCCAATCGCGGCAAAGTTTGTCAATCCGGACTGTGGCAGTACTCGCGCCATCCTAATTACTTTTTTGAATGGCTTGTCTGGGTGGCATTTTTATTTTTTGTGTGCAACTACCCTGCCGGTCTATATAGTTTTTATTGTCCTGCCATGATGTATTTTTTCCTCACTCGGGTTACTGGTATCAAAGCTACTGAGGAGCAGGCATTGCGCACCAAGGGTGATGCCTACAAAAAGTATCAGGAGTCGACGAGTGCGTTTTTTCCCTGGTTTAAAGGTAAGAGTAAAGAATGACTGAACAAGCCATTATCAAACCTGATTTTAAGAGTCTGAGCAAGCCTGGGTCAGAAGACCCGCTCTATGAGTTTTTGGCCAGAGATATCTGTCCTGACTGGCTCATTAGAGCTGGTATCAAACGCATGCTCGGGCAAAAATTAAAAGAGCAAGCACTCAGTGTAGAAGACCGACAAAAGCATATGACCCGCATGGTGCAAGAGCTTATCTCCTCTCCAGTAGCGATAGAGACTGCCAGCGCCAATGAGCAACATTACATGGTGCCTACTGAGTTTTTTAAGTACTGTCTTGGTCCCAGGCTTAAATACAGCTGTGCTCTTTATGAGGATGAGACTATCACCCTGGCTAAGGCCGAGGAAGCAATGCTGCAATTGACCTGTGAGCGTGCGCAGCTGGCTGATGGTCTGGATATATTGGAGCTAGGCTGCGGCTGGGGCTCGCTAACACTTTATATGGCTGAACGCTATCCCTCAAGTAAGATCACGGCAGTTTCAAACTCCGCTTCCCAGCGTGCTCATATTGAGTCGCAGTGCCAGGAGAGAGGATTTAAAAATGTGCAGGTGATCACTTGTGACGTCAATAGTTTTGCTTTTGACGGTAAGGTCGATAGAGTGGTATCGGTAGAAATGTTTGAACACATGAAAAACTACCGCGAACTGATGCGCCGCATCGCCAGCTGGCTCAATAGTGGCGGTAAGCTTTTTGTGCATATATTTAGCCATAAAGAGTTTTGTTATCACTATGAAGACCAGGATGGCAAAGACTGGCTTACACGCAACTTTTTTACCGGCGGTATTATGCCGTCCCGTGACCTTTTGCTTTATTTTCAGCAGGACCTACAAATTGAGCAAGAGTGGGCTGTCAGTGGTCGTCATTATGAGCTTACTGCCAGGCACTGGCTAAATAACATGGATGCCAACAAGAGTAAGATAATGCCTATCCTGGCTGACACCTATGGTCAGGAGCATGCCAGACGCTGGTGGGTCTTCTGGCGTCTCTTTTATATTGCCTGCGAGGAACTCTGGGGCTTTAGAGGCGGTCAGGAATGGATGGTGTCGCATTATCTGTTTAAAAGAGACTGATATTGTCGATAATAATGGCGGTCACATATTGGAGTAGCAAATGGAAAAAGTCGAAGCTCAGCCTCTGACAGTTATGGATACGCTGAGAACCTGTACTCAAGATTTGCATACTGATGCCGAAGGTCAGGACTTCCAGCGCTCCATGGGTACTGGCAATGTGCAAAGAGAGCCCTTTATAAAGTATCTGGGGCAGCTTTATTACATGCACAAACATATTGCCGACCTTTTAGAAAAGCACCGCGACATGCCTGCCATCCAAAAAGTGTTGAAGCCCTATCATCAAGATCTCACCTGCGTCACAAATGATCTGGCTTACTTTGATCGCAGCGTTAGTGACGAGCCTATTTTGCCGTCGACAAAACGTATTAACGATCATCTCACTGAGCTTGCCGCCACTAGTCCAGTATCACTTTTGGGGGCTCTCTATGTACTGGAAGGCTCTACCAATGGTGCCAAGTTTTTAGCTAAATCTATGCGCAAAGCGCTTGACTGTCCTGTGGAGCGCGGCGCTAGTTATTTTGACCGATATGGTGAAGCACAGCGTGAGCGCTGGACAAAGTTTAAAGAGGACATGGTAGCTTGCAACTTTAGCGAAGCGCAAACTAAAGAGCTTGTCGCTTCCGCTCGTCGTATGTTTCAAGCATTTTTTGAAATTGGTCAGGACCTGGGCTAGTTTGCTACTAGTTGTTTCTTGAGCTGTTGTATCTGTTTTTGCACAGCATTTGCTTTTGCTTTATCACCTTTAAAGCCCAACATTGACTGGCGCATTTGTAGTAGTTCGAGCATTTCCCAGCTGTTTGGATTGATGTAGGCTTCGGCTTTGGCCAGTTCGGCAAGAGCCAGCACAAACTTGCCCTGACGACTTAAGGCATCTGCCTTTTGCTTGTAGGCAAATACACTTGTGATGTCTTGCTCAATGGCATTATCTGAGTCTTGAATGGCTCCAGCTCTATCTTCGATGCTCAACCGGGCGTGGGCTCTTGAGCCATAAGCCCAGGCTTTGTCCAGGCTATTGTCGAGCATACTGGTGTAATCGAGGATAGCTTTCTTGTTCTCGCCAGTGTCTTCATAGGTCAGTCCACGGTTGGCATACCACTCGGGATTTTGCGGCTGATAATCAATAGCTTTACTAAAGTGCTCAATGGCCCCTTTATTGTCTTTATTGACAGTGAGGCAGTGAGCGAGGACGCCGTGGGCAAGGGCATTTTTGTTGTTGATAGCCAGTGCCTCGAGGGCGGACGCTTTTGCTTCTTTAAATTTGACTGGATATAGTCCGGTATAAATTGCTGCTCTGTACGCATAAAAATCGTCATTGCCTGGTTCAACTTTCAAGAGTTGTTCGACTTCTGCCAACCACTCAGGTCCGTTTTCGGCAGTTTCTCCCCAGGTGCCGCTGTCGCGCCAGGCCTTCACGCATCGTAGTGAGCGGTCTTTAAGAGCGCTCTCACTAGCTGCTCTCATTTTTTCTTCCAGTTCTTTTTGATTTTGGGGGGTGTATTTAAGATCTGGTGGATTATTTACGTCTATGCAAGCACCAGCCAGTCCTTCCGAGAATGAATAGGCATGCATTAGCACTGGTGGGATAACGAACTTACCAGTTTTGTCGATATAGCCAAAGCGCGCAAGACCTATTGGAGCAGTACTATATTTAGGGTCATTGGTGTCATTGTAGATACCGACGCAGGCCAGTCCTTCGCTAAAGGGTGAAGCTTTGTCAAACTGAGGTTTTATCACATACTTGCCACTACGATCTATGTAGCCCCATTTGTCATTTTTTTGCACTGCCGCAAGACCTTCGGTGAAGCGTAATGCTTCTATGTAGCTTGGTGCTATGATCGTCTTGCCTTGGCTATCGACATAGCCATAGCGGTAGTTTTTTGACTGCTTAACAGCCAGTCCCTCAAAATACTTGCTGGCTATGTCTGAGCCAGTGCCTTTGCCGTACTGCCAGTTTGATTCTCGTCCAAGTAAACTGAAGGAATTATTGCCTGACTTGCATTCGTAGGCATCTTCAGGATTTGTATAGAGATAATTGTTTTTGATGGCGCGGTGTTGGGACTCGTTTATAGTTTTTGCTACTTTGCCGTTTTTATCTATTTGGCTGTAGCTCTTCAGTGCCTCTACATCCCCCACAATCTCTGGATATGCGGCTTCTGGCCAGACAACGGCCAGTCCGTTGTGGAATTTTTCAACGTCACCATAACTTGGTTTGATTATAAATTTGCCGCTCTTATCGATAAAACCAAATAGTGGTCTTGCTTTGCCAACTCCAATAGGACCAAAAGTTTGCAGCATATAGACACTAGCAGCCTGAGTAGCAACTATGAGCACAGATGTGCACAGCAATGCTTTTTTTGAAGTAATCGTCAGTACGTCTGGCATCAAACTGGCACTGAGAGCGATAGTCCAGTAATTTGCTGCGACTGCTCCAATAGCCACGGCTGTTTCGATTACTGCGATAAATGCTAGGACACCTTGTCCGCCACCAAGGGCTGCCCAAAATGCGACGTACAAAGACATCCCGCCAATAAAGAGGCTGAGCATGGCGATGAGCGCACTAAAAAACGAAAATATAATGGCAAAGATTACGCCAAATGGCTTGAGCTTGATGCCCGACAATGGCAAGCAAAGATAAAGTGCTACCAGAGCCATTGGTGCACTGGCATTTGCTAAAAATGTAATTGCACTTTGTTCCACTAATACCTATTCCTGCACTACCGCTTCAGCATGCTAGCGATCACGTAAATACCTTTTCAGAGTCTTCTGCCCTTCTTCGAGTCTTGGTAATTTATTGAGATCTACCTGCACTCCAGCCAGTCCTTCGCTAAATGGATAGGCATAAAAGAACATCGGTGGTATGACAAAGTTACCTCTTTTATCGATGTAACCATAGAGTAAATCATCCGTGGTGCTGCCTAAATTGTATCTATCATCTCTTTTGGGATTTGAAATAGCTACTGGCGCTAAACCTTCGTGAAATGGTCCGGCTTTTTGAAAATATGCTGGAATCACCATCTTGCCGCTGTGGTCCATATAACCCCACTGACCATATGGACTTACTGCCGCCAATCCCTCACTAAACTGACGAGCGTCACTAAACTGATAGGCATATATAAGTTTGCCAGTTTTGTCTACATAACCTTTTTGGTATTGCTCATTGCAGACAACAGATAAGCCTTCCTGAAATTCACCTGTAAATTGTAGATCGAGCTTTTGAAAACATGGCTCGGGGTAGTCTTCAAGATTGAGCGCTTTATATTTAGCCTTGAGTGCGGCGCGCTCGTCGGGTGTAATTGATTTGATTGTTTTGCCACTCCTATCTATCAGGGAGTAGCTTGCTAGCTTGGAGGGGGTGGATGAAAAGGATGGATAGGAGTCTTGTGCCCAGGTTATTGCTTTACCGTCGTGGAATTTTTCGACATCGCCAAAGGCTGGTGCAATCACTATTTTGCCGGTTTTGTCGATATAGCCCATGGCAATATTGGGACTTTTATAAAGTAGTTCAAACTTTTCAAACAAAAATATGCTGCCAATCTGTGTACACACAATTAGACTGGAAGTCACTTTTAATGCCATCGGAGAAGTTATAGCCAAAATTTGTGGATAGTATTTAGCAAGATTTTTTAGTGTCAAATAGTTTGCAAACATTGCCAGAATGGCGATTGCCAGGGCGATTAAAGTGAACAATCCAAAAGCCCATGCGCCACCGGCTAGAGCCACCCAGAAGCTCATAAACAGAATCACAGCGCCAACATACAAGCAGCCTAAAAAGATAAAGGCACTAATTAAGGCATAGGCAAAAGTATAGACCGGTCCAAACTTTTTGATTTTTATGCCAGAAAAAGGCAGACAGAGATAGATAGCAATCAGTGCGATAACGACACTGATGTTTGCTAGATAGACCTGGTAAAAATTGGTCACATCAACTACCTGCACTGCATGGTCAAACTGGACACTATTGCCTTGACTTCAAGCATAGTACCCAGTGCTGGTTTGATTCAAAGCATGGAGTCACTCTTGCAACTGTTTGTCTATTAACCACATCTCTTTTGAGAGCGATTGTGGCTAGCCAAGTGGCTGGCTGATAATTTTTGAATCTCTCTTGAGTGGTTATTTTAGCCACGGGAGGGGAATATTAGTCGAGTAAAGCGTTAACTGCATCGAGTTAGGTTCGTACCTATTGCCGTAGATGCAGGCTGAAAAGGATGGTTGCATATGCTCAGGAGATCTGGCCCTATTCCAAAAACTCTGCAAAAGTTGCCGGCCGCGCCGGGCTTGTCAGAGATCCACCATTATCTATCGGTGGCAATGGAGCATAGAGGCAGACAAGTCGAGATAAGCTGGACAACACCTGACAGACTTGTGGACTTTACTCTTAATATTCACTGTCCCTGGCGTGGTGGGGACACTGAGTGGAAGCTTTTAGTTGGCAAAAACATGCGTCTTGTATGGGATTACAAGAGTTGTGATGTATTGCTTGTATATAACCTCATTCTCTCTTCCTGTGGAGAAGTGCACCAGAGTATTCAAGCCGATGGTGTAGTGTCGGTCTCCGAGGCTTACCGCGATCAAAGTAAACGTCGCGATACCTATTATATGAATTCGGCTAATCAGACCGATGAGTCTGAGCCCAGTGCTGTACAGCGTATGGGCACAAGCGACAATGCCTGGAGCCGTTCGACCTTGCCACCAAATGGTGACTTGTCTCTTGTCGAGATCTCAAGGCTATTGCAATCGGTGCTACTTGCACGCATGACCGGTCGCATGGATATTGATCAAGGCAGTGCCCATGCCAAAATTTTCTTTGTTGATGGTGAGCCTCAGCACGCTGACATTGCCGGTATTCCTGGTGATGAAGGTATTCTTGAGTTACTTACCTGGAGAGAAGGTAAATATAAGTTTGAGCCTCGCGTCAGGGTGACTGAGCGCAACGTCGGGCAACCCATCGAGAGTCTTGTTATCCTTGGCGTACAGCTCGTCGACAAAGTCAACTTCATCAAAAACGTCGGGCTTTTGCCCGAGTCGGTTCTGATTCGCAAACATGACAGTTTGCTTGGTTCTGACTTTGATGTGCTGGCCAGCCGTGATCCCAGTATCGAGCCGGACTTGCTTAAGCGGTTTTATCAAGCAATTGATGATCGTACTGCTATTAAGGCGTTAGTTGATAGTTTGAGATTGTCTCGCAGTCAGTGGGTGCCAGTTGTTGCACTGTTACTTAGTTCTGACCTGGTCACATTTACAAATGACTTTGTCCCCACCAAAGAAGAAAAGCCGTCAATCAATCCAAAAGTGATTGATAAATCAAAGATTCACTCAGTGATGATGAGTCTCAGACGTCCTGAGACCGGCATGTTTACTTATCCAGCGTTTTTGTATTTTCTTGAGCAAGAATATTTTAGAGGGTACCGCTCGGGCAGTCCGCTATCTGTCATGGTAATGGAAATGAGAGTGGTAACTGGTCCACCTAACTTTGTTAGAGAGCCTCTGGATGTACCTGCTGTGGCTGAGGTCGTGCGTCGTATCAGTCGTCTAAAACGTCACATTGACTTGCTTGCCCACTATGACCAGTACGATTACGCCATGCTTTTGCCTAACACCAAGACTAGTGGTGCCAATATCTTTGCTCAACGTATTGCTCGAGCAATCTGGAGCTCACCACTTGCCTACGGCATTGACAGCGCCAATCTATCACTGGCTTTTGGTGTCGCTTGCATACCCGAAGACTGCCTTGACCTGGGCGTTTTGTTGGCTGCTGCCGAAGCGGCTAAGTCTCAAGCGCTGAGAGCGGCTGTACCAATATCACTATTTCGTGATATCAAAGGTGGTGCCTGAGTAGCGTCTGCTACTTAGGTATGATCATATTAAAAAGTGTGCTTATGGCCGTAACTGCCAGAATCATCATGATGCTGCCCAATATGGCAAAACCAATTAGCACTTTGGACATGCGACCCATGTACTTTTTGACTTTGGGGTTGCTCAATAGGTCGTTGGCAGCATTGAGACCATAGGGATCAGCTGGCTGACCGGCATTAGCATTGTCAGCGACTGGAGCAGTCTGCGGCGTCGCAGCAGCAGGGTCCGCTGTTTCTTTGATTTCGGACTTTTGCTTCAGATCTTCTTCCATAATTCACCTTTTTATCTATTATAGGCTTTTTGTGGTCAGTGCAGTATTTGCATTTTGCCCGAGGGTTGAGACTTACCTGCCAGGGCTAGAGCAAGCCCTGCTATGGCTAAATCGGATGGGTCTTGCAGGGCTATTGCCAGCTTTGCGCTAGCGCTACTGGCGCTTAAGTCGTAGGGACTATCAAGGGCAATATGGATAAGACTTTTGGCACAACCGACTGCCTCAATTAGTTTAAGTTGGCCGCCGTTGATATAAGAGCGGAAGGTGAGCAATATGGTGTTTTGATCTCTTATTTTTTCTTTTAAAAATGCGACTTCGTCATCTTCTGGATTCAAGGCGTAGCGCAGTTCTTCAAATGATACCTGAGCCAATGCTTGTTTTTGTAGCTGCTCATAAAGCGGCATGGGATAGCGCGGATGAGCTGGCACAAGGACTTTGTAATGACCGGTCAATTTTTGGAGTGTACCTTTGTTTATCGCCGGAGATTTACTGGCGAGGTCCAAGAGCGCAGCGTTATCAATCTCGATTTGTCTGGTAAGTCTCGTCAAAAATTCGGGATCATCGCCTGGTGCCACTGGTCGTTTATCAAAATACTTATCAAGCATTTTAATTGAGTGACTGAGCCGCTCTTGCGTAATCCGTCCACTTTTGACAGCCTGCACGATGGTGGCATGGGCCGCTATGGTCTCGTCAATGGTGCCACAGACAAGCAGTAAATCTAGTCCAGCTAGTATGCCCAGCACACAGGCCTCGCCGAGGCCGTACTGGTTTGTCAGACCCTTCATCAACATGTCGTCCGATACAATTAATCCCTTGTAGCCCAGTTCTTCTTTTAGCAGAGCGCTGATTATGTTAGGCGAAAGACTGGCTGGCAGAGGCTCTTTATCTATCTCCGGCAGCCAGATGTGACCAATCAAGACTGAGCTTAAGGCTGGCAGATTATTGATAAATGGTAAGAGGTCTTCTTTTAAAAGTTGTGCTTTTGTCTTTGCCACCACTGCCAGTGACAGATGGGAGTCTTCGCTGGTGGAGCCGTGTCCGGGGAAGTGCTTGCCGCAGGCTCTTAGACCAGCCTTTTCAATTTCTTCTATGACAATATGTCCAGCTTTTGAAACCGCCTCGATGTCGTCGCCAAATGCTCTGGTGCAGATAATGGGATTTTTGGCATTGGTCAATAAATCAAGAGTGGGGGCTAGTAGTAAGTTAAAGCCCAGTAGTTTGAGTTGGTGGGCACTAATTCTGGTGGCGATTTTAAGGGCTGTGGGACCGAGAGATGCCAGTGCCATTGGCGCTGGCAGTGGTGACAGCACATGGTCAAAGCGCTGCACCGCTCCGCCTTCCTGGTCCACTGTTAGTACCGGTGTATGCAAGCTGGATTCGATGGTCTCGCGGCACAGTGTGGTTAACTGCTCAAGGTCTGAGGCATTGTCCTTAAATAGAGTCAGCCCACCCAATCTGCCAGTTTTTAGCAAGCGTCTGTGTTCGGCGTCCAGCACGACACCAGGCAGTCTACCCAGTATCAGTCTACCGACAGCCTGCTCGATGCTTTTCAATATCACTCCGATAAATCAGGCGATTGGTTCAATTAGTCTATAGACGTCTACAGGCTTGGTGCGACCTTTTACTGTGGTCTGACCAAGGAAGTCGAATTTGAAATTGTTTTTGGCAAGCTCATAAGTAGAGCCTTCCACAATGATATCGCCGGGACGATCATCACCGATTAGTTTTTCCAGTCTAAAGACTAGATTGGCTGTATCACCCAGTAGCGCGGGGTTGGAGACACTGTGTCCGAGACTGCCAGATGCTACGGGCCCTGTGGCAAGAGCCATGTCGAGCATCAATGGATAATCCACAAAAGGCCAGATGGTGCGATCATTGCCCAGTCTGTGGGTCAAGCCGCGCAATTTTAGCGACGTAAAGCAAGCCTGACAGGCCGAGAGCGAGCCGCCACCTTTTGGTTCGGCACCTTGCCAGTAAGCCATGATGGCATCACCAGCGATTTTTTCAAGTTGACCATAATTGCGGTTGATTTCTTCATTGAGCGTATCAAAAACTTTCTGGGCAGCTTGCATTACCAGTTCTGGTTGTTTGGCGTGACGCTCCATTAAGGATGTAAAACCTTTGATGTCACCAACCAGGATGGTGGCATTCATCATCTGGATGCGAAACTGTGTGCGGTCCTGTGCGTCTTCCATTTCTTCTTCAGCTTGATTGTCTGAATCAGGCGGGAAGACGAGAAGCTCATACTGGGCTATGCGCACACGGTCACCAGAGCGCACGTGGTATTCACGGCCGGGAGTCAAACGGGCACCATTAAGAGTGGTGCCGTTTGTGCTGCCGTTATCGACTATCGTCCAGCCATCAGGTTTACAGCGCAGCTCAGCATGCTGACCAGATACTTCCGGAAAAGGCAATACTAGTTTTTTGATGCCGCCGCTGGCAGGCTTACGCCCGACCTGCAATACCTCACCTTCCGTTAGTTGGACTGTGTAGGCTTCTGGTGTGTCGGGATTGACTGTTAGTGAGCCCGACTTCATCGATTAGTCTCCATGCGCTTAGTACCTTTCGTACTTTTAGTGACTTTCGCCATTGTCGAATCAGGCACTAGCGACTTTAGCTAGAGACTTTTTTGATCTTCTACCTTGTCCAGCATTTCCCAGGGCAAGTCCAGGTCTGGACGTCCAAAGTGACCGTAAGCAGCCACATTGCGGAAGAATTTGCCACCATGCTTTTTGGGTTGCTCATTGAGCGCAAAAGCTTTGATAATGGCTGCTGGTCTCAAGTCAAACACTTTTTTGACTACTTCGGTGATTTCGTCATCGCTGATTTTGCCAGTACCAAATGTGGTGACATGGACCGAGACCGGTCTAGCCACACCGATGGCATAAGCAATCTGCACTTCACAGCGCTCAGCCAGTCCTGCGGCCACGAGGTTTTTGGCTACATAGCGGGCAGCGTAAGCAGCTGATCTGTCTACTTTTGTTGGATCTTTACCACTAAAAGCACCGCCACCATGGCGACTGTAACCACCATAGGTATCCACGATGATTTTGCGTCCAGTAAGACCTGCATCACCTTGAGGTCCGCCTACTACAAAGCGACCGGAGGGATTGATCAAATAACGGGTTTTGTCATCTGGCTGGATTTTGAGATCTTGGAAGACCGGCATAATGACATATGCTTTGAGATCTTGAGCAATGCGAGCTTGCACTTTTTCATTGTCTTCGACACCATCAATGGCTGGGTCATGTTGGGTTGAAATAACAATGGCTTCGACTCTGACTGGCTTCAAGCCTTCGTATTCGATGGTTACTTGAGTTTTGCCGTCTGGTCTGAGATAAGGCAGTGTGCCGTTTTTGCGTACTTCGGTGAGGCGGCGTGCCATGCGGTGAGCCAGTGAAATAGGCATGGGCATAAGCTCAGGAGTTTCCTGGCAAGCAAAGCCAAACATCATACCCTGGTCGCCAGCGCCAGTTTCGTCGCTCTTATCATCAGAGCCGTTTTCTCTGTGCTCGAGCGCTTTGCCAACACCCTGGGCAATATCAGGAGACTGTTTGTTGATGGCAGTAAGTACGGCACAGCTATGAGCGTCAAAGCCGCCGCCTTTTTCGCCGGTATAACCGATTTCGGCAATCACAGAGCGGACCAGTTCCTGCACGTCAATTGAGGCAGTGGTGGTGATTTCGCCCGTGACGAGCACAAGCCCTGTAGATACTGCACATTCGGCCGCAACACGACCATTCACATCCTGACTGAGAATTTTATCGAGAATGGCATCAGAAATCTGATCGCAGACTTTGTCTGGATGTCCTTCTGTAACTGATTCGGATGTGAACAAATAACTATTAGACAAGGTGACTACTCCATACCTGCCTCGGTACCGGTCAATGCCGCTCCTAAGCCAGTCTTGGGGAAAGAAGATTAGCTATGCTACCATTTTTTCTTTTATAAAGAGAGTAACTATAATATATGTACGAGATCCGGCAATTGCTTGGACCTCTTTACATGCGCCTTCAAATAGTTGGCACTCTGCCCCGCCCTGGGGGTGTTACCATATTAAGGTTCGTGTTCTAAGGAATGATGATGGCTACTGCTTACTCCCAAAAAAGTGACCGCGATCTGGTTTTGGCCTGTCAGCACCGCGAACCCCAGGCATTCGAAGAGCTGGTTAAGCGCCATCAACGCACCGTTTACTCATTGCTTTACCAATTGGCTCCCGATTGGGAAGACACTTCTGATCTGGCCCAGGAAGTCTTTATCCGGGTCTGGCGCAATATCAACAACCTGCGCAATCCAGCCTCTTTTCGCTCCTGGCTGACACAGATTGTCACCAATCTCTTTTATGACGAGCTGCGTAAGCGCCCCCGTCGCTTACCTACTGTCTCTATGGATGAGTCCATCAATGAGGACGAAGAAGGCGAAGGCGCCACCCGTGATATACCGGACAGTTCGCTTCTGCCAGAAGAAAAAGCCCTTAATAAGGAAGTGACTGAAGTAATTCGTCAAGCAATGTTGCGTTTGCCGGAACAGTTTAGAACCGCCATCGTCCTTCGGGAAGTGGAGGGGTTAAGTTACGAAGAGATTGCAGTCATAACCCAGACTGAAATGGGCACTGTGAAGTCCCGCATCGCCCGTGCGCGGACAAAATTGCAAGAACTTCTAAAACCCTATCTTGAACAAACGAAGACTGAGGACGAGGTTCCTTCCAATGGTTGAAGAAGCTGCTGCTCAAGAAATGAGCGATCTTTCACCAGAATGTAAGTCAACCAGAGAAGAGTTATCCGCCTTAATTGACGGACAGCTGACTGGGAGCTTAAAAACTACGGTAGAAAGTCACCTGGAAACTTGCCCGGCCTGCCAGACCGAGCTTGACTCCCTTAAACAAGTACAATCCTTTCTCAGTGGAGCTTTTAAGAGCGCCTCTGAAGAGGCTCCAGATATCTGGAGCAAAATACAGGGAATTGTTCCCAGTGTGTGTGATGTAATTCAGGAAGACTTGTCTGCCTATCTGGACGGTGAATTGACTGTGCCGGCTCAAGAAGGCGTCAAAGAACACCTCAAAGATTGCGCCATATGTCTTGGCAAATTTACTGATTTAAATGCCACTAATACCTTGCTGGTTAAGGCTCTTGAGTTGCCGGCCAGTGTCACTGTAGACATCTGGGCAGGGGTCAACGCCAGACTCAATGCTGATTGTGCCTTGATTGATAATGAGCTATCAGCTTACATCGATCAAGAAGTAGTGACCTTGCGTCACCGCGCTATCACTAAGCACTTGACTGATTGTAGTAACTGTCAGGAAGAATTTGGCAAACTATCGAGCGTCGGCGATTTGATTCGCGATGCTTACAAGCCAAATATCCCAGATGATCTGGATTTGTGGCCCGGTATCAAGAGCAAGATGCAAGTCGTGCCCTTTACGCCTAAGGCTCAGACCCCACAAAACAAAGTGCGTGGTATCGATAAACGTTATTACTGGGGTGCAGCCGCTGCAGCTGCCTGTGTAGCTGTCTTTGGTATGGGTGCTCTTTGGTTGACTGCACCCAGTGAGTCTTCCATTAAGAGGGTAAGTGCCGAGCAGTATTTGATCGATTCTTCTTTACTCGAACCAGCCGACAAGGCCGAAACCATAATCTATGAAGAATAACAGGGGTAGTGCAACAGTGAGTTCCTCAAGTAGTCCTTTTGCTAATAGTTCGATTAAGTCCTGGGCCCTATCTCTGGCGTCTGCCTCACTTATGGGTGCTACTTCGGTAGAATTGCTCATGGCTAGAGCCTGTATGGCTCAAGATGCTGCCAGCGGTAGCTGCTGTGTCGATTGGACCAAGCTTGACCTATCGCCTCAGCAAAAGTCGCAGATAGATAGTCTAGAAGGGCAGTGGCTCAAGGATTTTGGTGAGATAGCTCCCCAGATAAGAGAAGAACAGCTCAAGCTGCAAAAGTTACTCTCTGAGCACAATCCTGACTCAATGCAGATTGTGCAATTGCAGCAGTCTATTGCTCGGCGCAAAGAGCAACTCAATCTAGTTGCCATGCAAAACTACATCTCCAAAAAGAAATTGCTCAGTGAAAAGCAGCAAACTCAATATGAGCGGATGATTCAAAACAGTGTGCAGCGTCGTAAAGCGCAGCTCAATCCAAATAGTCAGACTGAAGTAGTGCCGGACAAAATTCAAGAGCTGATGCAAAAGATCAAAGATGTCTTTCCTGTTTCTGACAACAAGTAAAAGCACTACCTATATAAAGCAAAAGGGCGCCTTAACGGGCGCTCTTTTTGTATGGCCATAAGGGTTGTCTGATATATGCCACCACCAGCAGTGACCCAACTGGTTTTGTGATTTTGCTCTCATGCCACCATGGGTGAAACTGTCTAGATTTACTGGAGTTAATTAACTGCGCGTCATATTTCTCGCTCAAGAAATTTGGCGCAGATTGGCTTTCTAAGCCGGTTTTCATTTAGGTCAAAAAAACGATGTCAGGTTATTTGTCATCGATATCTCGCGGATGTGGTTTTGTGCTTTTTGTGAAGAAGTTAATTGCTTTGGCAACTCGTAAATTGCGAAAAAATATGACCAGAATGTATATATTAGGCTCACAGTGTGCCTGATCATGCATAATTGAAATATGATCGATCGTAGGTGCAATACCACTAGTGGTGGCGTAAATTAAAAGTGATCCAGCGCTGATCATCCGCGAACTAATCCCGTATAATGATTACCTGTTAATAGGACAAGCGCATTTAGCGGTCCAAATACAAAATATATAGCTCGGTTATGGCTCTCAACCGCGATTTGAGGTTGCACCAAATAGCCATCGAGTTGGTTTCATATTGCCCTTAAGACCTTAGAGAGATAACTGAAGATGGTGGGAACAACTAACTGTGAGATTCTAGAGATTGGAATCACCCCCGAGTACGCAACTGGCGCGCTGGCTCTTTTGCCAAGACATACTCGTCATCTTGGCGTGCTCGCTGGCGGTCTGGCTGTGCCCATAGACCAGAAAAAATTGCGTAAGTTAATCGATATAGCTGTTAGATATCGTGGACGCCTCTCCGCGCTCAAAGCCCGTGATTTGCAAGCAAGCGCTGATAAATGGCAACTTATAGCCGCTGCCAGTGCTACCAACAATACACGCGAGACTGGCGAGCTTATGGAGTCATTCTGGCGTAACAAAAGTTTGTTTGTACGCCGTGTTTCTCGCAAAGAAGAATTTGGTCCACGTTATTTGCCACAGTTTACTGAAATAGCCTGTGTCATTAGTGGACAGACCAAAGTACTGCTCACAATCCTTGAAAACGATCAGCAAGCCAAGTTTGAAGTTATTTCAGAGAGCGGCAAGTCTGGTTATTGTCTGGAAGGTTTAGATAACGACTTATCCCTCAGTCAGGTTTTTAATTTGTTAGCCGAAATAGAAGGAGCCTGATAACAGGCCATAAAATCCAACAAGTTTTCTAGCGCAGCGTGGCTGTGCTGGTACCCCTGTGACCGTCGGTCTTTGAGCCGGCGGTCTTATTTTGGTGGGTATTTTTTTGCTTTTGGTACTGTAAGTAGTGGCAGCTATTTGGCTTTGGCTTTGCCTGGTGTCGCTGGTGCTTTTGTCTTGGTTACTGGCTTAGCTACTTTTGCTGCTGGTTTAGCTTCTACTTTTTCGTCGCCTTTGTCATCTACTGCGCGGCTAAGTTCGATTACTGTTTTTTCCAGTTCATCGAGATTTTTGCGGCAGTCTTTGATTTCGGCGTCAGTCAAGTTGGTGACTGGCTTTTTGCCGCTTTTGCGATCGGCTGCGATACTATCGAGGCTGGCTCTTACTTCAGCTATTTTTTTGAGATTCTGACCAAACTCGCTGCGGGCCTTCTTTTCCAGTGCTTCACTCTCGCTTATCGTGGCTTTGAATTTTTTGTCGAGCAGGGCAAATTTGGCTTGGCTGACTGATTTTGCTGGTAGCTTTTCAAATTCATCGATTTCTTTTGAGACTTTGTCGAGATCGTCGGCAATGGCTTCGAGCTCATGAGCGCGGCTGGCTACCTGTTTGGTCATGAGATTGAGGGTGCCGACTGGGTCTGTGGCGTATCTAAGGTCATTGCCGGCCAGAGCTAGGGGCGCAAAACTGAGTAAGAGTGTGGCGGCCAGGAGCTTTGCCTTCATTATGTACCTCTCAAAATTTCTTTAGTTACTAAAGCTCAATGATAGCGGCTTTACCCCCTACTGTATGGATGAATGTAATATCATGACTTACTCAAGTAGCAATGGAAATCAAGAAATGATCAAGGAGAAACTGACAGCTATCGTTGCAGACGCCTTTGCCAAGGCCGCTGCCGCAGGTCAGATGGGTGCACTCGAAAGCTGCCCAGTGGCAGTCCAGATTGAAAAACCGAAATTTGCCAGTCACGGTGACCTGGCTTGTGGCATCGCCCTCAAGTTAGCCGGACCGGTCAAAATGGCTCCTCTTAAAATTGCTCAAACACTTGCTCAATATATTGAGCAAGATAAAGATGCTGCCAGTAAGAACATCGCTCAGGTTACTGTGGCACCACCAGGATTTATCAATTTTAAGTTGGGTCATGGTTGGCTCAATCAATGCTTGAGTGACATCGTCAGCCAGGGCGACTCCTATGGACGTGTTGATATCGGGCAGGGCAAGCGAGTCCTGGTCGAATATGTCTCTGCTAATCCCACTGGTGATCTGCATATAGGACACGGACGTGGTGCGGTTTTTGGCAGTTGTCTGTCTAACTTACTTAAGTTTGCTGGCTATAACGTCGAGCAAGAGTTTTATATAAATGATGCCGGTGAACAAATTGGGCAGCTTGGCCGCTGTGCCTTTGCTCTCTATCGCCGTCAGCTGGGAGTGGAGGTGGAGTATCCCACCGAAGGCTATCCGGAAGAGTTTTTGATTGAATTTGTGGAGCCCATCGTCAAGCGTGATGGCAAAGCCTATCTGGAGCTAAATGAGCTAGATGGTGCCCTCAAGCTATCCGATTTGACTACAGCAATTATTATCGAGCACCAGAAGGCACTTCTGAGCCGGTTGCATATTGATTTTGATCGCTGGTACTCAGAGCGGGCCTTGCATGATAGTGGCAAAGTGCAGGATGTGCTGGAAGAATTTAAGAAGCACGGCTACAGCTACGAAAAGGAAGGCGCACTCTGGCTCAAGAACACAGAATTGGGTGATGAGCGCGACAGAGTCCTGCGTAAGAGCAGCGGTGCTACTACTTATCTAGCAAACGACGCTGCATACCACCTGGACAAATACAGACGCGGATATGACCTGGTCATCAATATCTGGGGCGCAGATCACCATGGTCAGGTACCTGGTCTAAAAGGCGCGATGAAAGCTCTTGGCCAAGACGAGAGTCGTTTGGAAGTACTACTCACTCAAATTGTTAACTTGAGTCGTGATGGTCAAATTGTGCGCATGTCCAAACGCATGGGTACAGTGGTGATGCTCTCTGAAGTAATGGATGAAGTCGGTGTGGACGCTGTGCGTTACTATCTGGCCGAATCTTCACCGCAAAACTCGATTAATTTTGATCTGGAGCTGGCCAAAAAGAGCGGTCGCGAAAATCCCGCATTTTATATACAGTACGCCCATGCCCGTTGCTGCTCTATCCTGCGTAAAGCTCTCGAGCCCTCTACCAGCGAGGACGGCACTGTCAGTGCTCCTATCTCAGAGAGCCAGTGGCAAGAATTTATCAACGAATATAAGACCAACCCAGAACTGTTCAATTTTATATTTGATGAAAATGAAGAGATTTTGGCCCACCAGAAGGCCCTTTTGGCCAGACTGGAAACTTTTAGCGAAGAGGTCTCAGAGGCTGTAGCCACCCGCCAGCCTGGCAAACTGGCTCGTTACGCCTTTGAACTGGCTTGTGAGCTGCAAAAGTTTTATGAGGTCTCCAGGGTCATCTCAGATCAATTATCAGTCACGAAAGCCAGGCTGGGACTAATTTTAGCTACAAAACAGGTACTTTCTAACGCCCTGGGCATAATAGGTGTGTCGGCTCCGGAGAGAATGTAGTCACATCAAGTGACTGCCCTTTGCAGGAAAGAATGCCTAAATTTTTGGCGGCATCTTCCCGGTCTTGGCAACCGGTGCTAGGCTATTTATATAAATGCCACCAAGGAGAAATCTATGCCTGATAAAAACAGGGCAGATAATTCCAGAGATAGAGACAGGGGTCGGGAAGAAGAGCTGAAAGAAAGCTTTTTGATGAATCTCACCAACGAAGAAGGGATGCTTCTTTTGACCAGTGCTCGGCTTTTGGACAAGCTAGTGGCGGGAGTGACCATTCACGCCCAGGAGCGCGACCAGCTCATCAAGGACATAATCGAAAAGCTCGACCAGAAAGTGCCCCCGGAAGTATCTCGGGTAGCCAGCGAACTTGCTGATGCCATTGTGGATAGCGTCCTTTGTGAAGGCGAAATGGAAGATGACTATGGCATGCTCTCTGAGTCACTAAACTTTAGCGGTGAAGATGACCTTACAGCTATTCGCTATGAGCTTGGTTCTGACCTGGAGACCTATAGCCTCGATGACGCGCTCACCAGCAAGCAAAAATTCATTAGAGATATGGCATCAGATGCCACTTTGTTTGATTTTCCTATGTATAAGATAGATCATACTTTGCCTGTACTAGAAAAGGCGCTGATCAATCACCATAGTGTCCAGGCTCATTATTATAGTTTTGCCAGAGAATCAGTGGACTCAGTCACTCTAGACCCACTGGTCATTATGAAGGAACAGAATCTCTGGCGTATGGTGGCTTATTGTCATGAGCGCCATGAAGTCTTGATATTTAGAGTAGATCGCATCAAAGAAATTATGCAGACACTGACCAGTTTTGAGGCTCCTGGTGATATTGCAAAGCTGAGCTATAGCCGGTTGCCAGTCTATTCTTAATTAACTACTGCTTGCTTGTGGTGTGATATTTTTACCTCAGTCTATGATTAGAGGTATTTATGTCCGCAGTCAAATACATCAATGTGCCACCCTCCGCTGTAAAAGCGGTTGCCATTGCCAGCGATCATGCTGGTTTTGAATTAAAAGAGCTGGTGGCAAAAACGCTCAAGGCTATGGGCTATACAGTTGAGGACTTTGGTACAAAGAGTCTCGATAGCTGTGACTATCCAGATTATGCCAGATTGGCTGCCCAGGCTGTATCAAATGGTACGTGTCAGCGCGGTGTCATTTGTTGTGGATCCGGTATTGGGGTCTCAATTGTCGCCAACAAAGTCAGACGTGTCAGAGCTGCTCTGGTCTTTACTCCTGAGCAAGCTAAGCTGAGCAGGCAACACAATGATGCCAATGTACTTTGTCTGGCTGGGCGTTCGCTCAATGAGAGCGAGCTTGGCGATGTGCTCAAAACCTGGATGACCACTGAGTTTGAAGGTGGCAGGCATGAAAGACGTGTGCAAAAAATAGAAGCCAGCCGCCAGGGCGAACAAGGCATGTTTTAAATATGCACCAGATACAGTGCACTGCAATTGAGCGGCTTAAGTCGTGCGCTTATTAGTCAGTCCATGCTCCTATAAAGGCACGCTATCGGCTTGTGAGCTTGCCGCTGCTATAGCGGATGTGGCTCAGGGTCTCGGTCATGAGACTCTTCTTGCCCCATTTGCCGATGGTGGTGACGATACTCTTGCTTGTCTGCATAGTGCGCTCGGTGGGGAATTTGTCTATTTGGACGTCACCGGTCCCACCGGCAGACCAGTCAATGCCCGATATTTGCGCCTCAGTAAAACTGCTGTCGTGGAGCTGGCTAGTGCCTCGGGCATAGCACATCTGGCTATTGGCGAGCTGGATGCTCTCAATGCACAGACAACAGGTTTTGGCCAGGTAATAGCTAGAGCCATCAGCGACGGTGCCAAAAATATCTATTTGACAGTCGGCGGCAGTGCCTCTACTGATGGTGGCGCAGGAGCACTGGTTGCTCTCGGTGCACGTCTACTTGATGACCAGGGCGTTGATATCGCTAATGGTGGCATTGGTTTGTCCAGTCTGTCCACAATCGATCTCAGCTGCTTGCGTCAAACTACCGCAGGCTGTAGTTTTGTGGTGGTCAGTGATGTTAATAGCCCGCTTTTGGGACCAAATGGCGCTGCCTATATATTTGCCCCGCAAAAAGGCGCAGACGCCGCTCAGGTCAAGCTATTGGACCAGGCTTTAGCTCATTATGCCAGCATTTTTAAGCAAACTATTGCTTGTGATAAGAGCCAATTGCCAGGTGCTGGCAGCGCTGGCGGCACAGGTTATGGACTGGCTATGGCACTGGATGCACCGGTTGTATCGGGCTTTGATTGGTTATCTCAAATGCTCAATCTGGAGCAAAAACTAGAGCAGTGCGATGCCATAGTGGTGGCCGAAGGACGCATTGATAGTCAATCGTTTGATAGTGGCAAAGCTGTCGGGCGTCTAGTCAGCCGGGCTCAAGCACTGCACAAAAAAGTATATGCATTGCCTGCCATCACAAGTGATGAAAATTTTGACAATGGCTATATAACTCGACTAATCCAGTCGAGCCACTATGCAAGCAGCGGTCAGGCCGATATCGCTGCAGTTAAGCTGGCCACTAAAGCCCTTTTGTCTTGATTATTTGCGCTTATTGAGGAAGCTCATCAAATCATTGCCAATCTTGGAATTGATTGTGGGAGCTTTGGCGGAATTCATGGTGATCGTCTCGAAATTGGCAAAGCTACCGTCGGCGGCATGAGCTGGCGGGATGATCATATCTGGTTGGGCTTGAGCCGGTACAACCTTGAGACCATTGTTTTGCAACATTGGTTGAGCCATAGGTTGAGCTTGAGTGGGCTCAAATTGCATTGCTTGTTGTTCCATATTTTGACCGGCAGCTTCCATGCCATAGTTTTGGCTGGTCATGGGCTGCTGTATTTGCGGTTGAGCAAAAGCAGTTTGAGCTACAGGGTCAGGACCTTGAGGCATGACACTGGCTGGTGCTTGTGAAATTTGCATAGATCCTGCATTGCCACCGAGATTAAGCTCAGTGCCAGGATGAATCAGGCTGGGATTGGAACCAATCACACCTTCGTTTGCTTTATATAGTTCGCCCCATTTGCTGGAATCGCCCAGTTGTTCTTTGGCGATATCAAACAAATTGTCGCCGGGTTTGACTGTGTAGCTAGCGACATTGAGTTCTTGTCCGGCTCCAGGCAACTGGATAGTTGTACCGGGACGGATAAGTTCGGGGTTAGCACCAAGCACATCGGAGTTCATCTTATAGATGTCAGTCCATTTGGTGGCTTGACCAAGATTGTCTTTGGCGATATTCCAGAGATTGTCGCCAGCTTTGATGGTGTAGCTGTGAGTACCATTTTGCAAATTGTCGCCGCTTGATGCTTGGGACTGGTCGGCGATTTTGGTATCAGCGCCTTGAGACGCTTGAGCATTTTGATTTTGTACTTCTTGAGCTTGCTGTTGTTGTTGTGGATTTACTTCGCTGGCTTTGACTTCAGGAGCACTTTGCGCTGCTTTTGCTTGTGGTTGAGCGGGCTTGGCTGCTACAGCTTTGGGCTGATGGGCAGTGTGTTTGACTGAGTGGTTGGCACGGTCGAATACTTTGTGCGACTTGGCGCTTGCTACTTCTTTGGTAGCGTCCTTGGCCGAGGCACTGATGTCCTTGCCGTGAGCTGCTTTGTCTAGTGAGCCAGCCGAGTGTTTTACATCGGGCATAGCTTGTTTGCCATCGATACTGATTGCTTTGGCTTTCAGTCCACCGAGCTCGGCGCCACCAGTGACTTCGGCTTTAGGAGCTGAGATGGTGGATTGGAAAGAGTCCGAATTGTTGTAGGCAATCAGGTTGTCGCTTTGACCCTGACCAAACATGTTGTAGCCGACCTTTTGGCTGGCTCCATCAAAAGCTTTGAAATCACTCAGTCCACCAGCTGCTGAAGTAGAGCTAGTATTTGCGGTCAGACCGTTGCCGCTGACATTGAGTGTTGTGGGCTGAGCAGTGGCTGGAGCTTGAGCCAACATGTTGTTTTGCATGCCGCCGCCGCTAATGCTGTCGCTAAATAGTCTGTTATTGCCAGCAATGTGGTTGGCTTGTACGCCCTGACCCATGCTTGGTCCGCTCAAAACACCGGTACCTTCGTATTGAGGTTTGCCCAGGAGATTGCCGCTCACATTTTGGCTGTTGCGGAAGAGCAAATCTTTGGAGGCAGCGAGGTTTGAGCTGTTACCCAGTGAAAAGTTGAGCTTGCTGGAGAGTACATCGCTCTGTCCAAAATTGAGCATATGACCGTTGGACATGTCCAGTGTGCTCAGTACAGGAGCGTCATCTGGCAATAGCGAAAGGTCAATGGCAAAATGATCAGCTGAAAAAAGATTGCCCAATCCACTGGGGTCTAGAGCTGAGAGCATATCGAGCTGGGGCGCAAAGAAACTGCCCAGGGCTTCGAAGAATGAAGATATAAAACTGATATGACCAGGCATCTTTGTGATGATATTCATCAAAGGTGAGAGTGCTTGATCGGCTCCAGGGACAGGAGCGCCACCTGCCATGCCGAGAGCAGCGTCAGCACCGGGGGCGGGCAGGGCAGCGATCTTATCTATGCCGATATTCGCTGCGGCGTTAGCCACCTGGTTTTGCACTTCTCGTGCCAGAGCTTCTGTACCGCGGCTGACGGAGCTAGCGGGGTCAAAAGATTCTGAGGCAGAAAATTCGAGTGGGCTCATCTGGGGTGTCCTTAGAGGCGTGAGTTCAATGTACATCCCCATAAGCTTGTGTCGATAGGGATCATGGGAGGATTCCCATGCTTTTTGGGTTAGAATTTTTGTTTATCCAGTTTGACCCCGCTAGAAGGGGGTCTAACCCAGATTTAGCCAGGTCAAGCGGTTAGAATCTAGTTTCACTGACAGTTTTGAGCTGGAATCATGAAAGAAAGCAAATCTAATAGCCTTTTTGTTGCGTCGCTGTTGAGTCTTTATTTAGCGGCATCTACATTGCCAGTTTTGGCTCTCGATAAGCCTATGCCGCCGCCGGCTGCGGCAGTGAGCCAACCGAGGGTGCAGGAGATGGCTAGTATGACTGTGCCGGCACTAGCGCCCCTCGCTAGCCAATACAAAGAAAACCCAGACGAAAACAGCTGGAATCAGTATTTCAACCTTTTCAAGGAAGTCCTGGCTAACCCGGCATTCAGCCAGGTCGATAGCCAGCTCATGATTCAGTCCAATCCCTCAATGCAAGAATTCCGGGCAAAAGCGCAGGAATTGCCTGGTGCTGGACGGGTCTGGAGCTTTCTGGGACCAAAAGAGAGCCATACTGCAATTTTTCAAAGTAGCCAGGGCCGGGTCTTTTTGATTCCCATGCCAGCTCTCACTGCTTTGCGTGACGCTCGCTTCTTGAGCTACGTGGCCGCTACCCCCGCCCCCGGTAAGCCTGCCCATAAGCCAGTGGTGAGCCCAGCACCTGCTGCCACTAGCAAATATCTGGCATTTATTGGCGGCGATAGAGCCACTGGCAATCTCTGGTTTAAAGGCTACAAAATAGACAACGGCGCCCTATTTGAAGCGCCTGAAGTTTTTGCTTCTTTGCCGCCATTTTTTACACAAAGTGTTAGTGGTAAAGCAAGCTTTGCTGGTAACGACATTGTTTTGACGATTTTGCCAGCAGTTACCTCTGACCCCTATAAGTCCAGTGAAGTAAAAACTGAAAAACCAAAAGCTGCAGCCGTGGGCTACCGCGTCACCCTCAAGTTTGTCGGTAATCACTACACTCTGGCTGGCAAGCAACCTGAAGAAGGTCCCCATGCAGTCGCTCTGGTCTTTGCCCAGGCGCTTGCCGCTGGTCGTACTGAAATAGCTAAGTCATGGCTTATCGATCCCAAGCTAATTTGCATCCCAAAATATCTTGGCTTGATTGGCCGCGACTCGCCACCAATGCGTCTTGTGCCTATGACTTCTACTGTGTTTGGTGGGTCTAGATTTAGACTGGTAACTGGCGCCAAGGATGATTTGATCATCGAGGTCGGTGTAATTACCCAGCCCGGTAGACTCAAAGGCAAAACTGCAGTCAAAGGTATCTTTGTTGCTCCGCCTGATGCACTGGCTCAAAAGATAACCGGCACGATTATCATGCCTCAGGTTGTAGCTCCTCCGCCTGCCACTGCCGGTGATGCTGCACATAAGCCTGAGAGCGCCAAACCAGTTACTAAAAGCAAGGCTCATTGATAGGGAGTAGCGAGGGCTTGACCTCTGAAAACGAGCGTAAATTGAGCTTTGAGAGTGAAGCTAGTGAAAAGGAGAATTTACTCAATTCTTCTCTCACCTATCTTACATTTGCTTATCGCGAAAACCTCTTTGGTCAGCTAGATCGTCTTGTAGAAACTGGTAAATCGCTTGATGGTTTAATCATTGACTTGATGCAGACCGGCTATTCGATACCAATTGATGTGCTAGCCAAGTTTAGTCTCTATGCCAAAAAATTGCTCAAACCCCAGGGCGTGCTGCTTTTTGTTAAAGGCGATGGTGCCATAACGCTCACCAGAGACGATCCTGGCGGTGGTCTGACTTTTAATATCTACGACAGTCCTTTTGGCATTTTTACACGTTATCCACTTTTAGCAGACTATGCTTGTGCCACTATCGCTGGTATTGACCGACGCCGTTTGAGAGGTGGAGGCAACACACTGGCAAACCACATCTTATCTACTTCTGTGCCGGTGATGTCTGATTACGGCAAGAGTGTCAAAAATGACTTTACTCTACCAGCTCCACAAAACTGGGTGATGCAGTTTGTGGATGATTATGCTTCGGTCGAGTCAATTACTCGCAATGTCGAAAATCGGCACCAGTTGCCGCCTGATGAAGCATTGCGGATTTTGCAAGAGTTTGAAGCGGCCGGGTTGATTTATCCTGTTTTTTCGCGTATCCAGTTTTTGTCCAATTGCTATCACAATCGCAAACCATTCAGACTGGGTCGCTATCTGGTGGCCAGCGGCATCCTTAATGAAGCGCAACTGCATGAACTCTTAGAAAAGCAGCAGGAAGAAGGCTGGGGTAAATCACAAAGGAGCTTCCTCGGACTGTTGGCTGTCAGAGCTGGTTTTATCAATACTCGCGAACTGGAAGTCTTGCTCGATGATCAGTATCTCTACGGCGGTTATCATAAACGCTCTGAAGACGATCAGACCGGACCACGACCAGTAAATATCGAGACCATGCGCGATTCGATGATCGGCAGCCTTGGTGCCATTGATAGTGCCGGGCTATTGCAGTCTCTGTCTACAGCTAAAAAAACTGGACTCCTTACTGTAGATAATCGCGATAAGACCCTCATTGTTGCTTTTGATCAGGGGCGTCCGTCTCATGCCCTGCTCAACAAGCTCCATGGCTATAACGCCATGGTCGAATTTATCACGACCTGGCATGAAGGTATATTTGTCTTCCGCGATAAAGGCGAATCTACTGAGCTGTTGGAAAAATCCCGTTTCAATCATTCGCTCGATAGGTTGTTGCTTGATTCGGCACTGTTTCAAGATCAGATGGCGCAAATACTCAAGACTTTTCCGCAGGGTCAAGACAGTATCCTAGAGCGAGTCTGGAATTTTGAGGCGCTCTGGTTGCAGATGCACAGCCAGCCTCTAAAATATATGGACGAATCGCCGGTGATGATCGACGATCGCAAAAAGATTGCAGAACTGGCTGGTTTTATTGACGGACTATCCACTCTTGATGAAGTAATAAAATCGTACAGTGGCTGGCCTACTCATATGATCGTCAAAGGTATCTATCTTTTGCTCCAGCTTAAGTTGGCTACAATCCAGCAAGGTAGCCTCTTTAGACCACTGACAATTTTTCAAAATATCACAGAAGAAATCCAGTTTATGCTTGGTCCCGATGACAATAAGGCGATACTGATATCGTCTTTGCACTATGTGCACGGCGATTCACTGGCCAAAAATCGCTTTCATATTGATCATGAAGGGCGTATCTCGGTCAATCTCAGTCAGATGAAACGCGCTGGTATACCGGTTTCTGCTGTGCTTCTGGAGCTGCGCCGCTGGATGGAGGCATATCTGGCATATTGCCGTCGTCAAATTGATTCTAAGGTCGTCGATGAAATCGTTGCAAGAGTGATAAGCACTCACACTAATTGAGCTGGGAGGCAAAATGAAAGTACACTGGCAAAACCACACACTTAGCAAAGTCGAAGCAGACGTGCTTGTCATGCCGATTTACCTAAATGAAGACCTGGTCAAGCTATTTACTTCACTGGACAAAAATCTGAGCAAGGCGGCCCTTGCCTTGATTAAAGATGTGGCTCACGAAGACGGCTTTACTGGTAAGACCGGTCAGCAACTGTGGTTGCCGACATACGATAATTTGCCCTTTAAAAAGATCTGTCTTTATGGACTGGGCTCAAATGAGGACCAGTCTGTTTATCGCAAAATGGGCGCACAGGTGGCTCGCAAGCTCTCCAGTCTAAACGGTGCAGCAAAGAGCAAGAGTGGTGCTGGTGCCAAGGCTAACAGTCGACGTCAAGTTACCTTTTATTTGCGCAGTGGCAAAAATCTTGCCATCGAAAAAGCACTGGAATCAGCTCTTGAAGCGTTTGTGCTGGCTACTTACAGCTTTGTTAAGTACAAAACACAGACAGCCAAAGATGATAGCGCCAGTCAGCCATTTTTTACTAAATGGGCTGTGAGCTTTACTGGTAAGGATCTTACAGAAGCTAAATTTGCTCAGGTCACAAGTCGTGCCCTTGCTATGGCCGATGCTACCAATATGGCCAGAGCCTTGATTGCCGAGCCTCCTGCTTATATGACGCCCAGCCGCCTGGCTCTCGAAGCCAGACGCATTGCCAAAGATCATGATCTTGATATTAAAGTGATGGATCAAACTCAAATTGAAAAACTGGGCATGGGATCTTTTTTGGGAGTAGCTAAAGGCGCTAAAGAGCCGCCTAAATTTATCGTGCTCAAATACAATAAAGCCAAATCCAAAAAGACTGTGGCTCTAGTTGGCAAAGGCATCACTTTTGATAGCGGCGGTCTATCTCTCAAGCCAGCTCAAAGTATGGAACATATGAAATATGACATGGCTGGAGCCGCCGCTGTGCTAGGCGCCATGCAAGTAATAGGTCAGCTTAAACCAAAAGTCTCAGTCATGGCTGTAATAGCCGCCACCGAAAATATGCCTGGTGACAATGCCTTGCATCCTGGCGATGTCCTTGTCTCTATGAACGGTAAAACAATCGAAGTCAACAATACTGACGCTGAAGGTCGTCTGATACTGGCTGATGCTATTTGCTACGCCTTGCGTGAAGGGGCTGATGAAGTTATTGATATTGCCACCCTAACTGGTGCGGTAGTTACTGCATTGGGTCGTGTGGCCGCTGGCATCATGGGTCACGATGATCTAGCGCAAAAGGTTATGGAAAGCGGCAAAGAACATGGCGAGAAATTTTGGCAGTTGCCTCTCTTTGAAGAATACAAAGAAGGTTTGAAGAGTGATATAGCTGATCTCAAAAACGCTGGATCTCGCGGTGAAGCTGGCTCAAGCTCAGCAGGCATGTTCCTCAAAGAGTTTACAGAAAGTAAGCCCTGGGTGCATCTCGATATAGCTGGTGTGGGCTGGATTGACAGAGACAAAGACGAACTCAACAAGGGCGGCACTGGATTTGGTGTGCGCACCCTCAGTCAGTATGTACTCAATCAATAATTAGTTGACGAGCAGTGTGATTGTACGCATAAGCGGAATGAGCAAGTCGGTCTCACTGCCATCAGTTACGGTAACAAGCAAACCACCACCAAAGTCGGCTATGACAACATAGCCTCTAGGGGTGCGGGATACGACCTGGTGTACCTTGTCGTGTCCCATTTTGCTTGTGACGTGCTGAGTATTCATATAGACACCCAGAGCCCAGACCCCGACTGATTCGGCGTCCATATCACCAGGCATGGTGTTAGCAATGAGTAGACCATCATGACCGACTATGACTGAGCCGACCACGCCAGAGAGCTTACCGATTTGACCGAGCAATTCTTGCAAATCTTGCGATGCTTCCAGTGTGAGGATGCGCATCTTGCCTTCGGAAGGATCTGTATTGGTCAGTTTACCCAGCTTATCCAGGTCCTTTTGATCCAGCAAAAACTTACCGATGCTGGCGATACGACCGGATCCGGCGTCTTGAGAGTTATCTGAGCCAGCATCGAGACGGCCAATACCTTCGATTTTTGGCACAGGCATGTTGTCTCTGGATTGACCGGGAGCTGGTTGAGGCTCATCAAAGATGCGATTCATTACTTTGTCATCAACAGCAAATGCTTGAGGTACAGGCATTGGAGCTGCAGGTGCTTGTGACCAACCGGCTGGTTGGGCGGCGGGCACGGGAGCTGCTGAGGCGGCTGGCCAACTCTGGGCGGCAGGCTCGGCGGCTGCTTGAGGCCAGGCGGCAGGTGCCTGGGCATTACCTTGAGGCCATGCAGCAGGTGCTGGTGCCTGGGCTACTGGAGCTGTATTGGCCCAGCCCGCTGGTGCTGCGGCTGCTGGTTGAGGGGGCGGTGCAAAAGCTTGAGGCTGAGCCATCTCGCCAGGTTTGCCTACCGGTACTGAAGGTTCATTGACACCAATGTTGTTGAATATCTGATCAACTTGCGAATCATCGAGTTGGAATAGACCCTTGTTGGCGTTATTAGCATTGGCTTGCGCTACGGGAGCTGGAGCCTGAGCTGGCTGCGGCATGCCTGCCGGAGGAGCAAAACTGCTTTGACCGGGAGTAGGCTCTGGTGTCATCTGTGGTGCACCCCAACCGCCCGGAGCCGGAGCTGCTGCTGGAGCTGGTGCTGGAGCCGCTTCTCCACCGCCAGTATTAACTACTGACTGGCTGACAGATTCTTTGACACCAATGCCACCAAAGATGTTATCGATATCGCTGTCGTTGATGTTAAATAGTCCGCCACCTTTTGCCTTGTCAGTGATTTCGGCGTGCACTTGCGGTGCTTGTGGCGCCGGAGCTGCCGGCGCTTGATTCCATGCTGGAGCCGGAGCTGGAGCTGGAGCAGGTGCTGCGGCACCCCATCCACTAGGAGCTGGTGCTGGTGCGGCCGGAGCTTCCTGGGCCCAGCCAGCGCCTTGCTGCACTGGAGTAGGAGCTGTTTGCGGCCAGCCACTATTACTTGTCTGCGCTGGTTGAGCTACTTCACCCCAGCCAGAAACAGGCATCGGAGCTGGTGCTGGTGCGGGAGCTGCTTGCCAGCCATTATTGATTTGGGCTGGAGCTGGTTCGGGCGCCATTGCTGGCTGGCCCTGTCCTTGTTTGATGCGCTCTTGAATCGGTACATCCCATCTGTCATCGGACGGTTGTCCCTGAGCTTGTCCGCCACCGGCCAAGACCTGGTCCATTTTGTCGACGATTTGATTGACTGGAATGCCACCACCGGGTTGACCGGGCATACCGACTGGGCTTATTGGTTGAGGTGCTTGAGCGGCGACGACCTGTTGACCGTCTTGCTGCATTTTGACTCGCTCCTGGATGGGCAAGTCCCAGCGGTTATCTGCTGGCTGTGCCTGCACCGGTGCCACTGGGGCTGGTGCTGCCTGGGCGGCCTCGGGCATTTTGTTGCGCTCTGATATAGGAATATCCCAGCGGTTATCTTGTGGTGCGCCAGCTTGTGGTAGACCTGCTGGTTGTGCTCCACCAAAGCCACCTGGTGCGGCGGCTGGTTTTGATTTGGCACCAAGAGCATTATCCATCGTCGGTGTAAAGGCTCTAAAGGTGCCTGTCTCAATCAAGTCAGGCTCGGCTGTTGCCCAGCTACGTTTTTGAGCTGGTGCTTTGGCTGCTTGCTGCTGCAATGCTTCTTGTGGTGAAGTCGCTGGCATGCCCCATCCGCCTGGTGCTGCCTGGGGCTGTTGAGCTATCGGCTCCACTGGCGGTACTTGGGCCTGGGCAATAGGCTGAGCCCAGGGGTCAGCTGCTTGTTGCTGTTGCGGCATTTCGGCTACTGGTGCTGGCGCCGGTGCTTGATTCCAGCCACCTGCTGCCGGTTGTGCACCCCATCCCGCCATATTGGGATCTTGTGCTGGTGCCTGCGCTGCTTGAGGAGCGGGTATTTGAGCTGGTACGGCCTGCGCCCAGGGATCTGCTGCCACTGGTTGTGGTGCTGATGCTATCGGTGCTGGTGCGCTGGCTACTTGTTCGTTACCCCAGTTGGCGGCTTGATTCCAGCCTGCATTATCATTTGCGGGTTCTTGACCCCAGGCTGGTGCAGCCGGTTGTTGCGCTTGCATATTGACGCCGCTATTAGATGGAGCCATTCCGGCTGAGCCCATATTGCCCATCCCGGCTGAACCCATGCTGCCTGCGCCATCCATGCTGGCGGCTGGTGCCTGTGGTGCTCCCCAGGGATCAGCGGCTGCTGGAGCTGGAGCTGGTGCTGGTGCGGCTTGTTGTGGTTCTGGCTCGGCGTTGTTATTGTTGGCGGCGCCCCATGCGCCAGCCCCTTCGCTGCCCGGCATAGCCCAACTGTCGGAAGATTTGAGCGGCTGTCTCTGGTCTGATGGTGTGGCCCATCCTGAGCCCCAGTCTGCTTTTGGTGCTTCTGCTTGGGGAGCAGGTGCGGCAGCCGGAGCTGGTTGAGCTTGATTGCCCCAACCAGATTGCTCGGTATTGCTACCGCCGCCAGACCATCCGCCACCCCAGTCGGTGCCGGTGCCTGAGCCTGGCGCCGCTTTTATTGGCTCGGGCTTAGCTTGAGGTGCAAGACCGATGGCAGAGCCGCGTTCGCCTTTATCGGCGAGACCGATATCTGGTTTGTTGAATGCTGCTGGTTGCTGTCCAAAAGGTTGAGGTGCTTGAGGCTTAGGCATTGAACCCATGCCAGATTGACTTATGCCAGGTTGCTGGGCAAAGTTTGGTGGTTGACTGTTTGCAGCAAAGCCACCACCGGAGCCACCAGCCCAATCGGCTTGAGGTGCGGCTGGTTGGTTGGGCATTGAAATGGGAGCACTCCAGCCTTCTGTGCCTGTGGATGAAGGTGCTGAACCGCGACCAAAACCAGATGAACCGGTGTCGTTTTGTGATCCGGTCATATCATCTTCATCGATGGGCGAGAGCTTTTGAGATTCAGTTACTTTGCGTTTGATTGACTCTGCCAGTGTCAGTGGACCTTCATTAGGACCTTCCTGGTTGGCCCAAGGCATACTGAATTTTTCGCCCAGTGAGCGAGTGGTGGATTGAGATTCTCTGTTGTCTTCTAATTCTTGGGCCTTATTGCCGATTGATTTGAGACGACCAAAACCACCAACCTGGCTTTCTATCTGGTCAGCATTGAGTTCTTTGCCCTTGCGCGGAAACTTCATACCAGGACCACGACTGGCTGAGCCGGAATCTTCCTGCTCTTGCATGTCTTCGTCTTCTTGCGGCTTGCCTGGTCTGCCCTTGCCCTTTTGAGGAGCTGCTTTGGGGGCTTTGCCGACCTTTTGTTTTTGAGGTGCCGGAGCGCTACTCTTGCCTTTGCTCAACCCGCTGAATAAATTGCCTAAGAAACCAAAGACAGAGCCTTTTTTCTGTGGTAGTTGTTCCATGATCATTCTCGCGAGGGCTTCGGGGTTTTGTGGTCTTAGCTCGTCAGGTAGCGGCGTATCTTGAGCGGCCTGGATCATTTGATCCAGCTGGTGATGAAATTTGGCACCGGATTCCGACGATTCCAGGTGCTCAATCAAGGCGCGGTGCTCTTGTTTATTGAGCTCCTCGTCAAAAGATCTTTGAATTAGCAATCGGTATTGAGCGTCGGACATGTAATCTTAATTCCTATCTTGTAACTTTTAGCCACGGCCCAGACATTTCACCACTTGTACTCGGGCACGGTAGAGCAGAGCCATGCATTTTTCTACTCGTTGATTGGTCACTATCGAGATTTGATCGTAATTGAGGTCCAATGAGTGACGCAGTAAAAAGATGCGCTTTTGCTCCTGCGGCAGCTGATTGATGCAGCGTTTTACTCGCTGCACACCAAGCAAAACTGTGGTTTCCCAGTCCATGTTGGCCGAGCCATCTTGGGCCGGATCGATTTCATCTTCTTCGGGCGGACCGGAGACTTCAGCGTGAAACTCACCCATGGCTTCCACTACAAACTGAGAAAGCCAGTCCCAGACTGACGTTTCGCTGTTTTTGGGGATGGAGTGACCAAGTGAACCAAAAGCATTGTTAAAGGCCGAAATAGTAACCTGAGCTGCACTCTCTGGAGTGCCAGTACCGAGCAGGGCCACGGCAAAGACACGCTCTTGCCGCTCCCAGACAAACTCATTGCGTTTTTCCGTGCTGCCTTTCTTCAGCTCAGTGAGAATAGTCTGAGCTGACTGATCAAATTCTTGTGTGCTGTTTTTCGCCGGTAAAAGGGCCATAGACTAGAATCCCACCTGGATTTTTACTCCGACAATTGGCGTTGTGAAAATAAGCACCGAATCAGTGGCGAACCTTGGATAAGGAATCGCGGGCTTTTGCCAGTGCCTTGTGATGACATTGAAATGGAAACCGATAGATAGAAGATTTTCCATTTGAAACTGCTTAACGCCAGAAAAGCAGATAACCGCCAAAATACCTGATACCAGTTTACCTGATATGTCCCACGCGGTGGATATTAGCCAAGATTTTTGCAGTAATTTACCTCCGTTTTTTGCTAACTGCTGTCATCTAGCCTTTAAAGCCGCTACCATAGATGTACCACGTTTGACGTTTAGTAATCCCGAGCGACCATTTCATGGCATCTATACCAACAATTCTGATAAAAAACTCTGACCCCGAAGCCTATAACCTTGGCACCATTATTCAGAGTCCCAGAACATGCACAACTATTGACGTCCGGCAGGCCTGCGCCAATCTTGATTTTGTGCCTCCCGGCGAAGGTCTAGAGAGATCGGCTCTGGTAGAGTCTTTTGTTCGCTATCTCTTTACTCAATATTTTGTATTGGCTCATCAGTCTGGGCTTTATAACAGACAGATGCGACTCTGGCAGGTTTTTTCCAAAGTCGAAAAGGTTGAGTTTAAGCAGGTTACTTCGGGTGTTGTCAGTCGCAACTTCGAGCCGGCTTATGAGCTTGCTTTTCGCACCAGTACCAATCATGTGGTCTTTTTGGCGCTTTTGCTTGAGTCTTCGCTTACTTTGATGCCAGCTAAAGAGCGTCAAAATAAGGAGCTCAATCTGGTTAAGGATTTTATTGCCAGAGTGGCCAAGCTACAGGTACGTCAAAGTGGTGGCGTATTGAGAGGTATTTTTATTGGTTCGCCACAACCGGGAGAGCCTACTCTTAACTATCTTGTCAAGGAAACAGGTGGTACGGATCCGGTGGCTCGCTTTGATTGTTATATGGGCTCGCCCTTACAAGTCCATGTCAACTTCATTGGTTACTCAGCGGTTGCCGAAGAGCAAAGTCCTGAGGCTGCTGAACCAGAAGCCCCAGCCGAAAATGATCTGATGCCAGAGCACAATAAATCTCTTGACTTTGAGCCTGTGAGCAAAGATAGCTTTGCTTTTAATTTGGTATATCCAGCTCTCAACAAACCTAGCAGGTAAATTTGGTCATCTATAAAGGTATGTTGCCGTGTTTGCGGCGCGGTCTTTCGACACGCTTGTTTTTTTGTACGGATAGGGTCTTGATAAGCACATCTCTTGTTTCTGAAGGCATGATCACGTCATCGATATATCCTTCTTGAGAAGCGATATATGGATTAGCAAAGCGTTCTCTAAATTCGCTCACTAGACCCTTAAATCTGGTGCCGTCTTTATCATCCTTCAATTCTTTGCGATAGAGCAGATTTACTGCCGCTTCGGCTCCCACCACTGCGATTTCGGCCTGGGGCCAGGCAAAGTTAAAATCGCCACCGACGTTTTTTGAACCCATCACATCAAAAGCACCACCATAGGCTTTTCTTGTGATTACTGTCAGTTTTGGCACTGTTGCTTCGCAGTAGGCATAGAGTAACTTGGCGCCGTGTCTGATAATGCCGCCTAGCTCCTGGTGTCTACCTGGTAGATAACCAGGCACATCGACAAAAGTAATTAGCGGGATATTAAAAGCATCAACAAAACGTACAAAGCGAGCCGCTTTTACTGAGGCGTTGATGTCCAGGCAGCCGGCCAGTACTTTGGGTTGGTTGGCTACTACAGCCACTGATTGCCCGCCCAGTCTGGCAAAGCCAGTGATGATGTTGCCTGCAAAATGTGGTGAAATCTCAAAGAAGTCGCCATGGTCGAAGATTTTTTTGATGACGTTATGCATGTCATAAGGCTTAGATGCTTCGGCTGGCACCACGCTATCTAGCTCAGCCATGTCAACAGGGCAGCTGTCTAGATCTTCTTCGTATGGAGCGGGATCTAAATTGTTGCTCGGCAGATAAGAGAGTAGTTTGCGGGTGAGATAAAAGGAGTCTTCTTCGTCCTCGGCCAAAAGCTGCGCTACGCCCGATTTACTATTGTGAGTTACGGCTCCACCGAGCTCTTCTAGAGTGACGTCTTCGCCTGTTACTGTGCGCACAATCTCTGGCCCGGTAACAAACATAAAGCTTTTGTCTTTGACCATAATCGTAAAGTCCGTCACCGCTGGACTATAGACTGCACCACCAGCGCAAGCTCCGTAAATGACAGAGATTTGCGGTATCACGCCAGAGCTTGCCACGTTGCGAAAAAATATATCGGCATAGCCAGCCAGCGATTTAACGCCTTCCTGGATGCGTGCGCCACCACTTTCGTTTAAACCTACCACTGGACAACCAGCCTGGTTAGCCAGGTCCATTACTTTGCAGACTTTGCGAGCAAATACTTCTCCCAGCGCCCCGCCCACAAATGTGGCATCGTGAGCAAATAGATAAATTGGGCGACCATCGATTGTGGCTTGACCTGTTATGACTCCATCGCCAAAGGCGCGCTTTTCGTCCATACCAAAGTCTGTGCACTGGTGCACGGCAAAACGATCGATTTCTAAAAACGAATCTTTGTCGACCAGTTGTTCGATACGTTCGCGAGCAGTGAGGATGCCTTTTTGATGACGACTCTCGACTTGTTTGGGGTTAACCGCCATGGCTTCCTGACGTCTTCTGACAAGCTCAGCTACAGGATCTTTAGCGGTAGTTTTGTCGGATTTATCCATGGTTTTTTCCATTTTTTCTCACTTTGATCACTACAGGCGCAGGGCGTTGGGAAATCTAGTCAGGAACAAGTGCACTATTGTAAGGTAAATCGACATGGTGCAGACATCCAGGATGCTGGTAATGAATGGACCGCTGGCGTGGGCTGGTTCTACGCCGATTTTTTCGAAGATCATGGGCATCAAAGTACCGATGATTACACCCACAGTCATAGTTATAAAGAGCGACATGCCCACTATAAGACCCAGGGTCTGGCTAGAATTATGCATAAAAAGACTGGCCAGATAAGTTGTCAGTCCACAGCAAAGACCAAGCAGTACTCCTACTTTTATTTCGTGCCAGATATTGCGCAGAGCAGCTTTAAGACCAAAGCCACTAGTCCTGTTGGAGCCCCGGATAACAATACAGGTGGACTGAGTCGCTACAGAGCCTGTGACACCAGAGAGTAATGGCATAAAACTGGCTGCCTGTACGGTTTGTTGAATAATCGAATCAAAAGAAGTAATGACCGATGCCGAACCTGTTTCGATTAAAAGTGTAACTAGTAGCCAGGGCAGTCGGGCACTAAAAGCGCGTCTGACGTTGTAGCCCAGTTGTTCCTGGCTTTCGGAGCCTGATGAGGAGATACCAGATGACTGGTAAATATCTTCTGTGGCTTCTTCTTTGAGTACGTCGATGACATCATCGGCGGTGATAATACCGAGTAGCTGCTTGTGTTCATTGACGACAGGCAGGTATAAAAGGTCATAACGACTGAGTTTTTCGGCTGCGTGCTCCTGGTCGATATCAGCCTGGACCGAGACGACATCCTCGTCCATGACTGAGCGGACAAGCACTTCTGGCGATGCTGTCAAAAGCTCGACAAGAGTAACCACACCGACTAGCTCTTCGCTTTCGCCAACGACATAGACGTCATAAATTTCTTCTTCCAGGTCTTCGTATTCTTCGCGTAAATAGACCAGGGCTTCAGCCACTGTCATACTGGCTTTGAGAGCCAGATAGTCTGTGGACATGATGCCTCCAGCTGTGTCTTCTTTAAAAGTCATTAGCTGGGTGAGGTCTTCTTTTACTTCGTTATCCGAAACTTGATCGATGATTTCTCTGGCTTTGTTTTCGGGCAGCTCAGAAAGCAAGTCAACGGCGTCATCTGGAGACATATTGACGACAAGGGCGGCAATGGAGTTATTGCCCAGATCCCTGAGTAACTCAGATTGCTTTGGCGGCTCCAGCTCTGCCAGGAGCGCACTGGCATTATCCAGGTCTAAAAGTCTAAAGCAAGAGATGCGTGTGGCGGGAGCCAGCTCTAAGAGGCACTCAGCCAGGTCTGCCGAATGCTGGTCGTTCAAAATCAAGCGCAGTTTTTGGCGCTCTCCTTTGTCCACAAGCTCGCTGAGCATGTCCGGGGCTAATAGCTGCTTTTCGGTCATAGTGATACCTGAGAAGCTCTTAGACTAGCAAGCATTGTGCCAGTCAAGTAGGTCGTTTGTCTAATAGTGTTAGCAAACGAGACATTCCAGGTAGTTGCCGGCTTAATCTTCCAGGTAACCGGCCAATTTAGAGGACCAGTTGGGCTGTCTGAGCTTACGGAAAGCTTTGTGTTCTATTTGTCTGACCCGCTCTCTGGTGATATTAAAGAGCCGGCCTACTTCTTCAAGCGTGCGCTGGCGACCGTCTTCGAGACCGTATCGCAAATGCATAATGTCTCTTTCGCGAGGCGTCAGCTGACTTAACATGCGCCCTAAATCCTGGCGCATCAATTCTTCAGCGGTAGTGGCATCCGGTCTTGTGGACTCACTGTCCTCAATCAAGTCGCCTATATAAGTCTCATCATCCCTGTTTAAGGGCATTTCCATGGATACAGGCTCTCTATCGGCCTGGATGATTTCTTGCACTTTAGTGATGCTAATGTCCAGAGCGGCAGATAACTCCAGCTCATTGGGCTTACGTCCCAGCTCTTGAGAGAGTTTGGCACTGGTGCGTTTAAGTTTGTTGATTGATTCGACCATGTGTACAGGCACACGGATAGTTCTAGATTTGTCAGCCAGACCGCGGCTTATCGCCTGTCTGATCCACCATGTGGCATAAGTACTAAACTTAAATCCTTTGGTGTGGTCAAACTTTTCGGCAGCACGAATCAGTCCGAGATTGCCTTCCTGAATCAGATCTTGGAAGGGTAGACCGCGGTTGACATATTTTTTTGCTATAGAAATAACCAGTCTCAAATTGGCCTGAATCAAGCTCTTTTTAGCTTCGCCGTCGCCTTTGGCAATACGTCTGGCAAGCTCGATTTCTTCATCGGGCTTGATCATTTTGACTCTGCCAATTTCGCGCAGATAAAGTCTTACCGAGTCTTCGCTAAAGCCTTCTGCAGGCGCTTCCACGGGTTCGTCTGCTTCCGGTTCAAAGACCTCAGAAGACCACTCATCAGATAGCTCGTCTGTAACTTTGGCAGCCAATTGAGCAACTCCATTTCAAAAAATTGCAGTGGTAAATGTGACGCGATATTCGCCTTCCTGGTATTTACCCACTTCTCTGCCAACTCTAAGCAGTCAAGAGCTGGATTAACTTTTGTAAATTTGAAAGATTCCTATCTCCAGTTTTTACGGTGGACGCGTGACCCGGATGGGGCATAACTAGCTTAGTAAGGAGGCATGCTAATAATGATCGATGGCAATCTATCGGATGTCAGTCTACCCGGGCTTTTACAGTTTTTGGCTACAGAGTCCAATAAAAGCTTTAAGGTAAAGCTAGTTAATGGATTTGCCAAAGGCGAGCTTTTCATTTGCGAAGGTGAGCTTCTAGCGGCTAATTTCGGCATTCTGGAGGGTAATGATGCCCTGACTGAGTTTTTGTTTTGGCAAGACGGTACCTTTAGTGTCGAGCGAGTAGCTTCCAGGTTTCGCAGTACTATAAATAGCAATCTCAAAATTGAGCTAAAACAGTCCAATACTTTTGCCGATCAATTGCTCTTTTTACGAGAAGAAGGTGTTGGCCTCAATACAGAGATTGTGCCTTCGCCCAATTTTGGTACTCAGTTCTGGCAAGAAGCGCTGACTAAGCAGCCTCTTGGTAAAGATGATTTTGCTGTCCTGGGGTGGATAACTGATGGTCGCACCATGCGCCAGGCTATGCGCGAATTCAATCTCGATGTGGTCAGTGCCACATCATCGCTCTATCGCCTTTTAATTACACATTCGGTGGAGTGTTTACGCGCCACTGTGTCTAGAGATAGCCGTGAAGAAAGATATTTTGATACCGAAGTTGGTGCTGCTACTGCGGCACAAGAAGTGGAGTTGACAGACTTAGCTGTTGTCACGTCTGATAATTTGCCAGCTGTCGACATCGCAGCGGTTGAAGCCAAAGTACTCAATGCCACCGCTGTCGAAAAACCCAGTCGTGAACTGGTTGGTGCCGCAGCTGCCAGTGGTGAGAGCAGCAAAGATACCAGTAACAACTTGCCAGCCTTAAAACCGGCCAGTCAGTCCAGTGACGAAGAACAAGTGACCCGGACTAATTTTGATATTAGACGCACTGACCCCTTACCCATTGTTGCCGTCGATATCGAGCGGCTTTTTCAGACGAGCTTCCATGTCAGTCCCTTTGGTCAACTGGCACTCAACAACGAAGCCCTCGATAGCGAACTCAAAGAAATACTTTCCGATTTTAAAAATGGTCTGAGCTTTATTGCTTGCGCCACCAAAAAAGGCAGACAGGCTGGTCAGGTGCTGCATACCTGCAAATACTCTTTAGAAAGAGGCTATATCGATCCTCCCGATGCAGTTGCCAGTATTACTGCTGACTTGCTTTTAGGACGAGTCGAAATCGAACAATATCTATTGCAAAGAAGACGCATTACCGGAGATGAGCTGAGAGATGTCACGGATTTAGCCAAGCAACGTGGCGTCAAGCTAGTGGATTTGTTGGTTAAGACCGGATTTATGACTGATTCGGATCAGGAACGTTTGCAAGTTGAGCGTGAGCGCTTTGCCCCGCGCTAGAGCCAAATGTTAGAGACAGTTCAGGGAGCTGTGACAATTCTTCTAAAGCGAGCAAAACTCTACTTCTTTGCTTCTTCTTTGGGTAAACTGTCAATGTTTCTATATAAAAGAGGATAGCGATGACTAACAAATACAACGCTCGCATCAAGAAAAAGCGTCGCCTGGCTAAGGTAGACAGAAAGAAAGAGAAAGTAAAAGAAGCAATCGCAAAGGCTGCTAAGTAGTTTTTTTCCCCGATAAGCGCTGCAAGTCCGCCCGGCGGGCTGTTTCTGCACGCCTTGAGAGTTAGTAAATGGCAATAGCTAAAAGAATCATGTCAGGCATGCGTCCTACCGGACGTTTGCATCTGGGGCACTATTTTGGTGCGCTCAAAAACTGGATTCATTTCCAGAGTCAGTACGAATCTTACTTTTGCATCGTCGACTGGCATGCTCTGACTACTAAATTTCAAAACACCAGAGAAATCGAAGCTCATATCTGGGAAATTGCTCTTGACTGGCTCTGTGCTGGTGTAGATCCAGAAGCGGCGACCATTTACGTCCAATCGGCTGTGCCCGAGATTGCCGAATTGCATCTATTGCTCTCTATGTTTACTCCTCATAACTGGGTGGAGCGCGAGCCGACACTCAAAGACATGGTCAAAATGCTTGACCAGGATGAGCATGCTGCCCAGGACAAAATCACTTATGGTCTTTTGGGTTATCCAGTACTAATGGCTTCTGACATCCTCACATTTAGAGGGCAGCTCGTGCCAGTTGGTAAAGATCAGGAGTCGCACCTGGAATTTGCACGAGATGTAGCCAGACGCTTTAACAACACCTATAACGTAGATTTTTTCCCCGAGCCTAAGCCGGAATTTACCACTACCCCTTTGCTAAAGGGCGTGGATGGACAAAAGATGGGCAAATCCTTTAACAACGATATCAAAATCGCTGATACCGAAGACGATACCATCAAAAAAGTTAAACAGATGATCACCGATAGGACTCGTATCGCTAAAGCCGATCCCGGTCATACCAATTTGTGCGAAGTGCCCTGGCCCATGTATCAGATATTTGCTGATCAAGACCTGTGTGCTGTGGTCAGAGACGAATGTGAAAGCGCCAAGATTGGTTGTGTCGACTGTAAAGTCAGACTGGCTGGACAGATTAATCAGTTTTTTGCGCCGATGCGTGAGAAGCGTAAAGAGCTGGCTGCCAATCCCGATAATGTGCGCAAAATTGTTGAGCATGGTAACCTGAAAGCACGCAAAGTAGCGCAACAAACGCTCAAAGAAGTGCGTGAGATTATGGGAATGATCAACTGGTCGCGTTAATTTGACCCAAGATGCAAAGCCAAATAAAAGCATTGACTGGGCAGAGATTTTTAGTTATCTGACCATCATTTTAGCTATTGCGCTCAATACCAGTCTTACTATTAGCTGGATTGCTATCATCGTGCTTTTGCTTTTGGCCCTAGTTAAACATGGACCAGTTGCTGCATTTAAGCAAGCCTGGCGTGCACCATTTATGGTGCCAATTTTGGTCTTTGTTTTGATTTCTTTTGTCTCTGGTCTAGCTGCCGGCGGGCTTAAGGAGGGACTGAGTAGCCTGACTACGGCCCGTGGTTTTGTGATTTATCCAGTTTTGTATCTGGTATTGGACAACCAAAAGGTTATTGCCAGAGGCTTTTATGGCTGGCTTATAGCAGGCGCCATATGTGGCGTCATGGGACTTATTGAGGGTGTGTTTAACTATCATCCTTTTACTACCTATCAGTATTTGCAAGCCACCGGATTTTTGAATAATCCCATGACTTATGCCGGTATTATGCAATTGACGAGCTTTATGGCCGCTGGTCATCTTGCCGCATTATTTGTTAATCGCAAAAGTACCAGTATCAATACACTCGCTCTTCCTCTGGTTTTACTTTGTGCCAACTTTGTCGGACTTTTGTTTGCCGCTGAGCGCAGTGCCTGGCTGGGGATGGTGGCGGGTGTGCTGGTTTTGACTCTGCGCATTTCGCGCAAAGCCTTTTTGCTTGGTATCCTGGTCCTGTCTTTCAGTGTGGTGGCTGGCTATTTTGCTGTGCCTGTGGTCAAAACCCGCTTGCAGAGCGCTTCTAACTGGCAGGCAGATCAAAGCATTACTTTGAGACTAAAAGTTTGGCAAATTGCTCTTGATACATTTAAGACCAGTCCTCTGCTGGGGGCTGGACCTCGCAACTTCCCCCGTATACCTACTGACGCTGTACCAGGTGAAAGCAAAGACTTAAATCACGGTCACAGTAACTATATGCATGTACTTGCTACCCTTGGTGTACTTGGTCTTATCAGTTTTGCCTGGCTTGTAGTGGCGCCTTTTATCGCCACCTGGCGCGCTGCTCAAGAGCCAGGCTGGCCTGATGGCATCAATTTGGGGTTGATGGCTGCTCTGGCATCACTTATGGTGGCAGGGATTTTTGAGTATAACTTTGGCAGTGGTCAAGTCAGGCTGGCAGAGTGGTTTTGTCTGGCCTTTTATAGACCGCGCAAGTAACTAGCTGTTTTTGCTGCGTCTCAATTTGATTTTTTTAGATAGTCTGTGGATGCGCTGATTGTAGAGCAGGTATAAAAGCGGCAGGCACATCATCACAATAACTGTGACTATATCGCGGTAACATACATCTCTGGCGTATTGCCAGAGTAGTACCAGACGCGTTAGGCAATTGATATAAAAGCAAAAGATAGCCAATGAGAGTAAATTGCGTCCACCGGCTTTAGTGACTACAAACCAGGTAAATATAAATGTGGTGGTGCTGGCTCCCAGTGTGATAAAAAAGTCCGGCCAGTGTTTTTGATTGGCTGCACCAAATACCAAAAATGCCAGCACCACAGGCAAAAGCTGCTTTAGAGTAGTCAATCTCAGGACCAGGGCCAATGTCACCATCATGCCAAGCTTGAGGGCGTCATCAAAGACCGGTCTGACAAGACCCAGGACGTCGGCAAGCGGGGGCACAAAACTATTGAAGTCGCTAATAATTGGCTGGATATTGGAGGTTATTGATACCTCCCGGGCAAACTGTAAGTCGAGATACTTAAAACCAAGTCCTATGGCAATAGATGCCACAGCTGCTGTACCGCCTAAAAGCAAGGCATCGAGCCAGTAATCGCGGTGTAGTTTGGAATACTCATCTAGATGAGCGGGAAAGAGCATGACATAAACAGTCTTGAGTTTTTGTTTGATATTGTGAGTGAGGGCGGCAAATATAATTGCCAGTGCAAAGATTAGTCCCAGCGGTGGCAAAAATATATTGCTTGCTCTGCTGATTGCCTCTTGCATATAAAAGTCCTGCAAGGGCTTGTTGACGTCATAGTTGGCATACATGTTGATCAAGTCATTGCTGTTTTGCAATAGACCAAAGACAACCCATACCAGTGATACCAATAGCGGTAGTGCCCATTTGACTTTGTGGCTTCTGAATACTGTCACTATTGTGTAGATGCCCAGTAAAATTGATATGGCGTAGATTGCGTAGTTGATAAAAGGCAAAATCTCATCTTTGCGAGTTTTTACCTGGCGCTTCCAGTTCCAGCTCTCCGGAGTATCCCAGCGGTGTGAGATATTACAGGCCCGGTCTCCGAGCACATCCATTGATACTTTTAGTGGTGCTTCTGCCACTGTGTAGGTGGGAATTTTAAAAGTGACTGAATGATCGATGCGCTCGGGCATACGCTTGGCTGAGTATTCATCATCATCGAGTGGGTAGTAGACTGGACGATATTCCCTAATAAAAGCGCGCACCAGTGATTGTGCTTCTTCTTTGGATATTTCGCGAGCCTTATCCTCTTCGGCTAAAGTAATAGATAAAGAGAGTAATTTGCCGTCTTCGTCTAGGGTCACGCCGTATGATTGCGGTGTTTCTGGCTTGATAAATTGCACTGCGGTAATGGCACTGTGTTCAATGGCATCAGCTATCTCAATGGTCTTTTGAAGCCCGACTTTTTCAAAAATATACTGCAATTCCTGAGTATGGTTGCCGTAGCTGTTATTGACAGTGACATAGTGGCGATAGCCAGAGAGGTCGATTTGTTTTTCGGCAAGAATACTTTTGGCTTTTTGAACAGCCATATCACGGCTTATTTTGAGCGGTTTGACATTGTCTCCAATTCTTTTGACATTGTCAGAAAGCGCGGCGACAGAAGCCAAAATCAGTACCATTAGAGCCAAAAGGCGCCAGCGCCAAACTTTTTTGAGGGGCTCGTATTCGACTGTCATGTCCAATTTGGAGGTTTTTTCCTGGACTATCGCCTTAATTGGTATCTCACTATTGAGTATTGCTGCCGGGCGCTTGCCTTTTAGGACAAAGGAATAAGCAAGTAATGCCAGTATCGGTATGAGCGGATAGATAGCTGTAAATTTGAGATCTACAGGTGCCTTAAATAGCGGTGTGACACAGCAAAAGGCATCAAAGAGATAATGTGATACCAGGCAGGGCAATAAGCCAAAACGTCGCAAAATCCAGCCATCGAGCATGCCTTCGATAGTCAGCTCAAGGCCTCTGGCATAACAGGGCTGCTGCTCATAGCTGCTGTGCATAAAGCCCCAGCCAGCTGCTTGCAGTAAATTGGCCAGCCAAAATCTTTTGACTAGTGGTTGCATCAGACCCAAAAAGAGCACTCTGTAGAGTAGCTCCTCTGAGCCACTGGCTGATACTCCCAGACCAACAGCACCAAACCAGGGGAAGTATGAACCCAACACTTGATACTGGTCAAGCTGTATGGGGCACCAGAAGCCGACTTTGCGACCTAAATAGTAATATGTGATTTGATAACCGAGCGATACAGCACACCAGACTATACCGATTAAAAGCCCCATTCTCACTTCTTTGGATGCCAGTCCGTTTTTAGTGACAAGCTCTTCCAATGCCAGTTTTTCGGGGAAAGTTTTGCGGTAAATGAATTCACCGGCCATAATTAGTACAGTCGAGCCGAGAAAAGTCATCAAGGCTGTCAGAAGTGGACTCATTAGGGTAAGGGCGACAAAGCCTGGATAGGATTTGTCGCTTGAATAATTGGCCAGGCTAAAAGGTAACTCGTTGTAGCTGTCAACAAGACCAATAAGGCTGAAGACGAGTGCTGCTATGATGGCAAACTTGACTCTAATATTGCCTCTTTGCCACTGTGTAATAGCGAGAAACAATGCCACTGGATTTAGTAGCACATAAAATACAGTAGCAATTTTTTGCAAGAGCTCATTGGCCGAGCGCATCTTACTGTACTGTCTGTCCCAGGCTTCTGGTTTATGGACAAAAGCATTGTATTCAGTTAGTAGATTGCCGCTATAAGTAATGTTGGTGCGCAGTTTGGCTCCAGCCCAGTCATAGTTTTTGTTTTCGAGGGTAAATGAATGATCGATACGATTGCTGCGAGGGGTGGTAGTGTCCTGCTTGATAGCAAATTGATCAATTGCTGTTCCGGTCAAACCAGAGATAAATTCAAGCGCTTTGGCCTTTGCTTCTTCGTGACTGATAT